>JACQWC010000097.1 GCA_016209635.1 Candidatus Rokuibacteriota bacterium | reverse complement strand
GCGTACGCCGCCGACGGGACGATCGCGTCCGTGACGCCGCGCGGTGGCGCGCCCGCGATCGTCACCAAGCGGCGGCTCAGGAACGTGAACGCCTTCGAGACGATCGCCACGGTGAAGACGCCGAACGCCGAGTACGGCCACATGGCCCTCCTCGAGGTGGGCAAGGGGTGCGGCCGCGGCTGCCGCTTTTGCCTCGAGGGCCAGGTGTACCGGCCGGTGAGGCATCGGAGCGTTGAGGCGCTCCGTGCGACGGTGAGCGAGCTGGCGGCGAGCGGCGAGAAGCGGGTCGGGCTCGTCGGCGCGTGCGTCTCCGACTACCCGTGGATCGGCGACCTCCTCGGCGTCGTCGAGGAGGCGGGGCTCGAGCTGTCGATCTCCTCGCTCCGGGCCGACAGCCTCACCCCGGAGCTGGTCGCCTCGCTCGCGCGGGGCGGCCACCGGACGCTGACGATCGCGCCGGAGGCGGGCACCGAACGGCTCCGGCAGGTGATCCGGAAGTCGATCTCGGACGAGCAGCTCTACACGGCGTGCGACCTGGTGCGGCGCTACGGGATCCCGAACCTCAAGTGCTACTTCATGATCGGGCAGCCGACCGAGACGCGCGCGGACGTGGAGGCCATCCCCGACCTGGCGCGCCGGCTGCTCGAGCGGTTGCGCGTTCCCGATTCCTCGGGCCGCCCGTTCGGGCGCCTCACGCTCTCGATCTCGTCCTTCGTCCCGAAGCCGTGGACGCCGTTCCAGTGGGCGGCCTTCGACGGCGCCGGGTCGCTCGGGGAGAAGCTCGACATCATCAAGCGCGGGGTGCGCCGGTTCGCGAACGTCCGCGTCCTCCACGAGAACCCGCGGGAGGCGGCGCTCCAGGCGCTCCTGGCGCGAGGGGACCGGCGGGTCAGCGACTTCGTGGAGCTGGCAGCCCGCCTCGACGGCGACTGGAAGCGGGCGCTCCGCGAGTGGGACGGAGACCCGGAGCTGTACACGACGCGCGAGCGGCCGCCCGACGAGCGGCTGCCGTGGGACCACTTCGAGGTCGGGGTCAAGAAGACCGGATTGCTCCGCGAATGGGACAAGGCACTCGCCGGGGTCGCTGCGCTGGTCGGAGTCGCGTGATGCGTCTCGACGACACCTACGGGCGGCCGCTCCGGAATCTGCGCCTGTCCGTCACCGACCGCTGTAACCTGCGCTGCCACTACTGCATGCCCGAGGAGGAGTACGCGTGGCTGCCCCGCGCCGAGATCCTCCACTTCGGGGAGATGGCGGCTCTCGTGGACGTCTTCATCGAGCTGGGTGTGGACAAGGTGCGGCTGACCGGCGGGGAGCCGCTCCTCCGCCGTGAGCTGCCGCGTCTCGTCCGGATGCTAGCGGAGCGGCCGGGCCTGCGGGACCTCGCGATCACGACCAACGGCGTGCTGCTCGGCGAGCAGGCGCCGGCGCTCAAGGAGGCCGGGCTCGGCCGTGTGACGGTGAGCCTCGACACCCTGCGCCCCGAGCGCTTCACGGCGCTCACGCGGCGGACCGGCCACGCCCAGGTCCTGGAGGGGATCGCGGCGCTGCCGCGCGTCGGGTTCACGGAGACGAAGCTCGACACGGTGGTGATCCGCGGGGTGAACGACGACGAGCTGGCCGACCTCATCGAGTTCGCGAAGCGCGTGCCCGCCGAGCTCCGCTTCATCGAGTATATGGACGTCGGTGGCGCGACCCGGTGGTCGATGGACCAGGTGGTCTCGCGGCGGGAGATGCTCGCCGTTCTCGAGCGCCGCTACGGGCGGATCGAGCCGATCGTCGAGTCGACCTCGGCGCCGGCCGACCGGTACCGCCTGCCCGACGGCGCGGTCTTCGGGATTATCGCGTCGACGACCCAGCCGTTCTGCGCCGCGTGCGACCGGAGCCGGCTCACCGCCGACGGCACGTGGTACCTCTGCCTCTACGCGCCTCAGGGGGTGAATCTCCGCGACCCCTTCCGCCGGGGCGCCACGCCGGAGGAGCTGAAGGCCCTGATCACCGGCCGGTGGCGGAGCCGGGCGGACCGGGGCGCGGAGGAGCGGCTGGCGCTCCGCGAGCGGGCGCCGCTCGTGCCGATCGCGCGGCTCAAGCAGGACCCGCGCCTCGAGATGCACACCCGCGGGGGGTAACGTCGCAGGAACGGAGGATGCCGTGAGCCCGGCTGAGGACACCAAGATCGACGTCCAGGAGCGCGGGGCCAAGGGCCAGACCTCGAACCGCCGGCTCTGGATGCAGCTCCAGGTCTTCGGCGCGTGCCCCGATCCCAAGCCCCTCGTGGGCGCGCTGGAAGCGAGCGGGATCGAGAGCGCCCTCTATCGCGATGCGAATGACCCCCGCGGGGTCGCCGTGCTCGGCATCCACGAGGACCCCGCGTTCTTCGTCAGCGGCTTCCGCGAGCTGCTCAACGCCGAGCCCTTCGCGGGGCTCGCCCAGAAACCGGAGCTGACGATGTTCGGCCGGACGTACGCGTCGGGCTTCGAGGTCGACCTCGACGAGTGGCTCCTCCAGCGGCCCCGCCGCATGGCCCTGAACCCGGCCTGGCCCTGGGCCATCTGGTACCCGCTCCGCCGCTCGGGCGCGTTCTCGCGCCTGCCGGGCCAGGAGCAGGGCGCGATCGTCAAGGAGCACGCGGTCCTCGGCCACGGCTACGGCGATGCCGACCTCGCCCACGACATCCGGCTCGCCTGCCACGGTCTCGACAAGAGCGACAACGATTTCGTGATCGGCCTCATCGGCAAGGATCTCTATCCGCTCTCCAAGATTGTCGAGACGATGAGGAAAACGCAGCAGACGTCGCTCTATCTGGAACGCCTCGGCCCGTTCTTCGTGGGCCGCGTCGTCTGGCAAAGCTCTTTGCTGTGAACGTAGCTATCAGCGTCGGCGGGCGGGTTTACAGGTTATTGTGCGTGACGATCGGCTTTGTCACTGAG
>JACQWC010000091.1 GCA_016209635.1 Candidatus Rokuibacteriota bacterium | reverse complement strand
GTCCTCGGCGCTGAGGACGTGTTCTTCGGCGCCAACGTCCTTGATTACTCCGGGTATCCTGACTGCCGCCCCGAGTATATCGATGCCTTCGAACGGATGGCGAATCTGGCCACGAAGGCCGGGGTAGAAAGTAGGAGACGGTTCAAGATTCACACTCCCCTCATCCGGATGACCAAGTCCGAGATCATCCGGACCGGCCATACCCTGGGCGTTGATTTTTCGCTGACCTGGTCGTGCTACGAGCCAACTCCCGACGGCGGCGCCTGCGGACTCTGCGATAGTTGCGTCCTGCGGAAGAAAGGGTTCGCGGAGGCTGGCCTTATCGACCCGCTGCGCTACGCCGCCTGACAGCGGATGCATTGGTTCTTGCGGCCCTATAATATTAATTACGGTCTTCACCAGAATCTGTACTGGACCCGGCGTTCATGCGGCTCGCAAAGACTGGCGCCGCTCAGCCGTGGCCTTTTGGACTTTGAGCAGGGGTACCCGTGATCTCGATACCCGCGGCCGCGCCGGAGCACGGCCCGGATGTTGCCGTTGATCGCCTCGACCTTCCCGAACGGGACCTTCTCATGGCAGTAGGCGAGGATGCCGTCGAGATGCCGCAGCAGGCGCTGGGCGACCTTGCGGAAGGCTGGCAGGCGCTGCCACCGGAGGGCGCGGAGCCAGGTCGTGAGGAAGCGCCGCGCCGCCCCCTCATAGGTGTAGTCCCAGAGATGGGCGAGTTGCTCCTTGAGCAGGTAGGCTTTGGCGAGGCGGCGGTTGAGCGCCAGCAGCGCCCGGACCAGGCGACGCTCGTCGCGCTCGAGGTGGGCCCAGCGGCGCAGGAGCAGCCAGCGCTTGCCCCGCAGCAGGCCGCGGGCCCCGCCGCCCTTGCGGAAGAACTCGGCCCGCCGGGTCTCGTCGACCGCGTCGTTCACATGCCGCAGGACATGGAACTTGTCGTAGACGATGCGGGCGTGGGGCAGGTGGGCCCGGAGGCTCTGCGCGAACGGCTCCCACATGTCGACACAGACGGCGCGCACGGCCCGGCCCCGGCGCGGCGGCAGAGCCTCGGCGAAGAAGCGGTCCAGGGCTCGCGTTTGCGCTCCAAGCCGGCCCAGATCGGCTCCCCGCGGTCCAGGTCACTGACGACCGTGAGGAACTTATCGCGCTGGCCCAGGGAGATCTCGTCGACCCCGAGAGAGCGCAGGGGTTTGCGGGGGCGCGCCGCCGCCCAGCGCCGCAGCACCCGCTTGTCCATGCGGCGGGCGGTCTCGGGCGGCACGTGCCACGTCCGGGCCACGCGGCTCACGGGCGCCGCCTCACAGTCGCGGGCCACGGCCGCCTCCAGCCGCGTCGTGGAGTGCGCCTTGCCCGTCACAAAGGGCACCCGTTCGGTGCGCACCCCGCAGCGCCGACACCGCACCCGATGCACCTCGACCCGCAGCCACACGCGCCAGACGCCCCAGACGCCCCACGGCAGATCGCGGAGCTTCCGCTCCGTCCAACTATGCACGTCGCGGACCGAGATCCCGCAGCCGCCGCACACGGAGTACGGGGTCGCGGTCGTCTGCCGGATCGACAGCCACAGCACCCCGGTCACCTCGTCCGCTTCCCACGCGTACGCCCCGTAGCCGGGCAGTCGCAGAATGCGTGATACGATTCCCTCGGGCATCGGCTCCCTCCTCCCGTCCGTGATTGCCCGTCACGTCAGGAGGTCTATCACCTCGGGGGCCGATGCCGCTCACGCTTTTCCCGCCACCCGCGTCAACACGGGACTCGATACAGATACTGGTGAAGAGCGATAAATTAGCCCCAATCGGCCAGGTGTCAGAGCCTCTCGGTCACTGGGGTGCCAGCGCCTCTCGGTCATTATGATTCTCGGGAAAAACTCTGGGAGTACGAAGCGATGGGTAAAAAGCACTTGGGCGGCGGGAGAGAACGCGGCGCACGATCGTGGCTGAGGTCCGGGCCGGCGCGTCGATGCGAGCGGTCGCACGGGCGCATGAGGTGAGCCTCTCCACCGTGCAGTGGTGGTGCCGACGTGCCGGCGAGCTGTCTTTGGATCGCGTCGACTGGAGCGATCGTTCTCCGATCGCGGTGCGGATCCAGCGGACCGCATCGGCCGTCGAGGACCTCGTGCTTGGCCTGCGGCGCGAGCTGAAGGAGACGAGCGATCTGGGTGAGTTTGGCGCCCGGGCCATCCACCGTGAGCTCGTGACGCGCGCCCACGCTCTGGTGCCGTCGGTCCGGACGATCGGCCGCATCCTCGAGCGCCGCGGAGCGCTGGATGCCAGGCGACGGGTCCGCCGGCCGCCGCCGCCTCCCGGATGGTACCTCCCCGCGGTGGCTGCGGGGCGCGCCGAACTCGACAGCTTCGATATTGTCGAGGGCCTGACGCTCACCGGCGGCCTCCGCCTCGAGGTCCTCACCGGGGTGTCCTTGCATGGCGGGTTGCCCGGCGCCTGGCCGCAGACGCTGGTGACCGCAAAAACGGCCGTCGAGGCGCTCGTGGAGCACTGGCGGGAGTACGGGCGGCCGGCCTACGCGCAGTTCGACAATGACACCATTTTCCAAGGCGGCCACCACGGTCGGGATTCCCTCGGTCGGGTCGTGCGGACGTGCTTGCGACTCGACGTCATTCCGGTCTTCGCGCCGCCGCAGGAAAGCGGCTCCCAGGCCGCCATCGAAAACTTCAACGGCCGCTGGCAAGCGAAGGTCTGGGCGCGCTTCTACCATGACTCGCTCGCCGACCTCCAGGAGCGCTCGCGGCGCTATGTCGGCGCCTACTGCCAGCGCGCCGCCGCCCGCATCGACGGCGCCCCCGCGCGCCGTCCGTTCCCGCCCGCGTGGCAACCGGATCTGCAGGCTCAGCCCGAGGGGGTCGTGATTTTCATTCGGCGTACTTCGGCGACCGGCACGGTGAGCCTGCTCGGGCGCACCTTCCAGGCGGATCCCCTGTGGCCCCACCGCCTGGTCCGGTGCGAGGTCGATCTCCGCGCCGAGACCGTCCGCTTCCATGCGCTTCGCCGACGGGAGCCCACTCACCAGCCACTCTTGGGCAAGGCTCCCTACGTCTTTCCCCGAAAGCCCTTTCACGAGTGACCGAGAGGTTATGGCACCTACCTTCGAATCGTGCGATCTCCGACCGAGAGGCTCTGACACCTGGCCGATTGGGGTTAGAAGCTGCCGAACTTCTCGTACGCGGCGAGCGGTGTCACCCCGCGCTTGACCGCCTTCCGCACCGCGCTCTCGGTGGAGACCAGCCGCTCGCAGCGGACCAGGACCTCGTGCGCCACGCGGCGCGGCACCACGACGACGCCGTCGAGGTCGGCAACGATCATGTCGCCCAGCGTGACCCGCACGCCCCCGATGGTGAGGGGCGCGCCCCAGTCGGCGACCCGCCACCGCGGCACCGAGTCTTGCGGCGTGCGGTAGCGGACGAACGTCGGGAAGCGGAGTCGGCTGATGGACGCGGCGTCGCGGCTGGCGCCGTCGATCACCGCGCCGCGCACGCGGCGCGCGCGGAACCACTCGGCCGACAGCTCGCCGAAGTGCGCGGCGGCGTTGTCGTTCGCCGCGAGGACGAGCACCGAGTCGGCGGGCACGGCGCCGAGCATCGCGAGGAACCGGCGGAGTGTCGCGTCGCGGTCGCGGGGCTTCCCGCGGAACGGGCGCCCGCGCGCCGTGAAAGCGTAGCCCGCCGCGCGCATGTCCGGCGTGAGCGGCCGGATCGTGGACGGGAGCGTCTGGCGCATGAGCCCCATCTCGTCCATCACGTCGGTGACGGCCGCGGTGTAGATCCTCGCGAACCGGCGCGGCAGCGTGTCCGAGCGCGTCGCCATCGTTCGGCTCCTTCCTCGGGCCGGGACCTCCACCCTCGCTAGCTTAGGACGCCCGCAGTCCGGGCGCCTAGCTTTACCGCGCGCGAAGGACCCCGAGGAGGGCGCGTGGCGGGACGAAGTCGCCGATGATGCCGAGCAGCAGGTCGAGCAGCGCGGGCCGCCGTACCAGAACGCGCGCGGTCAGGTTCGCGAGCCGACGGTGGCGGATGACGAGCTGGAGCGCCCGCGTGAGCCGCGCCTTGCCGCCGAAGGCGGTCCGCCGCGCCCGCTCGTACTCCGCGAGCGCCCGGGCGCTCGTGTCCCCGCTCCGGAGCGCGCGGACCACGGTCTCCGCGGCCAGCTCGGCGCCGTGGAGCGCGCTGAAGATGCCCTCGCCCGTGAAGGGGTCGTAGAACCCCGCGGCGTCGCCCACGAGCAGGACGCCGGGGCGCCGGGGCGGCGTCACGCGATAGGCGAGCGGCCCCATCGCCTGGACCGGCGCCGCGCGCCGGGCACCCGCGAGGCGGCGCGCGAGGTGCGGGAGCTGCGCGACCCGCGCGGCGAAGAAGGCCTCGAGCCGGTCGCTGAACGGCGCCGCGTGCTCGAGGGGAACGACCAGGCTCAGGTTCGCGCGGTCCGGCTCGATGGGGTTAAGGATCCCGTAGTCGGGAGGATCGACGAAGACCTCGCCGGAGTCTCCGCACCCGGACAGGCCGGACACGTACGTGACCAGGGCCATCCGGCGCAGCCGGTGCGGCCGCCGGCAGCCCAAGCGCTGCGCGACCACGGACGTCCGCCCGTCGGCCCCGATCACGAGCGGCGCGCGGACCGTGCGCGCGCGGTGGTCCCGGTCGACGGTCTCGACGCCGACGACGCGCTCGCCGTCGAGGATCAGGTCGGTGACGCGCGTCTCCTCGCGAAACTCGAGGGGAAGCGCCCGCAGCCGCTCCGCCAGGGCGGCGTCGAGCGTCGTCCGGGAGACGCCCAGCGCGTGCTCGCGGTAGGGGCGGTACGGCCCGAGGGGCCGGTACCGGCCGGCGACGGTGGTCCCGTCGGGCGCCGTGATCCGCATGCCGAGGAGCGGCGTCGCCACGGCGTCGAGCGTCTTCAGCGCGCCCAGCCGGTCGAGAACGCGCACGGCCTCGGGGCTCAGGTACTCGCCGCAGATCTTCGAACGCGGGAACCGCGCGCGATCCAGCACGAGGACGCCGAGGCCGTGCTCGGACAACAGAATCGCAGTGGCGGCGCCCCCGGGGCCCGCCCCGACGACGATGACGTCGGGGGTCATGACGCGATCGCCACGAGCCGTCCGAGCGCCGGGTACCGCTGGATCGTGAGCCGGCGCAGGGCCGCCTTCTCCCCGAGGGTCCGGATCTCCTCGGGCGAATAGGCGCGCCGGACGGAGAGCGGGCCGTCGCTGCGCGAGATCGGATGGCAGCGGAGGAGCCGTGTCGTCAGCCAGACGAGCGCCAGCGAGAGCCGGGTGCGCAGGAGGTCGTTCACCACCACCCCGAGCCGGGCGGCCGCCGTCATCTCCCCGAGGCCCGCCACGGCGCGGTCGGGCTCGAGGTGGTGGAGGGTCAGCGCGCAGGTGACCACGTCCACCGTGCCCTCGGGGAACGGCAGGGCGGTCGCGTCGGCCCGGACCAGGAGGATCTCCGGATAGGCCCGGCAGACGGCCCGCGCGAGCCCGAGCGTGTCGGCGTCGCGCTCGAGCACCAGCACCCGGATCTGCCGTCCCCCCCGCCGCGCCCAGCGGACGAGGCGCACCGCGAGGTCGCCGCGCCCGCCGCCCACGTCGAGGACGACGAGCCGCCGGGAGGGCGGGACTCCCCGGGCGAGGCGCTCGACCTCCCGGAGCGTCAGCGCGTAGCCGCCGAACCACGCGTTGAGGCGGTCGATGTCCCGGAGCGACGCCGCGAGATCGGCCGGCGGGACCGGTCCGTCGAGGAACTCGTGGGCGCCCTCCGCTCGCGGCATCACCACCGGAGGAGCGCGCCCTCCGCGGCGAACCCGGGACCGAGACCGATCATCACGCCCCACTCGCCGGGGACGGGCGCTTCCTCGCGGAGAACCTCCTCCAGCACGAAGACGATCGTCGCCGACGACATGTTGCCGAACCGTCTCAGCACGGCGCGCGAGTGCTCGACCTGCGCGTCGGCGAGCCCGAGCAGGACCCGCGCGCGATCGAGCACCCGCGGACCGGCCGAGTGGAGGATCCAGTAGCGGATGTCGGCCCGCTTGAGGCCCTGCACCCCCATGAGCGCCTCCGCCATCTCCCCCATCATCGTGGCGCCGATCCGCCGGACGTCCTTCGACAGGACCACGCGCGGGCGCCCGCCCGGGTACTCGAATCCCATGGCGTCGAGATGCTCCGGGCGGAAGAGCGTCCGGTGGGCGACGACGCTCGGCCCGCCGCACGACGTGGACAGCGCCAGGGCGCCCGCGCCGTCGGCGAAGATCGCGTGGGCCACCGCGCTCTCCAGCCGGTCGTCGAAGAAGTAGGCCGCCGAGCAGATCTCGACGGCCACGACGAGGGCCCGGTGCTCGGGGAAGGCGCGGAGGTGGTTCCACGCCTGCTGGAGCGCGACCATCGCCGAGGCGCAGCCGGTGTCGCCCACGTGGACCCGCTGGACATCCGCGCGGCAGCCGAGCCGCCCGACCAGGTGGGCGTCGAGGCTCGGCGTGAGCCGCCCCGTGCAGGTCGTCGTCGCCAGGAAGTCCACGTCCCGCGGGTCCCACCCGGCGCGCTCGAGCGCACTCCGGGCCGCCGCCTCGCCCAGCTCGAGCGCGCCGCGTCGGAAGCGATCGCTGAGATCGTCGACGCCCTCGTCCGGCCTGAACCGCCCAGGGTCGATATAGAGGTGGCGGCCCTCGATAGCGCTCCGGCTGAAGAAGCCGCGCCGCTGGGCGTCCGTGTACCCCGCGAGGCTCAGCAGCTCGTCCTGCGTGAACCGGTGGGGCGGCGTCGCGGTGGCGACGGCGGCGACCTTCGGGACCGGCACTCGTCCCTCCATCGAGCGGCGACTTCGCGTAAGATACGGACAACTCCGAGCATACTGCGAGGGTCCGTCCCATGCCACTGTTCAGCTTCGAGGGAAAGCGTCCCACGATCCATCCGTCCGCCTTCATCGCGCCGACCGCCGTGATCATCGGCGATGTGACGATCGAGGAGAACGCCTCCGTCTGGTACAACGCCGTCGTCCGAAGCGACTTCTCTCCGATCGTGATCCGCCGGGGCGCCAACGTCCAGGACTGCGCCGTCGTCCACGTGACGCCCCGCGATCCCGTGGAGATCGGCCCCGGCGCGACGGTCGGCCACCTCTGCATGGTGCACGGCGCCATCCTCGGCGAGGAGTGCCTCATCGGGAACGGCGCGACGGTCCTCGACGGTGCCAGGATCGGCGCCCGGGCGATGATCGCGGCCGGGGCGGTCGTGACGCCCGGCACCGAGATCCCCGAGGGGATGCTGGCGCTCGGCGCCCCCGCCAAGGTGCGGGGGCCGCTCGCCGGCACGCCGGCGGAGTTCTGGGTGCGCGTCAACCCGAGCGGGTACCAGGCGCTCGCCCAGCGCCACAAGGCCAGCGTCCAGCCCCTCTGACGATGCTCCCGACGCTGCACGCGGAGCGGCACTTCACGGGCAGCCGGACCGTGCGCGACCTGGTCCTCGGGATGGCGGACGGGCTGACGGTGCCCTTCGCGCTCGCCGCCGGCCTCACGGGCGCGATCGACGCCACCTGGATCATCGTCGTGGCGGGGCTCGCCGAGGTCGCGGCGGGCGCGATCGCGATGGGCCTGGGCGGGTACCTCGCGGCCCGGAGCGACGCCGAGCACTACGAGAGCGAGCGCGCGCGCGAGGCGCGCGAGGTCCACGAGAAGCCCGACGCGGAGGCCGCGGAGGTCGGCGAGGTGCTGGAGTCGTACGGCGTGAGCGCAGCGGACGCGAAGCCGCTCGTCGACGCCCTCCGCCGCCACCCGGAGGGCTGGGTCGATTTCATGATGCGTTTCGAGCTAGGGCTCGAGCGGCCCGATCCCCGCCGCGCCCTCTGGAGCGCGGTCACCATCGGCGGAGCGTACGTCGCCGGCGGCCTCATCCCGCTGGCGCCGTACGTGGTGCTCGAGCGGGCCGCGACGGCGCTCGGCGTCTCGGCGATCGTCACGCTCGCGGCGCTCACCGTCTTCGGCTACGTCAAGGGCCGCTACACGGGCACGGCGCCGCTCAGGAGCGCGCTCCAGGCCGTGCTGATCGGCGGCCTCGCCGCCGGCGCCGCCTTCGCGATCGCGCGGGCGATCACGTGAGCCCCCCGCCGAAGCGCATCGCGTTTCTCGTCTTCCCGCGCCTCACCTTCCTCGACTTCGTGGGCGCCTACGACTCGCTCCGGCGGATCCCGGCGATGGGGATCGCCACCGAGGTGACCCACCGGATCATCGGCACCGCGGGCGAGATCGCTGACGAGTCCGGCCTCGTCCTCAGGCCCGATTCGGTCTACGAGGACCTGGCCTCCTTCGACCTCCTGTACGTGCCCGGCGGCCTCGGCACGCGCGCCCTCGTCGACGACGAGCGGCTGATCGCGTACCTCCGGACCTGGGGCCCCGACCGCCCGCTCGCCTCCGTCTGCACCGGGGCGCTCCTCCTCGGCCGCGCGGGCTATCTCGCGGGCCGGCGCGCCACCACCCACCATCGCGCCTGGGACCTCCTCCGGCCCTACTGCCGCGAGGTCGTCACCGATCGGCGGATCGTCGACGAGGGGCGGATCGTCACCGCCGGCGGCGTCGCGTCGTCGCTCGACCTCGGCCTCTACCTCGTCGAGAAGTTCTGGGGGGCCCCGGCACGGGAGCGGATCGCCGCCCAGATGGAGTACCGCGGCTACTCGGCCGTCTGAGCCCTCACCGGCCCCGGAACGTGGGCGGGCGCTTCTCCTTGAAGGCGGCGACGCCCTCGGCGTGGTCGGCGGTCTCGCGCACGACCGCCATGTGGGACGACACGAGATCGAGGTGGGTCCGGAGGTCGAGCCGGAGGCTCTGGTAGACGAGACGCTTGATCATCCGGATCGGGATCTGGG
>JACQWC010000081.1 GCA_016209635.1 Candidatus Rokuibacteriota bacterium | reverse complement strand
GGGCGCGGACTACTACGACCGGCGGCGAGCCCGCCAGGTCACCCGGCGGGCGGTCGAACTCCTGGAACGCCAGGGATATCGGGTGACCCTTGAACCCGCGGCTTGAGCGCGGAACCCGCTCAACCGGCATTTTCTGAGCAGGCCACAGCCCCTGAGCCTACACGCGAACAGGATCGCGAGGGTGGCTGACGCCGATCATGCTGTCCCGGGTGACGAGCGCCCTGAGCTCCTCCTCGCTCAGGCGCTCCGTGCCTGCCGGACGCAAGGGGAGAACGAGGTAGCGCATGTCGGCCGTGCTGTCGACGACGCGCACCTCGACGGTCGCGGGAAGCTCGAGACCGAACTCCCGCATGACCCCGCGGGGGTCGACCACGGCTCGCGAGCGGTAGTCGAGGCTCTTGTACCAGGCGGGTGGAGGGCCGAGGAGGGTGCGCGGGTAGCAGGAGCAGAGCGTGCAGACGACGAGATGATGGAGTCCGGGGCTGTTCTCCAGGACGGCGAGCTGCGCGTGGGAAGTGATATCGATCCCGAACTCGGGGGTCGCGGCCTTCGGGTCGGCGAGCAGCCGGGCCTTGAACGCGGGATCCACCCACGCCCGGGCTACGAGCTTGGCGCCGTCCGCGGGTGACCGGGACGCCAGATCGTCGATCGCACGACGAATCTCCGCGGCGGTGAGGAGCCCCTTCTCGATCAGGAGCGCTTCGATCGCTCTCGCGCGCCGGCCGAGGGGCGGCTCGCCGTGCTCGTCGATCGGGGCGTGGGAACGATGCTCGTGGCCGTCGTCTCTCCCCATCGCGCTCTCCTTCACGCCGGGTCGAGCCAGTGCTCGTACACGTCGACGTAGACCGTGTCCCTCGCCGGGCCTCCGTACCGCTCCCAGAGGTCGGTCTGGCGGAAGCCGACCAAGTAGAGCGGCTGCTTCGGGAGCCCGTCGCTGCCGTAGGCGAGGGACTCGGGGTTCCGGAAGATGCCGTGGAGCCGCTCGACCCAGCCCGTCTTCCCCCGGATGTAGGCGGGGGTCCGCGCGTGGCCGCGCGGGACGTCGGCCCTGACACGCACCACCTCACCCGGTCGATATCTCGCCCCGCCGGCCTCGGGTACCTCAGGGCTCACGGCGCCCCAGCTCGACGACCTTCGCGTCGATCTCCTCGCGACTCACGAGCCCCTTCTCGATCAGCACCTGCTCGATGGCGGTGATCCACCGCTCGTAGTATCGGAACGATTCGTACTGCTGTGGCCGCAGGCTCTCGATCGCCCTCCGGAGCTCGTCGACCCGCATGATGCGCCGCTCGGGGCTCGCCAGCGCGATCAGGATCGCGTCGGTGAGCATCTCCCAGTCGCTCGCCGGGTGCTCGCTCCGGTCGATCGGTCCGGCTCCGGGTCGTCCTCCCCGATCGTGGACCGCCTCCATCGCGCTCTCCTCCCGGGGCTCCCGCCCCTGGGCCCGCAGGCCCCGGCACACAAGACTACACGATCGAGCCCCTCACGTTTTTTCTTCGTCGTGCCGGCTAAGCCCCGGGTATCATGAGCCGTAATCGCCGCCGAGCCGCGGCGATTTTTGTCTCTCTCCAGGCACGCAACGGATGGACCTGACAGGCCGACTGACCGAGGGGGTTCGGACGGCGCTCGCCAAGGCGGGGCTGCCGGAGCTGGACGAGTGTGTGTGGGAGGCGCCGCGGCAGGTGGAGCACGGGGACTACGCCACCAACGCGGCGATGGTCCTCGCGCGTCCGGCCCGCCGCGCGCCGCGGCAGATCGCCGAGCTGGTCGTCAAGCACTTCCCGCTGCTGCCCGAGGTCGATCGGCTCGAAGTCGCCGGGCCAGGGTTCCTCAACGTCTTTCTCTCGCCCGCGTGGTGCCGGAGTGCGGTCCGCCAGATCCTCGAAGAGGGTCCCCGCTACGGCCGGGGGTCGAGCGCGCGCGGCCGGCGGGTGCGTCTCGAGTTCGTGTCGGCGAACCCCACGGGTCCCCTCGTGATCGTCAACGCCCGCGCGGCGGCGATCGGCGACGCGCTGGCGCGCCTCCTCCGATCCCAGGGCGCCTCGGTGACGACGGAGTACTACGTGAACGACGCGGGCAACCAGTTCGAGGCCCTCGCGGGCTCGCTCGAGGCGCGCATGCGCCAGGCGCTCGGCGAGGGGGCGGCGCTGCCCGAGAACGGCTACCCCGGCGAGTACCTGGTCGATCTCGCGCGCGACTATCTCGAGATCGAGCCGGACGGGCCGAGGGTCCTCGAGCTGCCCCCCGCCGGCCGGCTCCGGCGTCTGGGCGAGTACGCCGTGCATCGGATCGTCGAGTCCCAGCGCCGGGTGCTCGAGGACTACGGCGTCGCCTTCGACCTCTGGACCTCCGAGCAGCGGGACGTCCGGGACGCCGGCCTGCCGGAGAAGGCGATCGCCGAGTTCCTTGCGCGCGGGCTCGCCTACGAGCGCGAGGGCGCGCTCTGGTTTCGCTCCGCCGACTTCGGCGACGAGAAGGATCGGGTGCTGCGCAAGTCCGGGGGCGAGCTGACGTACTTCGCCGTGGACCTCGCGCTTCACCACTACCGGAAGTTCGACGGCTTCGACCGCGTCGTGAACCTCTTCGGGCCCGATCACCACGGGTACGTCCCGCGGGTGCGGGCGGGGCTCCGGGCGCTGGGCCATCCTGACGCGGCCTTCGAGGTGCTCATCGTCCAGCTCGTCACGCTGCTCCGCTCTGGCGAGCCGGTCCGGATGTCCAAGCGGCGAGGCGAGTTCGTGCTGATGGAGGAGCTGCTCGAGGAGGTCGGGCGCGACGCGGCGCGCTTCACGTTCCTCACGCGCCGCCACGACAGCCCGCTCGAGTTCGACCTGGCGGTGGCGACGCGCCAGTCGGCGGAGAACCCCGTCTACTACGTCCAGTACGCCCACGCCCGCATCCGGTCGATCTGGAAGCAGGTGGCCGAGCAGGGGATCACGGTCCCGCCCTGGGAGGAGGTCGATCTCGACGCGCTCGCCCTGCCCGAGGAGCTCCGCATCGTGAAGCGCCTCCTCCAGTACCCAGAGGTGGTCGCGGGCGCGGCGCGCGCGCTCGAGCCGCACCGCATCGCGTACTGGCTCACCGAGCTGGCGGGCCTCTTCCACCCGTACTACCGCTCGCACCGCGTGATCCAGCAGGACGCGCGGCTCATGGCGGCGCGCCTGGCGCTCGCGACGAGCGTCGGCCAGGTGACCAAGAACGGCCTCGACCTCCTCGGGGTAACGGCGCCGGAAAGCATGTGATGGCGAGGTTCCCACGTCGCGGGCTGGGCCGCTCGGTCGCCTCGATCCTTCTGGCGCTCGGCTTCCTCGCCGTGCTCGGTGGGACGTTCGCGCTCGGGATCCTGGCAGGGCGGCAATGGACCCGCGTGCCGATCCTCGGGGAGTGGGTCGCGGCGCGCGGCGCGCGGGAGGCGGAGCGCGGCGGCGCCGCGCCGCGCGCCTCGGCGCCCCCGGCCGCCAGAAGCCCCGAGCCGGCCCTGACCTTCTACCGGGAGCTGACGGCGCCGCTCAGCCCGGTGCCGCCGCCCAAGCCGGCCAGGCCGCCGAAGGGCGAGCGCGCGGACGCGACCGGCGTGGGCCCGCCCGGAGATCGCGCCGAGCGCGATCCCGCTGGGAAGAGCGAGCCGAGAGCGGGACGGTTCACGATCCAGGTCGGCGCTTTCCGGCTGAGGACCCAGGCCGAGGCCCTGCGGGGCGCCCTGGCGGCCGCCGGCCACGAGGCGTACCTCTCGGAGACCGAGGCGCAGGGCGGCGCCAGGTACCGGGTTCGCGTCGGCTCGTTCGCAACCCGGGATGCGGCGGTCGAGGCCGCCGCCCGCCTCGGAGGGGACCGGCCGCTCGCGACCTATGTCACCACCCGCTGACGCCCTCCCGCGTCCGGGCCGGGTGGTGATCACCGAGGAGGCGCTCCGGTCGCGGGTCGCCGAGCTGGGCCGGGCGATCACCCGCGACTACGCGGACAGGCGCCCCGTCCTGGTCGGCGTCCTCCAGGGCGCCTTCCTCTTCATGGCCGACCTGATCCGGGCGATTCCGATCGAGCTCCAGACCGACTTCATCGCGCTCGCGAGCTACGCCGGGACGCGCCCGTCCGGCGCCGTGCGGCTCGTGTCCGACCTCTCGGTGCCGGTCGAGGACCGACACGTGCTGGTCGTCGAGGACATCGTCGACACCGGCCTCACCCTCGCCTACCTGAGACGCGCCCTCGAAGCGCGCCGTCCCCGGAGCCTGCGCGTCTGCTGTCTGGTCGACAAGGCGGAGCGCCGGGAGGTGTCCGTCGAGATCGACTACGTCGGGTTCACCATCGGGAACGTCTACGTGGTGGGCTACGGGTTCGACTGGCAAGGGCTTTACCGGAACCTCCCGTACGTGGCGGCGCTCGAGTAGGTCTCTGGCGCGGCGCGTCACTCGGGCCTGGTGCTATAATGGGCGGGCATGAATCAGGTCTACAAGAACCTCGCGCTCTGGATGGTGATCGGCCTCATCGTCATCCTCCTGTTCACGGTGTTCCAGGGCGCGCAGCAGGGCGGGCAGGAGCAGCCCAACTTCTCCGAGTTCCTCAAGGCCGTCGAGCAGGGTCGCGTCGAGTCGGTCGTCATCCGGGGCAACCTCGTCACCTACACGCTCAAGGACTCGGCCCAGGTCCAGCGGACGTACACGGTGGACTACCCGGAGCTCGTGAAGATGCTCCGGGACCGCGGAGTCCGGATCGCGGTGAAGCCGCCCGACTCCAACCCCTGGTACGCCGTCTTCCTCCAGTGGGTGCCCATGCTGCTCTTCATCGGGGTGTGGATCTTCTTCATGCGCCAGATGCAGGGGGGCGGGGCCAAGGCCCTCTCCTTCGGCAAG
>JACQWC010000080.1 GCA_016209635.1 Candidatus Rokuibacteriota bacterium | reverse complement strand
ATCCAGATCCGGACCTGGGAGATGCACCGCATCGCCGAGGATGGGATCGCCGCCCACTGGCTCTACAAGGAGAAGAAGTCCGGCAAGGACAAGCTCGACGAGTCGCTCCTCTGGCTCCGCCAGCTCATGGAGACCCAGCGCGACGCCAAGGACCCCGTGGAGTTCCTGGAGAACCTCCGGGTCGACCTCTTCCCCGACGAGGTCTATGTCTTCACGCCCAAGGGCGACGTCAAGGTCCTGCCCGAGGGGGCGACGCCGCTCGACTTCGCCTTCGCCGTGCACACGGAGGTGGGCAACCACTGCGTCGGCGCCAAGGTGAACGGCAAGCTGGTGCCCCTCCGGTACGTCCTCCGTCAGGGCGACATCGTCGAGATCGTCACCTCGCCGAACCAGCACCCGAGCCGGGACTGGCTCAAGATCGTCAGGTCGACGCGCGCGCGCTCGAAGATCAACCAGTGGCTGAAGGTCGAGGAGCGCACGCAGTCGATCGCGCTCGGGCGGGAGCTGTTCGAGCGGGAGGCCAAGAAGTACCGGGTGAATGCCTCCGCGCTGCTCGTGAGCGACGACCTGGCGAAGGTCGCCGCGGACCTGGGGTTCGCCACGGGGGACGACCTGCTGGCGTCGATCGGCTACGGCAAGCACTCGGTCCAGCAGCTCCTGAACAAGCTGGCGCCCGGCGCGGTGCCGGAGACCGCCGAGAGGCCGCGGCCGACGACGGCGCGCCCGCAGCCCGAGCAGGGCGTGCGGATCCGCGGGGTCGACGACCTCCTGGTACGGTTCGCGAAGTGCTGTACGCCGCTGCCCGGCGACCCGATCGTCGGCTTCATCACGCGGGGCCGGGGCCTGACCGTGCACACGCGCGACTGCCTCACCGTGGCCAAGAGCGTCCTCGACCGCGAGCGCCTGGTCAACGTCGAGTGGGACGCCGGCGAGCCCGCCAGGCGGCCGGTCCGCGTCGCCGTGTACATCGGCAGGGACCGGCCCGGCCTCCTCTCCGAGATCACGGGCGCGATCTCGTCGCGGAACGGCAACATCACGAAGGCCGAGGTGACCGTGACGGACGACCGCCGTGGCATCAACCACTTCGTCATCGAGGTGGCCGACCTCCGCCAGCTCCAGGAGATCATCGGAGCGATTCGCGAGGTGCGGGACGTCATCAACGTCGAGCGCGTCCGGGGAGTGTAAGGGTGGCGGGCCGGGGGCACGCCCCTTTGCTCGGAACGACACTCGCACGGAGCGCGCCCCCGGCCCGCCACGCCGCGCGCCCCGTCTCGCCTCGACGGTGATGACGCGCAAGGAGTTTGAGGCGCTCGTCGAACGGGCGCTCCGGCGCCTGCCGAAGCGATTCAAGGCGAGGCTCGCCAACGTCGCCGTGCTCGTCGAGGACTGGGCGGACGATGCGACGCTCGCGGACCTCGACATCGAGCCGCCCGACACGCTCTACGGGCTCTACCGGGGCGTCGATCTCACCCGGCGCGACTCGTCCTACGGGAACGTCCTGCCCGACACGATCACGATCTACCAGGGGCCGATCGAGGAGGACTGCGCGGACGAGGAGGAGATGGCGGAGCTCGTCCGTGACACGGTCGTGCACGAGCTGGGCCATTACTTCGGCCTCGACGACGAGGCCATGGAGCGGATCGAGGAGGAAGAGGGTTAGGCGGGCGCCGGCTCGGATGCCCCGAGCAGACGCTCGAGCCGGGCGCCGATGGCGCGCCGGGCGGCGCCGAAGTCGTCGCTGACCGCTGGCACCTCGTCCCACCGCTCGACCACGACCTCCGGCGGCGCCACCCCCTCGAGGTCGCAGCCGAACGAGACGACCCGCCACGCCGTCTCGAGCTCCCGCCGCGTGACGAGCCGGGGACGCTGACCGCGGAGGTCGACGCCCTCGGCGCGGAGCGCGTCGACCACCCCGGCGGCGATCTCCGCACCCGGCTCGACCCCGACGAACGTGGCGCGGAGGCGAAGCCCGCGCTCTGCCGCAAGGCGCTCGAAGTCCGCCGCGGCCAGGACGCTCTTCGCCGCGCCGTGGAGACAGACGAAGACGACGGTGCGCTCGGGCGGGTTGGGACCCGTGTCATGCGTCATGGCGATCACCTCGCGGAGAAGATCAGGAGGCCGACGAGGGCGCCGGCCGCGATCAGCAGGGGCTCGGGAAGCTTGAACCGCCAGGTCACGCCGAGGGCGGCGAGGGCGATCAGGAGCGTCGGCGCGTCGACGATCGCGCGCCGCGCGAGGACGAAGCAGGCGCCGGCGATCGCGCCCGAGGCCGCGGCGGTCACGCCGCCGACGAACGCCTTCACCTGCGGGTTGTCGCTGAACCGGTCGAACCACGGGTAGGGGATGACGACGAAGAGGTAGACGGGCAGGAACACCCCGACGGCGGCGGCCACGGCGCCCGGGAACGCGGCGACGAGATAGCCGATGAACGCGACCGTGATCACGACGGGCCCGGGCGTGAGCATCGCCACCGCGACCGCGTCCAGGAACTGCTTGTCGTCCAGCCACGCGTACTGCTGCACGACCCCGCCGTAGAGGAACGGGACGATCGCGAGGCCGCTCC
This sequence comes from Candidatus Rokuibacteriota bacterium, assembly GCA_016209635.1. GTDB lineage: Bacteria > Methylomirabilota > Methylomirabilia > Rokubacteriales > CSP1-6 > JACQWC01. The sequence goes on along the minus strand of JACQWC010000080.1, from coordinate 18,148 downwards.
CGAACACGAACGCGCCGGCCTTGGTGAAGAACCAGAGGAGCTCGAGGAGGATGCCGGGCGTCACGACGCTGAGGCACGTCGGGGTCGTCCGCCGGAGGAAGGCCGGCGGCGCCTGGACCACGAGCGCCACCACCCCGCAGAGGACGAACAGCGTCAGGATCTCGGACTCGGTCCACGCCGTGGTGAGCCCCATGAGGGCGAAGATCCCCCACTGGAGCCGGTCCTTCGCCATGGTGAGCCGGGCGAGCTTGTAGGCGGCGTGGACGATGATGGCGATGACGGCCGCGCCGACGCCGTAGAACGCCGCCTGCATCCACGTGAGGCCGCCGAACCTGACGTAGAGCCAGCCGATCGCGACGGTCATGGCGAAGGACGGCAGCACGAAGGCGAGGGAGACGAGCGTGGCGCCGCGCACCCGCGAGTGGACGAACCCGAGACAGATCGCGAGCTGGGCCGCCAGGGGTCCGGGGGCGAGCTGGGAGAGCGCCAGGGATTTCAGGTACTCCTCCTTCGAGAACCACTGCCGGGTCTCGACGAGGTCGCGCTGCATGTATCCGACGAGCGCGACCGGGCCCCCGAAGCCAAGGCTGCCGAGGTAGAGGAAGTAGCGCAGGAGCTCGCCGGTCGTCGGGCGTCGCGTCATCGCTCGCCGACGCTCGCATAGAGCCCGTCGAAGAGCGTCAGGCCGTGCGCGAGGACCGTCTCCTCGCGCGGGAATGTGCCGTCCCGGGGGTCGGCCTCAACAATCCGTTGGGACACGCCGTTCATACTACTGCAGCGGGGAGACTCGGAGGGGCTCAGGGCCGCTCGCGGCGAGCGAGGTCGGGGAGAAGGTCATCGACGCGGACGGCCCGACGGGCGCGAGCCGATTCGACGGCCGCGATGAGGAGGGCGAAGCTCCGGACGTTGTCGCCGAGGTGGGTTTCCGGCTGGCGGCCTGTGCGGATGGCGTCGACGAACTGGGCAAGCCCGCGCCCGAGGTCGCTCTCGGGCACGGGCTCCCCGGGGATCGGGCGCGGCTCGCCCTGGCCGAGGAGCGAGACGCAGGAGGCGCCGTCGAGGTGGAGCGTCCCCAGCTCGCCGGTCAGGGTGATGAGTCCCTCCTGGGGCGTCTCGAGCCCCTGGGCGACCATCATGCCCGTGTAGCTCACGACGAGCCCGCTCGCCATCGTGACGATGGCCGCCGCGGCCGAGTTCCCCGCGAACCAGCTCCAGCTCGGGCGGAAGCTCATGGCGACGACCTCGTGCGGCTCATCCCCGGTCAGGTAGCGGAGGAGGTCGAAGTGGTGGATCGAGAAGTCGAGCAGGTACGGCTCCACCATCCGCTCGCGCCAGGCCTCCACGGTCGTCCGACGGATCTGCTGGCGGCACTCGAGCATGAGGTGCGCCGGCCGCCCGATCAGGCCTTCGCGCACCCCTCGGGCGAATGCGAGGGTGTGCGGCCGCCAGCGGAAGTTCTGGTTGACCATGACGACGCGATCCCGCCGGGCGCAGCTCGCGTCCAGAATCGCCCGAGCCTCGTCCATCGTCATGGCCAGGGGTTTCTCCGTGAGGACGTGCCAGCCGGCTCGGAGGGCGCGCACGATGGTCTCCCGGTGGAGCATCTGGGGGAGCGCGACGACCACGGCGTCGGCGTGCGCCCGGGCGACCGCCTCGTCGAGGCTCGCGTAGCCGGCGACGCCGTCCAGCCCCAGCTCCCGCCGCGCTTCGTCGAGTCGGGCGGGCGTGCGGGAAACGATCCCGGCGATCTCACAGTCGGGGCGGGCCCGGATGACCTCGAGCCACTTCCGGCCGAAGAACCCTGCGCCGCAGACCATGATCCGCAGTCGCCCCATGCCGCCTCCCGCCGCGTGCCTGTCCGCGCTGTTTTTCCCTACCATAACGGCGGTCGGCCGGGACCCCTCACTTGGCCTCGGGGGAAATGGAACGACTGCATCGGCGCTGCCGCTTGCGAAAATGCTACCCGTCCGCTGAGCTATCGAGCACTTCGCGGACGCGGCCGGCGAGCGACTCGGGCATGAAAGGCTTTGGCAGGAGCTTCGTTCCGGGGTCCAGGACTCCGGCGTGAACGATCGCGTCGTCGGTGTAACCCGACATATAGAGTACCTTGACATCGGGGCGAAGGCCGCGCACGTGATCGGCGACCGCTCGTCCGCTCATGCCCGGCATAACCACATCCGTGAGGAGCAGCTCAATCGATCCGGCGTGATGTTCTGCCATCCGGACCGCGGTGGCCGGGTCAGGGGCGCCCAGCACGCGGTAGCCCTGCGCCTCCAGGATCTCCTGCGCAAGCTCCCTCACGTCGCAGTCGTCCTCCACCAGCAGAATTGTCTCCGAACCGGACGCCACAGGCACGGCCCTCGGTGTGACGGGGCTCCCATCCGTCACGTCGTCGACTCGAGGCAAGTAGATGGTGAACGTGGTCCCCTGGTCGAGTTCGCTCTCCACATAGATGTGGCCCCCGCTCTGCTCGATGATGCCGTAGACAGTGGCCAGCCCGAGTCCTGTCCCTTTGCCAGGGCCCTTGGTCGTGAAGAACGGCTCAAAGATGCGCGCCTGGGTCTCGGCGTCGATTCCGTGGCCGGTGTCCGCCACCTGCAGCGTCACGTATCGCCCGGGACGAAGCCCCGGGTAGGATTCGGCTGCGGTAGAACCCACGTCGACGTTGGCGGTCCGAAAGATCAGCCGGCCTCCCCGGGGCATCGCGTCGCGAGCGTTGACTGCGAGATTCACGATCACCTGCTCGAGTTGCGTGGGATCCGCCAGCACCCGGCCGAGCATGGACGTCCGCTGAGCCATCAGCGAGATGTTCTCGGGAATGAGTCGGCGCAGTAGCTCGTCCGCACCGGCAATCACCTCGTTGAGGTCGAGGACCTTCGGCTCCAGCACTTGCTTGCGGCTGAAGGCCAGCAATTGCTGGGTGAGCTTCGCCGCGCGCGCCGCCGTCGTGTCGATGACCTGAAGGGGCCGGGCAAGCGAGTTCTCCGGCTGCAGGCGCTGGAGCACCAACTGCGTGCGGCCTCGAATGACCGTCAGGAGATTGTTGAAATCGTGGGCCATGCCACCGGCCAGGCACCCGACCGCTTCCATCTTTTGGGCCTGGAGGAACTGAGCCTGCGTCCGGGACAGGTCCTCGTAGGCCTCTTGGGTCTGCCGGTACAGCCGCGCGTTCTCGAGGCCCGTGGCGGCTTGAGCGGCGAATGCTGTCACCACCGCCACGTCTTCCGCGGAGAAGCCGCTCGCCTGCGGGGTGCGGATGCTCAGGACACCGAGCAGGCGGTCCCCGGCGAGGATCGGCACGCCGAGCCAGGCCCGGTGCCCCAGGCGTCGCGTCGGCTCCCGGTGCGCTGCCAGCAATCTCGGATCATCGGCGAGATTCGTCACCAGGAGCGGCTGCCGCGTGGCCGCAACCCGGCCGGAGAGGCTCTCCCCGATCTTCAGCCGTGGCGTCGGCATTGCCGCGCTGGCATCTCCCCAGGCAGCACTCACGACAAGGTCGTCCCCCTCCAGGAGCCGGAAACCGACCGAGTTCGACCCGAGGAGCCGGCCGCAGGCCTCCGCGATGCGTCCGAGCAGCGACTCGACGGGCTGGAGGCGAGAGACTTCGCGGTTGACCTCGACCAGCGTCTCCAGCCGGGTCTGGCGCAGTCGGGCCAGCTCGGCGGCCGCCTCGGCCTCCCGCCGGCGCCGCTCGGCCTCCGCGTACCGTCGGGCGTTATCCAAGGCAAGAGCGGCGTGATTTGCGAAGGCCTCCAGCAAGATGATCTCGTCGAGGGAGAAGATCCGGCCGGTCTTGTCGCCGATCCCCAACGTCCCGATGCTCTCCCCCTTCACCCGAAGGGGCGCGGCCAGGATCGCCCCGTTGCCCGAGCGGCTGATACTCTGGCGCAAGGTCTCGGACAGGACGATGTCCGGATCGTGCATTGCGTCCCGGGTCCAGACGGCCTTGCCCTCCACTGCGGCGCGCCCGGAGGCCCCCGCGCCAGGGGGCTCGATCTGGCCCGCGGTGAAGTACCGTTGGGCCTCGCCTGCCCGAGCCAGGGCGAGCCTGAAGCGGGGATCCGTCAGCATATCGCGGCACCAGGCCGGTCGGCCTTCCGCCACGACCGGTCCCGAGATCCCCATGCCGGGGGCCAGAACGTCCCCCGGCGCAGCGTGGGCGCCCGACGAGTCGGCGCTGACCGCGACCAGTGATCCGTCAGGCCGCAGGAGCCGGAAGCCCGCCGACCGAGCCTCGAAGAGCGATTGGACGCTCCCGACAATCCGCTCGGCCACTGCGGAGACGTCCAAGGTGTCCGTCAGGCTGCGCGCCACGTGTGCGAGCGCTTCGGCCTCGCGCCGGCGCTGGCGCGCCTCGGCATAGAGCCGGGAGTTCTCGGAGCGGCTGTCATCTCTGCTCAAATCTCGCCTCCTCGGGTATGCTGCTCGGAGTGACAGCAAGGGTCGGGCCACTTCTCTAGTGGGCCGAGAAGCGCCAATCCGACAGGGACGGGGCTGGCGTCTCGTGGGTTCGTCTCAGCCCGAAGGCGTGACTGTGCGGATTCATCTGCGCAGCGGGCGGCGCCGCTCTGGCGCGCGACCCAGACCCTGGTAGCGCCATGGCGCGATCTCCAGATCGTGCGCCGGGGAGGCCGACTGCAAGTCGTCGAGTCGCGGTGCCATCGCAACGCGCTGCGTCGACCTTCAACGCGATGCGATTCAAACCCAACCCAGCCACTGTTCTAGTCCGCCACTCTAAGTTTCCTCTTGACATCACGTTTCAATAGTTCGTATCGTTTCAGCGGATGCTGAAACTCATGGAGCAAGCGAAACATGTTGAAATCCTCGGAGATTCGGCGGCAGGTGGCCCAGCGACTCCGCGAGCTCTTTCCAGGCGCAAGGAGCTGGGAGGAGAGCGCCGACGCGAGGATCGGCAGTCAGGCCGTGGACTTAGTCGTCAAGTTCCGCCTCGGGACGGAGGAGCACGTCCTCGTGGTTGAGGTGACGTCGCTCGGTCAGCCCAGGCAAATCCGGGAGGCAGTGACGCGGCTTTCAGAGATCCGTCGTGAGCTTCCGGCTGCGTACCCGGTCGCGGCCGCCGTCTATATCGGCCCCCAGAGCGCCCGGATCCTCAAGACCAACACGCTGGGATTCATCGACCTCTCCGGCAACTGCCACCTCGCGTTCGGGAGCGTCCTGATCGAGAAGGAGGGAAAGCGTAACGTCCGGCCCTCCACCCGACCGCTCCGGTCACTCTTCGCCCCGCGTGCCACCCGGGTCGTGCGGGTGCTCCTCGCCGAGGCGGGGCGGGCGTGGCGGCTCGAGGAGCTTGCGCGGGCGGCCGAGGTGAGCCTCGGCCACTCGCACAACGTGGTCAGGCGGCTCGAGGACGTCGCCTGGGTCGAGCGGGACGACCACCAGCGGATCCGTCTCGGCAAGCCGGCCGATCTCCTCGAGAGCTGGTGCGAGTCCTACTCCTACCGGGACAACGAGAGCACGTCGTACTTCGTGCCGGAGCGGGTCACCCGGAAGTTCATGGGTGACGTCGCCCGCGCAGCGGCGGCGGAGGGCCGCCGCTACGCCTTCACCCTGAACGCCGGGCTCTCGCTCGTCGCGCCGCACCTCAGGGCGCCGAGCATCCACTGCTACCTGGAGGGAGACCCGGCGCCCATTGCGGCCGCGCTCCAGCTCCGACCCGCAGCGGAGGCCGATGGCACGCTCCACGTCCTGGCACCCTACGACCCCGGCGTGTTCTACGGCGTGCTCGAGAAGGGCGGCCTGAAGGTCGTCTGCCTCCCGCAGCTCTACGCCGACCTCGCGCACTACGAGCGGCGCGGGCGGGAGCAGGCCGAGCATCTCCGCCGCGAGGCGATGGGCTACTGAGGGTGGTGCAGGGAGGGGGGTGACTCATCGATGAAGAAGAAGAAGGCGGCGAAGAAGAAGAAAAGGTAGGGCTGCGAACGCTCCAGAGGGTCGCAGCAAATCCCCGGAAGGGAGGAGGTGAGACACGGAATGGCGAAGAAGAAGGCGACCAAAAAGAAGAAGAAGTAAGGCGCTTTGTCACACGGTGGGGGGTGGCGGCCTCCCACCAACATCACCGCTCGGGAGGGGGGGCTTCCCCCCTCCCGACTGTGCTTAAATGACTTTCGTGACCTTGCCCGCCTTGAGACAGCGGGTGCAGACCCGCGCGCGCGAGGGGCGGCCGTCGGCCAGCACGCGCATCGAGACCAGATTGGGGAGCCACCGCCGCTTCGTGAGCTTGTGGGCGTGGCTGATCGAATGACCGAATGCGGAGCCCTTCCCGCAGATATCGCACCGCTGAGCCATGATCACTCCTCGGAAAAGCTGGATGCCGACGGCGGAGACGGCCCCTGTTTATAGCACGGGGCCCTGAGTGAAGCAATCGACGGGACCGACCGGTCTGCAGACCCCGCTCCAGTACCTCAAGGGAGTTGGTCCGCGGCGCGCCGCGCTGCTCGAGCGGAAGGGCCTCTCGACGGTCGGGGACGCCCTCTTCTTCGTCCCCCTGCGCCACGAGGACCGGACCCGGCTCACGCCGCTCCGCGCGCTCCAGCCGGGCCAGACGCTGACGTGCTCGGGGGTCATCGTCGGCGTGAGCCCGCCGCCGCGCGGCCGGCCGCAGGTGCCCTTCACGGTGATGCTCCGCGACGAGAGCGGGCACGCGACGGCGACCTGGTTCCGGAGCCCCTACCTCGAGCGGGTGCTCAAGCGCGGGCAGCGGCTGGTCCTCCACGGCAGGATCGACCGCTACCGGGGGACCATCACGATCACGCAGCCGGACTTCGAGATCGTGGAGTCGGGCGAGGACGAGCGGTTGCACACCGGACGCCTGGTGCCCGTCTACTCGGTCACCGAGGGGCTCACCCAGCGCCCGGTTCGCGCGCTGATGTGGCGGATCGTGGAGGCCTTCGCCAAGGAGGTGCCGGAGATCCTGCCGCCGGCGGCGCGCGCAGGCGCCAGGCTGGTCGACCTGTCCCTAGCCGTGCACGACGCGCACTTCCCCCAGACGGAGGCCGCGCTCGCGGCCGCGCGCCGGCGGCTCGCCTTCGACGACTTCCTGCTCCTCCAGCTCGGCCTCGCGATCCTGCGATCCCGCACGACCCGTGCCCGCGGGATCGCGATGAACCCGCCCGGCGCCCTCGTCGCCCGCCTCCGCGCCGCGCTGCCCTTCGCGCTCACCCCCGCCCAGGAGCGCGTGTGGCAGGAGATCCGGCGGGACATGGCCGCGCCGTTCCCGATGCACCGGCTCCTCCAGGGGGACGTCGGCTCCGGCAAGACGGTGGTGGCGGCCCTCGCGGTGCTCGCCGCGGTCGAGGCGGGTTACCAGGCGGCGGTGATGGCGCCGACCGAGATCCTCGCCGAGCAGCACTTCATGACCTTCCGGCAGCTCATCGAGCCCCTCGGCGTCTCCGTCTCTCTCCTGACGGCCGCGCTCCGGGCCCGCGAGCGCGCCGCCCGGCGGGCCGCGCTGGCCACGGGCGAGCTCCAGTGCGTGGTCGGCACCCACGCTCTCGTCCAGGAGGGGGTCGAGTTCCGGCGGCTCGGGCTCGCCGTCGTGGACGAGCAGCACCGGTTCGGCGTCGAGCAGCGCGCGCGGCTGCGCGCCAAGGGCGAGCATCCCGACCTCCTCGTCATGACGGCGACGCCGATCCCCCGCACGCTCGCGCTCACCCTCTACGGGGACCTGGACGTCTCGGTGGTCGACCAGCTCCCCCCGGGGCGGAAGCCCGTGGTCACCGTCGCCCGGACCGAGGGGAGGCGCGCGCAGATCTACGCGTTTCTCCGCGAGCAGATCGCGTCCGGCCGGCAGGTCTACGTCGTCTATCCGCTCGTCGAGGAGTCGGAGGCGATCGACCTCAAGGCCGCGACCGACATGGCCCGCCACCTCCGGGAGGATGTCTTCCCCGACCTCACCGTGGGCCTCCTGCACGGGCGGCTCGGTTTCGACGACAAGGAGGCGATCATGCGGCGGTTCAAGGCGGGCGAGATCCACATCCTCGTCTCGACCACGGTCATCGAGGTCGGCATCGACGTGCCGAACGCCGCCGTGATGCTGATCGAGCACGCCGAGCGCTTCGGGCTGTCGCAGCTCCACCAGCTCCGCGGTCGCGTGGGGCGCGGGCCCTGGAAGTCCTACTGCATTCTCCTGACCGGGAGCCACCTCACCGAGGACGGGGAGCGGCGCGTGGCGGCGATGGTGGAGACCCACGACGGCTTCCGGATCGCCGAGGTCGATCTCGAGCTGCGCGGTCCGGGCGAGTTCTTCGGCACCCGGCAATCGGGACTCCCGGAGTTTCGCGTCGCCGACCTCCTGCGGGACGCGCCGCTGCTCGAGGAGGCCCGCCGGGCCGCGGCGGTGATCGTCGCCGCCGATCCCGAGCTCCGCGATCCGGCGCACCGCGCGCTGCGCCGGGAGCTGCTCCACCGGTGGCCCGGCAAGCTCGACCTGGCGAGCGTCGGATGACCCCCGGGACGCGATGCGGATCCTCGCCGGCACGCTGAAGGGCCGGCGGCTCGTGACGCCGCGGGGTCTCGCCACCCGCCCGACCGCCGATCAGGTGCGGATCGCGCTGATGGACACCCTCGCCCCGTGGCTCCCGGGGGCCCGCGTCCTCGACCTCTTCGCCGGCGCCGGCGGGGTCGGGCTCGAGGCCCTCTCCCGCGGCGCGGCGCACGCGACCTTCGTCGAGCGGGCGGCGGCCGCCGTCGCGGCCCTCCGGCGCAACGTCGCCACGCTGGCCCTCGAATCACGGGTGCAGGTGCTCCGCGGCGACGTCGGCCGCGAGCTCGAGCGGCTCGCGCGCGACGGCGCGCGCTTCGACATCGTCTTTCTCGATCCGCCCTACGAGGGCGACCTCGTGGACGGGACGGTCGAGCGGCTCGGCGGGGGCGCGATCGCGGCGCCGCGCGCGATCGTCGTCGCCCAGCACCCGACGAAGCGGCCGCCGGCCCCGCGGGCGGGGCGCCTCGCGGCGTTCCGGACGCGGCGGTTCGGGGAGACGACGCTGACCTTCTTTCGGATGGGGGAGGCCTGATGCGCCGCGCGCGCGCCCTGGTCGACGCCCTCGCCGCGGTCGCCGCGCGCTTCGGCCCGGAGGATCGTGCCGCGAAGCTCCGGCTCCTGGGCGAGCTGGCGGCCTGCCCGATCGGCTCGGCCGGCCTGCTGCTCCGCCTGCACGAGGCGCTCTGCTTTCTCCAGGCGTACCCCGACGACGGCGAGGTCCTGGCGCACGTCGAGCTGGCGCTCGGAGGCCTGGCGACCCGCGTGGCGCGACTCGGTCCGGCCCGGCGCGAGCGGCTCAGCGACTCCGGAGTCGCGGGCACGACCCTCGACTACCCGTTCGGGCTCCCCATGGCTCGCTGGCTCCACAGGCACTTCGGGAGCGACGTGGACGTGAGGTGGCGGAGCTTCGAGCGAGGCGAGCAGCTCGAGGAGGCGCTCCGGCTGCTCGTCACCCACGCGGAGGACGACGCGTTCAGCGAGGGCGGGATGGGGTGGCGCCGGTGGCTCCGCGACGCGCGGGGCGGGCGGCGCCTGAGCGATCTCGGCCTCCTCCTCGAGCTGTTCGAGCGGGTGCCACTTCCCGGGGCGGTGCGCGACGTGCTCTTCGAGAGCCTGGCGCTCCCGATCGAGTGGCGCTTGCGCCGGGGCGTGTCGCGGACGGGCGCCAAGCTCCCCTGGGCCCGTCCCTTCTTCCACGGCGCGGGCCTCCAGCGGACCGGGGTCGACTTCGTCGCCGAGGTCCTGCGGCCGCTCTCGGGCCTCCGCCGGGCGCCCCGGCCGCTCGCCGAATCCCTGATCCAGGCGGCCCGGGCCGCGCTCGCGACCCGCCTCCGCGAGCTGCACGCCTTCGCGCACGCGAATCCCGACGACGTCCTGGTGGTGGACCCCGGGCGGGGACTGCGCATCGCCCTCATCGGGCTCTCGCCCGCCTTCCGGCTGCCGCTCGAGGGGTACTACGCCTTCCTCGTGCTGAAGAACGGCGTCCCGGTGAGCTACGGCGGTGGCTGGCAGCTCTTCGGCGCGCTCGAGCTGGGACTCAACATCTTCGCGTCGTTCCGGCAGGGGGAGTCGGCCCTCGTGTTCGCCCAGGTTCTCCGGGCCTACCGCGTGACGCTGGGGATGCGCACCGTCGTCATCGATCGCTACCAGCTCGGCCACGAGAATGCCGAGGCGCTCCGGTCCGGCGCGTTCTACTTCTACGACCGGCTGGGCTTCCGGCCTCGCGACCCGGCGGTGCTCGCGGTGCTCGCGGCGGAGCGCCGGAAGCTCGCCGCGGACCCGCGGTACCGCTCGCCGCTTCCGGTCCTCGGCCGGCTGGCCGGCGCCGAGACCTATCTGACCCTTCCGGGCGGGAGCCCCGAGCCCGAGACGCGGCTCCGGTCGAGCCAGATCGCGGCTCTCGTCTCCCGCGCGATCGCGCGGGGGTTCGGCGGCGACAGGGCCAGGGCCGTGCGCGAGGCGCGGTCCCGGGTCGCCGCGGCGCTCGGCGTCCGGCGCCGGGACTCCTGGTCTCCGGGCGAGCGTCTGGCCTTCGAGCGGCTCTCGGTGGTGACCGCGCTGATCCCGGACCTCGAGCGGTGGCCCTCGACGGACCGCGGCCGGCTCCTCGCGATCCTCCGCGCCAAGGGGGGCGGGAGCGAGCGCCGCTACACGCGCCTGCTCGACGGCCACCGCCGGCTGCAGCGGAGTCTCGAGGCCCTCGTCGCCGGGGCCGTCTCCGCGTGGCGACCTTGACTTTGTCGGAAGGCGGCGGGTACGATGCCCCGCGCCGAGGAGAGCCAGAGTGGCCAAGCGAGCGGTCTATCCGGGCATGTTCGATCCCGTGCACAACGGCCACGTCGACGTCATCCAGCGCAGCCTGCGCATTTTCGACGAGCTGATCGTCGCGGTGGTCGCCAACCCCTCGAAGGAGCCGCTGTTCACGGTGGGCGAGCGTCTCGAGATGATCGACGACGCCACGTCGGGCCTGAGCAACCTGCGCATCGTGGCCTTCGACGGCCTCCTGATCGATCTGGTGGCGCGCGAGCGCGCCGACTGTATCGTGCGCGGCATCCGCGCGGTGTCGGATTTCGAGTACGAGTTCCAGATGGCGCTGATGAACCGGAAACTCCGGGACACGGTCGAGACCGTGTTCCTCATGCCCCACGAGAAGTACACGTACATCTCCTCGCGATTGATCAAGGAAGTCTCGAGCTTCGGCGCGTCGGTCACCGGGATGGTGCCGCCCGGCGTCGAGAAGCGGCTGGCCGAGAAGTTTCCCTCGAAGTAACCGAACCGTGCCGACGAAGGGGCCATGACGTGCTGGCGGATCGCCTGAAGACCCTCGCCCCGTCCTCGACGCTCGCCGTGCAGGCGAAGGCCAAGGAGCTGCGCGCGCGGGGCGTGAACGTGATCTCGTTCGGCGCCGGGGAGCCGGACTTCGACACGCCCGCGCGGATCAAGGACGCGGCGCTCCAGGCGATGCGGCGCGGGCAGACGAAGTACACGGAGGTCGCCGGCGTCCCGGAGCTGCGCGCGGCGGTGTGCGCGAAGTTCAAGCGGGACAACGACCTCGACTACGAGCCCGCCGACGTCCTGGTCTCGTGTGGCGCGAAGCACAGCCTCTTCAACATGGCGGTGGCGCTCCTGAACCCCGGCGACGAGCTCCTCCTCCCGAGCCCGTACTGGGTGTCCTATCCCGAGCAGGTGCGACTCGTGGGCGGCGTGCCAGTGGCCGTCCCCACGCAGGAGGCGACGGGCTTCGACCTCGATCCCGGCCGGCTGCGGGCCGCGGTGACCCCGCGGACCAAGGTCGTCATCCTCAACAGCCCCAACAACCCCACGGGCGCCGTCTTCTCCCCCGACGCGCTGGAGGCGGTCGCGCGTCTGGCCGTCGAGCGCCAGCTCTGGGTCGTGTCCGACGAGTCCTACGAGGCGCTCACCTTCGAGGGGCGGCACGTCTCGATCGCGTCGCTCGGTCGTGACGTCAAGGCGCGCACGCTCGTCGTCAACACGTGCTCCAAGGCGTACGCGATGACGGGCTGGCGGATCGGCTACGCCGCCGGGCCCCGCGGCCTCATCCGGGCGATGACCGACGTGCAGAGCCAGGTCACCTCGAACGCGTCGTCGGTGGCGCAGTGGGCCGCCGTGGAGGCGCTCGGCGGTCCTCAGGACGACGTCGCGAAGATGGCCGGGGAGTTCGACCGGCGGCGGCGGCTCATCGTGGAAGGTCTGAACGCGCTGCCGGGCGTCCACTGCGTCATGCCGCGCGGGGCGTTCTACGCGTTCGCGAACGTGGCCGGTCTCTTCGGGCGGCGCGTCCCGCCCCGCGACGCCGGGGGCAAGGAGAGCGGGCTCGCGGGCTCGACGGACGTCGCCGCCTTCCTGCTCGAGCACGCGCAGGTGGCCGTCGTCCCCGGCGTCGACTTCGGGTCCGACGCGCACATCCGGCTCTCGTACGCTACGAGCGCCGACCTCATCCGCGAGGGCCTCGCCCGCATGGACGCCGCCATCCGCCGTCTCGCCTGATGTCGGCCGAATGGGCGCCCGCGCTCGAGCGGGTGGCGGTCGCCCGGCTCACGCTGGTGATCGGCGACACCGACACGGGAAAGACGACGCTCGTCACGTGGCTCGCCAACGCGCTCAGCGCGGGCGGCGAGAGCGTCGGGATCGTGGACGCGGACCTCGGGCAGTCGGAGATCGGCCCGCCGACGACGATCGGCGCGGGGCGGGTCGCGCGTCCCGTCGCCCGCCTCGCGGAGGCGGAGATGGTGGCGCTCCATTTCGTGGGCTCGACCTCCCCGCTGGGACACTTCTCCGCGACCGTCCAGGGCACCCGGACGATGGTCGACCGGGCGCGCTCCGCCGGCGTCCGGCGGGTGTTCGTGGACACCTGCGGCCTCGTCGCCGGCGACTGGGGACGGGCCCTCAAGCAGGCGAAGATCCGGCTCCTCGACCCCGACCTGATCGTCTGCCTTCAGCGCGACGGGGAGTGCGAGCACATCCTGCGCGCCTGCGACGCCGAGCGCGGGCCGGGCGTGCTCAGGCTCGCCGTCTCCCGCGCTGGGAGGCGCCGCACGCCCGAGGAGCGGCGGCGCCACCGGGAGCGGGCGTTCGGCGCCTACTTCGCCGCGGCGCGCCCCGTGACCCTCGACCGCTCGCGGGTCGCCCTCCGGAGTCCCTCGCCGGTCGCGGGGGCCGACCCGACCGACGCGACGTCCCTCTCCGCCGACTTCGAGGGCGTGCTGGTCGGCCTCGAGGACGCCGCGGGGGAGACGATCGGGCTCGGCGTGATCCAAGGGGTCGACGGGGACGCCTCCGGACTGACGATCGACACGCCCGTGGTTGCGCGCGACATCGCCGCCGTCGTGGTCGGACACGAGCGATACGCGCGGTCCCCCGCGGTGGCGCCGTACATCCCGTGAAGGAGAATCGCCGATGAAGATCGAGGGCTCGCACGACATTCCCGCCCCGCGCCAGAAGGTCTGGGATGCGTTCCTGGACCCGGAGCAGCTCCGTCAGGCGATCCCCGGGTGCGAGAAGCTCGAGGCGCTCGGCAACGACGAGTTCAAGGCGACGATGAAGATTGGCGTGGCCGCGGTGAAGGGGGTCTTCGAGGGAAAGGTGCGGCTGTCCGACAAGCAGCCCCCGGAGTCCTACCGGATGGCGGTCGAAGGCTCCGGCGGGCCCGGGTTCGTCCGCGGCGAGACCGTGATCACGCTGTCCGACATCGACGGCGGCACCCGCGTCTCGTACAGCGCGGACGTCCAGATCGGCGGGCTCATCGCGGGAGTCGGCCAGCGGATGCTCGGGGGCGTGTCGAAGATGATGGCCGACCAGTTCTTCGGCCGGATGAGCCAGCTCCTCCAGGGCTCGTCGTGATCCAGCCGCGCGTCGTGCTCCGGGTCAGGAGGCCCGCGCGGGGACGCGGCGGCGTGCCCGCCTCCGCGGAGGCGCCTCGACCGCGCTGACGGCGGCGCGTAGCGCGTGGAGGAGGGCCAGCGCCTCCGGGCTCAGCGGCCGCTGGCGGGGATGGATCACGTCGAGGCTCCGGCTGAGCGGCTCGGCATCCACGATCTCGACCGCGACGAGCCGCCGCCGGCGGATGTCGCGGGCGACCGCCAGGTGGGGAAGGAAGGCGAGCCCCATCCCACGCTCGACCATCCGCTTCGCCGTCTCGATCGTCTCCACCTCGAGCACGACGTTCGGCACGAGGCCCGCGCGGCGGAACAACCCGTGACTGAGGGTCCAGTCGCTCGACCCCCGGTCGAAGAAGATGAGCGGCCGGTCCGCGATCTCCTCGAGGCGCGCGCGGCGCGCGCGCGTCGGCCACGCGGCCGCCTGACCCACGAGCACGAGCGGGTCGTCCCGGAGGCTCACGGTCTCGACGGCGGGATGGTGGAGCGAGCGGGCCAGACCGATCTCCGCCTCCCCGCGCAGCACCATCTCGAGCACCTCCTTGGAGTGGCCCGACCGCACGGTGATCATCACCTTCCGGTGCGTCGCCTGGAACCGCTTGAGGACGTCCGGCAGGAGATAGGTACAGATCGAGAGCGCCGCCGCGATCTGCAGCGCGCCGCCGCTCTGTGGCCGGAGGTCGTGCACCGCCTGGCGGGCGAGCGCGACAGCCTGGAGCAGCTGCTCGGCGTGCGGGCGCAGGGCGCGGCCAGCGGGGGAGAGGGCGAGCCCTCCCCGGCCGCGCTCGAAGAGCCGCACGCCCAGCGAGTCCTCCAGCGCCTTGATCCGGGCGCTCACGGCGGGCTGGGTCACGCGGAGCGCCTCGGCCGCGCGGCGAAAGCCGCCGAACGTGCCGACCGCGAGAAACGCCTCGACCTGGGGGATCTCCACGCGCGCCGATTCCCTTCGTTTATGTCGTCTTGACCCTTGATAGCGCCGGATTATAGCAGCCGCCCCGCCCGCCAGGCCGATCAGCGTTCGTTATCACCCCGATAAAAACAATGAGTTTGCGCGCCACCGCCCCTCGCGCGGATGCTTGGGCCAGCGACGGGGAGACCCGGTCCGCAGCGAGGAGGGGACGATGAGATCGACTTGCGACTGTGGCATGACGCTCGAGCAACACCACCGCCGGGGTGGCTGCCCGGAGTGCGGCACGGCTTGCTGCCCGAGCTGTTCCGTCGAGATCGAGGCGACGAAGTACTGCCGCTGGTGCGCGCCCGGGCTGGCACCGGCGGCGAGCCGGTAACGCGCAAAGGAGCCCTGAATGGAGAGCATGGGGAAGAAGTTCCGCCAGCTGCTGAGGGACGAGGAGTACCTGTTCACCGGCGGCGTGTACTCCCCCCTCGACGCGCAGATCGCCGAGCGGGTCGGCATCAAGTCGATCTACATGAGCGGGTACTCGGTGGCGATGGCGAACGGGTGGCCGGACATGGGCCTCCTCACCATGACGGAGGTGGCGCGCACCGCGTCCATGATCGCGAGCGCGGTGCGGATCCCCGTGATCGCGGACGCGGACGACGGCTACGGCAACGCGCTCAGCACGATCCGGACCGTCGAGGAGTTCGCGAAGACCGGGGTCGCCGGGATCCACCTAGAGGATCAGCGCTTCCCCAAGCGGTGCGGCCACATCGCGGGCAAGACCATCCTGAGCCGTGAGGAGGCGCTCGGCAAGTTCCGCGCCGCGGTGGACACGCGCGACCGACTCGATCCCGAGTTCGTCCTCGTCGCCCGGACGGACGCCTACGGCGCGGTCGGCGGGAGCCTCGAGGAGGCGATCTGGCGCGGTCGCGCGTACGCGGACGCGGGCGTCGACCTCGTGTGGTCTGAGTTCTCGGGCGCCGCCCGCGAGCCGGCGATCGCGTTCGCCCGGGCGATGCGCGAGACGCATCCGAACCTCCCGCTCGCGTTCAACTACTCGTCCTCCTTCAGGTGGAACCAGGACCCACAGCCCCTCCTGTTCCGCGAGCTCGGGGAGCTCGGGTACAAGTTCATCTTCATCACCCTCTACGCGGCGCACGCCGGGATGTACGCCGTCTGGAACGCGATGGAGGAGTTGGTGAAGAACCAGGAACAGGCCCAGTGGGCCCTCGAGAAGGTGAAGGCCGGACACGCCACGGAGAGCCATCACGTGATGGCGCGGGTCGAGCACTTTAAGGAGCTGGAGAAGCGGTACATCCCCGGCACGGACGAGCGGTACCGCGCCTCCGACGGGTTCGGGGAGGAGCGACCCGGCCGCCACTGACGACCGGCCTCCGCCCGCCGCCGCGCGCGCCAGGCCCGCCATCCAGCGGTCGAACGGTATAGGATGGTGGCCGCCATGGTGCGCGGCGGCGGACCCACTTCCGGAGGCCGATCATGCTACGCGGCATCGATCACATCGTCATCGTCGTGCCCGACCTCGAGACGGCGGCGAAGAGCTATGAGAGGCTCGGGTTCACCGTCGTCCGGGGCGGGCGGCACCCCATCGGAACCCACAACGCCCTCATCGCGCTCGCGGACGGCTCGTACATCGAGCTGATCGCCTTCTACGAGACGAATCCCGAGCACCGCTGGTGGGTGCCGCTCGAGCGGGGCGGCGGGCTCGTGGACTTCTGCATGCAGACGGATGACCTCGGGGCGGACACGCTCGCCCTGCGCCGGGCGGGCGTCGAGATCGACGATCCGAAGCCGCTCACCCGGGTCCGTCCCGACGGCTACCGGCTGAGGTGGGTGCTCGCGATCCCGCGCGGCGACCACCGGGGCGTGGCCCCCTTCCTCATCCAGGACGAGACGCCGCGCGAGGAGCGGGTGCCCCGGGAGACGACGCACCGGAACGGCGTGACCGGCATCGCCTCCCTGACCGTCGCGGTGAGGGACGCCGGAACGGTGCGGCCGTGGTACGCGCAGGTCCTGCGCCAGCCGGGTGACCCCATCCAGCGTGACGACCTCGACGGCGCCGGCGCGCGCTTCACGATCGGGCCCCACGCCTTCGACTTCGTGGCGCCCCGGAGCGGCGGGAGCCCGCTCGGCGAGTGGCTGCGCCGGCGCGGGAGCTCGCCTTACGCCGCCACCCTCAGGACTTCGGGGAGAACCGGCCGGCTCGACGAAAGCCTGACCCAGGGGGCCCTGCTCTCGCTCACCTGAGGAGTTGTGTGCCATCATCGAGGACCTCGGACGGGACCCGTCACGGGAGCGTACCGGCGGTGAGAGGGGGACCCCATGAGCGAGAAGAGCACGTTCCGCAGCGAGCTCGAGGCGGCGGTCAACGCCCGGCACAGCCGCCTGAACCCCTTCACGGAGAAATGGGTGGCCGGCGAGCTGACCCGCGCTCAGCTCGGAGCCTGGGCGGCGCAGCACTACCAGTACGTCTCGCAGTTCCCGCGCTGGTGCGCCGCGGTCTACGCCGAGTGCCCGTACGCCGACGCGCGGGACTTCCTCCTCGAGAACATCATCGAGGAGGAGTCTGGCGTGAAGCACGTGGACCTGCTCATCCGCTTCGCCGAGGCCTGCGGCGTGAGCCGGGCCGAGGTCGAGAGGACGAGGCAGCTCCCGACCACGCGGGCGCTCACCGCCTGGTGCCACGAGATGGCCCACCGGCCCTTCTACGAAGCGGCGGCCGGCCTCCTGGTCGGCCTCGAATCGCAGGTGCCCGGGATCTACCGGCGCAACCTGCCGCCGCTCAAGCCGAAGTACGGCTTCACGGACCACGAGGTCGAGTTCTTCGCCGTCCACATCGAGGCGGACGAGGTCCACGGCGAGCGCGGCTACGAGATCGTGGAGACGTATGCCACGACCGACGAGATGCGGGCGCGCGCCGTCGAGGCGGTCCGCCAGGCGACGGAGATGCGCTGGCAATACATGACCGGCCTCCATCGCGCCTACGTCCTGAAGGAGGACGCGTGAGCGTGGCAGTGCGAGCCGCAGGGTCGCCGCGGCCCGAGGCGAGCCCGTGAGTGAGACCCGGGTGGCGCGCCTGGAGGAGCTCGCCGCGGGCCAGCCGAAGCTCGTCGCGGTCGGCGAGGCGCGCGTCGTGCTCGCGCGCGCCGGCGAGACCGTCTACGCCTGCGACGACATGTGCATCCACAGCGGCGGCCCGCTCAGCGAGGGGAAGCTCTCGGGAACGCGGCTCACCTGTCCCTGGCACGGCTGGAGCTACGATCTGAAGACCGGCGCGTGCCTCCTACCGGCGCACGCCAGGGACCGCACCGTCCGCGTCTATCCCGTCCGCGT
>JACQWC010000089.1 GCA_016209635.1 Candidatus Rokuibacteriota bacterium | reverse complement strand
GTGTCGTCCCTCGGGGTGAACTACCTCTTCTACGGCCTCCGGCAGCAGGCGCCCAGACCGGACGATCCGGGAGCCGCCGAGCCGTTCGTCCACCTCTTCCGGACGTTCCTCGAGACGTATCTCCGGGAGTCGGGCGATCGCGAGATCCTCGAGGCGTTGCCCCCGTTCTTCGCGTTCAGGGCGCTCGTGATCGCCCACCCGCGCTGGTACCCGACGCTCGCCCCCGCGACCCGTGCCGCGCTGATCCGGTTCGCCCGGCGCATGATGGCCAGCTCCGCGTACGACCCCGGCGATCTGCGGGAGCCGCTCGAGGCAGGCCGGTGAGCTGGGCGATCTGGATCACCGGACTGCCGGGCAGCGGGAAATCGGTCCTGGCGCGCGCGCTGGCCTCACGGCTCCGCGACCTCGGCACGCCCACCCGCGTGCTGGAGATGGACGCGCTCCGGAAGATCCTGGCGCCCTCGCTCGCGTACGGCCACGCCGAGCGGGACGTCGCGTACCGGGCGCTCGTCTACCTGGCGACCACGCTCACCGAGTCCGGCGTGCCCGTGATCGTCGACGCCACCGGCCACCGGAGGGCGTGGCGCGACCTGGCGCGCGTGTCGATCCCGAACTCCGCGGAGGTGCAGCTCGTGTGCCCCCTCGAGGTGTGCCGGGAGCGCGAGCGCGCGCGAGTCGAGGGGAACGCGCCGCGCGGAATCTACGCCGCCGCCGGGCGGCCGGGCTCGACCGTGCCGGGCGTCGACGTGCCGTACGAGCCCGCGCTCTCCCCCGAAGCGGTCGTGGACACGGCGCGCGAGGACGTGCCGACGGCGGTCGAGCGGATCGTCCCGCTGGCGCTCGAGCTGGCCCGCGCGGCGGGGGTCCTTCCCCGGGCCGACGACGGACGCTGGGCGATCTGGATCACGGGGCTGCCGGGCAGCGGCAAGACCACGCTCGCCTCGAGCGTCGCCGAGCGGCTCGCCGCGCGCGGCGTTCGCGTGAGGCTGCTCGAATCCGGCGAGGCGCGCCGGCGCATCGTGCCCCACGCGCACCCGGCGCCGTGGGAGGAGGACCTCGTCCATCGCGCGCTGGCGTGCGCGGCGAAGCTGCTGACCGAATCCGGGGTCCCCGTGATCATCGACGCCGCCGCGCCCCGGCGCGCGTGGCGGCGGCTCGCCCGCGAGCTGGTCCCACGCTTCGCGGAGGTGCAGCTCGTGTGCCCGCCGGAGATCTGCGGGCACCGCGAGAGCCTGGTCCGGTGGAACCCGACGCCGTGCGCCCACGCCGGCCGTCCGAAGGCCGCCCTCACCGAGCCGCCCGAGCTGCTCCTCGATTACGAGCGGTCGCTCACCCCGGAGCTGACCATCCACACCGACGTCCAGGGTCCCTGGGGCGCCGTCGAGGAGATCCTCCGGCTGGTCGAGCGACTGCGCCGGGCCGCCACCACCTCCACCACCCGTTCCCCATGAAGGAGGACGCCATGAAGATCCGCGATCTGATGACCCGCGCGTTGATCACCGTCAGCCCCGCGACGCCGGTCGCCGAGGCGCGCGACCTCATGACGAAGGACCGGATCCGCCATCTCCTGGTCACCGGCACCAACGGGCTCGAGGGCATCGTCACCGACCGGGACATCCGCCTGAACCTGGCCTCGCCCGCCACGAGCCTTTCGGCGTGGGAGCTCCACTACCTCCTGGCGCGGCTCACGGTCGGCCAGGTGATGACGCGGTCCCCCATCACCATCGCGCCCGACCAGGACGCGCGCGACGCGGCCCGGCTCATGCTGAGCAGAAAGATCGGCGCGCTGCCGGTCCTCGAGGGCGAGCGCCTGGTCGGGATCATCACGGAGACGGATCTCCTCCGCGCGTTCGTGGCCGACCCCGAGCCGATCGCGACGCCGGCGCAGACGACGCGCTGAGGCGAGCGACGGGGATGCCCCGTCCGATCCTCGTCGTGGACGACGAGGCCGATCTCGTCGGGACCTACGAGCGCCTCCTGCGCCGGCAAGGATACCGCGTGATCTCGGCGGGCACCCGGCGCGAGGCCCTCGAGCGGGTGCGCTCGGAGCGTCTCGTCCTGGTGGTCGCCGATCTGCGCCTCCCCGATGGCGACGGGCTCGACATCGTGCGCGCGGCCCGCGCGGTGGGATCGCCTCCGCCCGTGATCGTCGTCACCGGGTTCTACTCCGAGGCGAGCCGCCGGCAGGCGCTCGAGGCCGGCGCCGCGGCCTATCTCGTGAAGCCCTTCGCCATCTCCACGTTCACCGCGCTCGTCGAGAAGGTGCTCGGCAGATGAGAGCGCGGAGCGGCCCGTGTGGTGGTAGCGCCCCACTCGACCAGCTCTCGCCGATCTGCCGGGGAGGACGGCTCGATGGGAAATCCAAGAATTCAATGAGTTCGAGTCTGGCCAGCTCTCGCGCCGGTCTGGCAGCCGGATTGCTTCTAATCGTCAACGTATGAGAACCGCCTCTCCGATCGGCACCTCGTGGCGGACGGGCGTGGCCCTCGCGGCCGCAGTCCTCATCCTCGCCGTGGGCTTCTGCCTCCTCGAGGGCAGTCACGCGGGTACCAGCGATCACGGCATGTCTCCCGATCTCTGCGGGGGACTGCTCGTCATGTCACTGGTCCTGGTCCTCCTGCCCAAGCCCCTCCCGGGCGGCAGCCTCGCGTTGGACCCGGCACTGCTCGGCCACGCGGTATCGCTCCAGCTCCTGGACCCGCCTCCCCGATCGCGCTCCCTCTAGTCGTCCCGCGCTGAGTCAGCAGTCGAAGTTCGCCGAGAACCGTCGGGTGACGGCCGTCCCGATCCGCGTCGCTCGGGCTCGCCCATCGTCCGACAGGAGGGAGTGACAGGGTGAAGATTCTGGTGTTCGCGACGAGCCTCGTCGTGACGGCACTCGCTGCCGGCGCCGTCGAGGCCCGAACGCATGCGGCCGGGCGCGCCGGCCTTCCCGAGATGATCGCGCGGGTCCTGCCCGCCGTCGTCAGCATCACGACGCGCCAGATCGAGCGCGACCAGTTCAACCGGCCCGTGCCCACGCGCGGGCTCGGCTCCGGGATCATCGTCGATCGGCGTGGCCACATCCTCACGAACAACCACGTCGTCGCGGGCGCCGCGGAGATCAAGGTGACGCTGGCGGACGAGCGGGCGTTCCGCGCGACGCTCGTCGGCGCCGATCCCTTCACCGACCTCGCGGTGCTGAAGATCGACGGCCGGGGCCTGCCCGCCGTGCCGCTCGGCGATTCCCGGCGCCTCAGGGTCGGCGAGACCGTCGTGGCCATCGGGAGCCCGCTGTGGATCGAGGGCGGACCGACGGTGACGGCGGGCGTCGTCAGCTCGCTCGGACGGTCCATGGAGGAGCCGGGGCTCCCGATCCTCCACGACCTCATCCAGACCGACGCGGCGATCAATCCCGGGAACTCCGGCGGGCCGCTCGTCAATCTCGGCGGTCAAGTCGTCGGCATCAACACCGCGATCATTCCCTCGGCCCACGGGATCGGCTTCGCGATCTCGATCGACACCGCGAGGCCGGTCCTGAGGGAGCTGATCACCAACGGTCGCATCGTCCGTCCCTCGCTCGGCATCGTCGCCGTCAGCGTCACGCCGCAGGTCGCCTACGCCAACGAGCTGCCCATGGAGAGGGGGGCGCTGGTGGTCCGCGTCGAGGACGGTGGTCCCGCGGACGCTGCGGGGCTCAAGCCCGGCGACGTCATCACGGCCGTGGCCGGGAAGGCGGTGAGGGACCTCCATCACTTTCATGAGGCGCTCGTCGGCCACAGGATCGGCGAGACGGTCGCCGTCACCCTCTGGCGGGACGCCGCCACGCTCACTCTGAACGCCGTCCTCGAGGAGTACCGATGATCGGCTGGCTCGCTGTCCTCGTGGCGGTCCTGGCCGTCCTCGCGCCGGCCCGCGCCCGAGCCGACGAGACCGTGATCATCGAGGCGACGCGGCTCGTACCTCCGGTGCTCACGACGATGACGGGGCAGCGCGTGACCTTCGTGAACCGCTCGCAACGGCACGTGCACGTGGAGTTCACCCGGGACGGCGGGGAGCATCACCTCGTGCAGTTCCCGGCCGAAGGCCCGATCTGGGCGATCTTCCACCGTCCCGGGACGCATGCCTACGTCGTCCACGTCTACGGCGCCCGGACGGAGACGCTCGCTGGCGGCGTCGAGGTCGTCGAGGACCCGCACTACAAGTACGAGTCGCCTGCGTGCGTGGCGACCATCATGGGGGTGTGCATTGAGCGATAACAGTCCGTCGGCGACGAGCGGAGCGGCACGGTCCACCGGCAACATCAGCCGCTGGGCAGTCGAGCACCCCTACATCATCATCGCGTTCTACCTCGGCGTCGCCCTGCTCTCCGTGCTCGTGATCTTCTTCCACATGCCACGGCGCATGATGCCGTACGTCCAGAGCCCGATGGTCGGCGTCGTCTCGATGATGCCGGGGCTCTCGGCCGAGGAGATGGAGATCTACTTCGGGAAGCCCATCGAGGAGCGGATGGTCGATCTGAAGGACGTCCACTTCGTCCGCTCGACCTCCCAGGAGGGCTTCTCGATCGTGACGATCGAGTTCTGGTACGGCACCGACATGAAGAAGGCGCTCTTCGACGTGCAGTCGCTCATGAACGTCGTCC
>JACQWC010000008.1 GCA_016209635.1 Candidatus Rokuibacteriota bacterium | reverse complement strand
GTCGTTGGTGCGGATCGCCGCCTGCTTGAGCAGCTGCGCCCCCATGTTGTGGAAGCGGTTGCGCAGGTCGATCTCCTTGGCGACGGTGACGCCGTCCTTGGTGATCGTCGGGCTGCCGAACTTCTTGTCGATGACGACGTTCCGGCCCTTCGGCCCGAGCGTGGCCTTGACCGCTGACGCCAGGATGTTCACGCCCTTGAGCAGGGCGCTCCGCGCTTCCTCTTCGAACTTCAACTGCTTCGGCATGTGTCGCTCCCCTCCTTAGGATTTGGATTCGGTTGGCTGCCTACTCCAGAATGGCGAGAACGTCTTCCTCGCGCATGATGAGGTACTCCTCGTCCTCGATCTTGACCTCGGAACCCGAGTACTTGCCGAAGAGGATGCGGTCACCGGCCTTCACGTCGAGGGGGATCTTCTTGCCGTCCTCGGTGATCTTGCCGTTCCCGGCCGCCACGACCTTGCCCTCCTGCGGCTTTTCCTTGGCCGTGTCGGGGATGATGATGCCCCCCCGGCGCACTTCTCCCTCCTCGACGCGCTTCACGAGGATGCGGTCATGCAGCGGACGAATCTTCATGGCTCCTTTGCCTCCTCTTGGGGTAGTAGTAGTGGACGCTCGATCGGCCTTGCCTGTCGTCGTGCGCTTCGGCATGAATGGGGCCTTTCAGGGATTCTGGCGTTAGCACTCGACCAGATCGAGTGCTAATATAGCCGCGCTCGCAGGCCGGTTCAAGCAAAAAATCTCGGGAGAGGTTGATGGCCAAAAACGTTCTTATTTCAAGTAGCTTACCAGACACCGCCATGAAGCTGATCCCAGCGGATGTCACCCTCGACGTCCATCGAGGAGAGAGGCCCCTGAGCAAGCCCGAGCTGATCGCGAGGCTTCGCGGCAAGCACGCGCTCGTCTGCCAGATCATCGACACGATCGACGACGAGGTGCTCTCCGCCGAGCCCGGCCTCAGGGTCGTCGCCAACGTCGCTGTCGGCTTCAACAACATCGACGTCGCCGCCGCGCGGCGGCGCTCGGTCGTCGTGACCAACACTCCGGACGTCCTGACCGAGACGACCGCCGACTTCGCGTGGGCCCTCCTCATGGCCGCGGCGCGTCGGGTCGTGGAGGGCGACCACTACGCGCGCTCCGGTCAGTGGACGCGCTGGGATTTCAACCTCCTGTGGGGGAACGACGTCCACGGGAAGACCCTCGGCGTGCTCGGGTTCGGCCGGATCGGTCGCGCCGTGGCCCGCCGGGCGCTCGGCTTCAGTATGCGCGTCCTCTATCACGACGCCGTGCGCGCCGACGCCGCCGTCGAGCGGGAGCTCCGCGCGACCTTCGTCGACCAGGCGACCCTCCTCGGCGAGGCGGACTTCGTGACCCTCCACACCCCGCTCCTGCCCGAGACCCGCCACCTCATCGACGAGCGCACGCTCCGCCTGATGAAGCCCTCGGCCATCCTCGTGAACGCGTCGCGCGGCCCGATCGTCGACGAGGCGGCGCTGGTCCGCGCGCTCGGCGAGGGCTGGATCGCCGGCGCCGGGCTCGACGTCTTCGAGGAGGAGCCCAAGATCCACCCGGGCCTCGTCCCGCTGACCAACGTCGTGCTGGCGCCGCACATCGCCAGCTCCTCGTGCGACACGCGGATCGCCATGGCGAGCCTGGCGATCCGGAACTGCCTCGCGGTGCTGGAGGGGAAGCCGCCGATCACGCCGGTGCCGTGATAGCATCCTCGGTGATGGCGCGCGTGTCATCCCGCCGACCCTCGAGGAGGAATCTTCCCCGGCGGCACTCGTGATGTCGCTCCTCACCCTCTCGCGCGTCACGAAGGGCTACGTCGCCGAGGGCCCGCCCGCGGTCGAGAACCTGTCCTTCGCCCTGGAGCGCGGTCAGATCCTGGCGCTGCTTGGCCCCTCCGGATGCGGCAAGACCACGACGCTGCGGCTCATCGCCGGCTTCGAGACGCCCGACGCGGGGCAGGTCATCATGGCGGGACGGGTCATGGCCGAGGGCGGGGGCGGGAGCGCTCCCGTGCCGCCCGAGGAGCGGTCCGTCGGCGTCGTCTTCCAGGACTACGCGCTCTTCCCGCACCTCTCCATCGAGGACAACGTCGCCTTCGGCCTCCGGCGGCTCCCCCGGAGGGAGCGGCAGCGGCGCGTCCACGAGATCCTGGACCTGGTCGGGCTCGCCGAGTTCCGCGGCCGGTTCGCCCACGAGCTGTCCGGAGGCCAGCAGCAGCGGGTCGCGGTGGCCCGTGCGCTCGCCCCGGCGCCGACCCTGCTGCTCCTCGACGAGCCGTTCTCGAACCTCGACGCGGATCTGCGCGCCCAGATGCGCGACGAGGTCGAGAAGATTCTCCGATCGACGGGCACCACCGCCATCTTCGTCACGCACGACCAGGAGGAGGCCTTCACGATCGCCGACCTGGTCGGCGTCCTGGACCAGGGCCGCCTCGAGCAGATCGGTCCGCCCGAGACGATCTACCACCACCCCGCGACCCAGTTCGTCGCCGAGTTCGTGGGGGCGGCGGACTTCCTGCCGGGGCTCGTGACCTCCCAGGGCATCGTCACCGAGATCGGCGTCTTCGGGAACCCCGAGGCGCGCGAGCCGGGCGAGAAGGTAACGGTGATGATCCGGCCCGACGACGTGACCTTCGCGCCGCGCCAGGACGGCGAGGCGGTGATTCTGCGCCGCTACTTCAGGGGCTCGGAGATCCTCTACTGTCTCGGCCTACCCTCGGGCCGTCGCGTCCATTCCTCGCAGCCGTCCTCCGCGGCGTTCCGGACGGGCGCGCGGGTGCGCCCCGAAGCCCACCTCCTCCACGTGGTCACCTTCCCGGCCGAGTAGCCGCCCGCAGCCCGAGGGCAAGGCGCCGGTCGAGCCGATCCAGGCGGTAGACGAAGGCGTCGAGCACGCGCGGCGCGGCGCCGACCGCGCGCGCGAGATCGAGCGCCTCCTCGACGAGCGCGCGCGCCAGGGCGAGGTCGCGCGCGCGGTGCTCGTGGAACTTGGCCAGCTCCTCCCACGGGCGCGGATCGAAGGTCTCGTGCCGGGAGGCCGCCTCCCAGAGGGCACACGCCGCCTCCCAGCGCGCCGCGCGCTTCTCCCACCACGCGAGCCGGAGGCGCGCCCACTGGGCGAGGTCCCGGGGCAGCCCCGCGCGGAGCGCCGCGCGGTAGCAGGCGAGGCCCCGCTCGAGGTCCACCGGCTCCCAGAGCCGCCCGAGCCCCGCCAGCTCCGCCGGCCGTAGGCCGGTGGCGTCCGTCACCGCGCGGCCGAGCCAGCCGACCAGCGCGACCAGCGAGAGCACGTCGTCTCGGTTGTGGGCGAAGACGCGACCGAGCGGGGCCGCGCGGCGCGAGCGCAGGTAGTCGAAGTAGAGCGCGGGGATCACGGCGCTCGGCACGTCGTCCTCCCGCGCGAGGCCGAGCACCTCGCGCTCGAGCGTCGCGAGCCGGCAGTCGGCGAGCGAGGCCGCCCACACGCGGCGCGCCGGGCGGAGCAGGTCGAGGTGCGGCAGCGCGGCCGGCCAGCGGCGCCGCGCAAGCACGAAGCGCGTCTCGAGCAGCGGCAGGTCGAAGCCGGCGCCGTTGAACGTCACGATACCGCTCGCGCGCTCGAGGAGCGGCTGGAGCGCCGCGAGGAGGGCCGGCTCCTCGTCGAAGTCGCGCATGAAGTACTGCATGACGACGAGCCGGTCGCCCTCGGCGAACGCGGCGCCGACGAGGAACGCGTAGGTCCCCGTCCCGCCCGCGAGGCCCGTGGTCTCGGTGTCGAGGAAGAGCAGCCGCCCGGCGTCGCCGAGCGGAGGCTCCACCCGCGCCACCCGGGCGAGCACCGGGAGCGGCGCCTCGAGCGCGGCCGCGAGCGGCTGCCCGCCGTGCCGGTGCGCGAGCGGGTACTCGCGGCGGACGACGACGAGCGCGCCCGCGCCCGTCTCCTGGAGCTCGCCCCCGACGACGCGCTCGACGGGCTCGGCGGCGGACCGGTCCGGGTGCGCCGACTCGATTCTTCGGATGACGCGCCGCAGATCATCGGGCGCCGGCATCGAGCGGCAGGCTCAGGCGGCGGTCAGCACGGCGAGCAGCTTCGCGGCGATCGCCTTGGCGCGGCGCCCGACCTCGTTCACCGGCCCCACGCACGAGGGGCAGCCCCAGGCGCAGGGGCACGCCGCGAGCGTCTCGCGGCCGTGCCGGAGGAGGTCGGGCAGGATCTCGAAGACCCGCTCTGCCAGGCCGATGCCACCCGCGTGGGAGTCGTAGAGGTAGATCGTCGGGTTGAACCGCTCGGCCTCGAGGAGCCGCCGGCGCGTCGATTCCCGCGTCGCGACCCTCGACCCGTCCGCCGGGGTCGTGTCGCCGAGCCAGCCGGCCAGGTCGCGGACGTCGCAGAGGAGGAAGATCGGCGCCAGGTGGTGCAGGAGATAGCTGACGCCGCGGAGCCCGTCGATCAGCTCCTCGCGCGAGGGACTCACCCGCGCCAGCGTCTCGGGCGGAACGGTGAGCCAGGCACTGGTCGTCTGCATCTCCTGCTGGGGCAGCTCGACCTCGCCCGAGCCCACGTTCTCGAGCGTCCCCATCTTGATCTTTTTGAAGCCGACCACCTTCTCGGCCACCAGCACCTCGCCCTGCTCGGCCACGTCCGC
>JACQWC010000078.1 GCA_016209635.1 Candidatus Rokuibacteriota bacterium | reverse complement strand
CTCATGGGCCGCTTCGAGATGGAAGACATCATGGCGGCGCCCGGCCTCGACAACCTCCACATCATCGAGTCGGGACCGGTGCCC
Organism: Candidatus Rokuibacteriota bacterium; assembly: GCA_016209635.1. Lineage (GTDB taxonomy): Bacteria > Methylomirabilota > Methylomirabilia > Rokubacteriales > CSP1-6 > JACQWC01. The sequence continues at coordinate 26,670 of JACQWC010000078.1, read as the reverse complement.
GCCAACCCGTCGGAGCTGCTCTCGACGCCGGCGATGGGCGAGTTCCTGCGCGCCGTGCGGGAGGAGTACGACATCGTGCTGATCGACACGCCGCCGGTCCTGCCCGTGACGGACGCGGTCATCGTGTCCGCGCAGGCCGACGGCGTCGTGCTCGTGTATCAGGCCGGAAAGGTCGGGCGGCTGGTGCTCAAGCGGGCGAAGGCCCACCTCGAGTCGGCGCGCGCCAGGGTGTGGGGCGTCGTGCTGAACGACATCCAGGCGGAGATCGCCGGCTACGCGTACACGCACCACTACACGCACTACTACGGCGAGGAGGCGCCGGGCGGCGCCGCGCGCGGCCCCGTCCAGCGCGCGCGGGACTTCCTCGGCGGGCTGCTCGGGCGCGAGAGCCGCTCGACGGCGCAGCGGGCGCAGGGCGCCGCGGCGCTCATCCTGGCCGGCGAGCGGGAGACGGCCGAGGGCGGGAAGGGGCGCCGCCGCCGGTACCGCGACCTCTCGATCGGCGTCCTGATCCTCGGCGTGCTCGTCGCCGCGTTCGCGGGCGTGCTCGCCTGGAGGATGGGCTGGCTCGGGGGTGCCGAGCCCCGCGCCCTGCTGCGCCAGAAGCTCGAGTCGCTCCCGCCGCGGCCCGGCTCGGCCCCAGAATCGGCGCGGGAGCCGTCGGTGCCGGCCCCGGCATCGCCTGTGCCCTCGACGCCGTCGCCGCCGGCGACGGTGGCGCCCGCGCCGTTCGACCGCCCGCCGCTCGCCCCGCCGCCGGCACCCGCCGCGCAGGCGCCGCCGCGCGTCGCGCCTCCGACTCCGGAGCGGCCGGCCCCGGGGAAGGACACCGCCGCCGCGTCGGCGCCGGTCCCGGATCCGGCGCGCTTCGCGGTCGAGCTGGGGCCCTTCCCCGTCGCGTCCGCGGCGGAGCGGGTCGAGCGACAGCTCAACGAGGCCGGCTTCCAGACCGTGCGGTTCCGCCAGCAGTCGGCCGATGCGGTGTACGCGGTGTGGATCGGCCAGCCCCCGGGCGTCCGTGACGCCCAGGCCTTGGTCGCGACACTCCGGGGGCAGGGGTTCGCGGACGCGTCGGTCCTCGGGGGACCGGACGCGCTCGGCGTCCGCGTGGGCGACCCCCTCCCGCTCGTGGGCGCGGTCCAGCTCGCCGAGCGCCTCAAGGCGAAGGGCCACGAGGTGAGGGTCACGGCGCTGCCCGGTCAGGAGACGACGTTCGTCATCCGTCACGGGAACTTCGCGGCGCGCGAGGAGGCGGAGGCGAAGAGCAGGGAGCTCCACCGCCTCGGCCTGCCCAACCAGATCGTCCGGGTCCGGTAGCCCGCGTCGATGGCGTCCGGGCTCCGGGCCGGATCGGTCGCCAGGACAGCCCCGCGCGATCTCCTCCTCTGGATCGTGGTCGCCGCCGTCGGCGCGCTCGTCCTCTCCCAGGGACTCACCAGCGTCTCGTTCAGGTTCGCCACCCTCGTCGTCGCCGCGGTCGCGCTGTTCGTCATGGTCTTCCTCCGGACGGACTTCGGCATCTACATCGTGATCTTCTCGATGCTCCTCTCCCCCGAGTTCGGCGCCGGCGGCGGGCTCGCCGAGAAGCGCGAGGTGGTCCTCCGGAGCGAGGATTTCCTGCTCCTCGTGATCGGCTTCAGCTGGTTCGCCAAGACCGCCGTCAACAAGGAGCTCGGCCTCGTGGCGAAGACGCCGCTGAACCGGCCGATCTTCGCGTATGTCGCGTCCGCGGCGATCGCGACGCTCGTCGGCGCGCTGGCAGGGTCGGTCCGGGGCCAGTCGGGGTTCTTCTACGTGCTCAAGTACGTCGAGTACTTCGTCGTGTATTACATGGTGGTGAACAACCTGCGCGACCGGGAGCAGGCCTGGCGCTTCGTGACCGCGGCGTTCCTCACCGCCGCCATCGTCAGCGTGATCGGCGCCGGGCAGATCCCCACGGGCCAGCGGGTGTCGGCGCCCTTCGAGGGCAAGGAGGGCGAGCCCAACACGTTCGGCGGCTATCTCCTCCTCATGATGTCGATCGCCGCCGGCATCGCGCTGGAGACGCCGCACTTCTCCGTCCGCCTGTGGACCCTCGGCGTCATGGCCTTGATGAGCCTGCCGTTCGCGTTCACCCTCTCGCGGGCCTCCTACCTGGGCCTCCTGCCGGCGATGCTCACGCTGACCGGGCTCACGACCCGACGGAAGCTGATGGTCGGGCTCCTCCTCATGGTGCTCGTGCTCTCCCCCATCCTCGCGTTCGTCGCGCCGAAGGCGGTCGTCAACCGGGTCCTCTACACGTTCCAGCCGGAGGCCGGTCAGCCGACGGTCACGCTGGGCCGCCTCGGCCTCGACCCCTCCACCTCCGCGCGGTTCGTGAGCTTCAACCAGGCGGCGGAAGGCTGGATGAAGCGCCCGTTCCTCGGCTGGGGCGTCACCGGGTTCGGCTTCATGGACTCCCAGTACGCGCGCGCGCTCGTCGAAACCGGCGCCATCGGGCTCATGGCGTTTTTCTGGCTCGTCTGGGCGCTCCTCCGGAGCGGCCGCAGCGCGCTCGGCGAGCTCCGGGGCGGCGACGAGCGCGGGCTCGCGCTCGGCTTCCTGGCTGGGACGACCGGCCTGCTCGCCCACGCCTTCGGCGCCAACACGTTCATCATCGTCCGCATCATGGAGCCCTTCTGGTTCTTCGCGGGGATCGTGGTCATGCTGCCGCTGCTCGAGCGCGAAGAGGGCGCACCGGCAACGGCGTGAGTCCCTCGGCGACCGTCGCGGAGCGGGCCCGCCGGGTCCGCTTCCTGGTCATGGACGTGGACGGCGTGCTCACCGACGGGCGGATGATCCTGTCCGCGCGGGGCGACGAGCTGAAGTTCTTCCACGCGCGCGACGGCGTCGCCCTGGCGCTGGCGCGGCGCGCCGGCCTCCTGACCGCGATGGTGACGGGCGAGCGGAGCCCGATCGCGAAGGCGCGTGGCACCAGGCTGGGCGTCGACGCCGTGGTGCTGGGGGCCAGGCGCAAGGCGGAGACGGTCGGGGCGCTGCTCGCGAGGTACCGCCTCCGCCCCGACGCGATGGCCTACATCGGCGACGACCTGCTCGACGTCCCGGCACTCCAGCGCGTCGGGCTCGCGGTCGTGGTCGCCGACGCGCCCGCCGAGGTCCGCGCGGTCGCCCACGTCGTCACCCGGGCGCGGGGCGGGCACGGCGCGGTGCGCGAGTGCGTCGAGCTGATCCTCCGCGCGCAGAGGTCCTGGCGCCGCGTCGTCGACGCCTACGTCCGCGAGCACGGGGGTTTCGGGCTCCGATGACCGGGGCCGGCGGTCCAGGGCTCCGGGCCCGGACCCTCAGGAGCTTCCTGCTGCTCGGCGCGCAGCGCGTCCTGGGCCTCGCGGTGACGGCGATCGGCGGCATCGTGCTGGCCCGGCTCCTGGCGCCGGAGGCGTTCGGCGTATACGCGATCATCAGCTTCGCCGTCGGGCTCGGGGTCGCGTTCAGCGACCTCGGCCTGGGGGCCGCGCTCGTCCAGCGCCGCGACCTCGATCCCGCGCTCACCCTGGGCGCCGCCTTCAGCGCGAATCTGGCCGTGGCGCTGCTCCTCGCAACGCTGTTCGCGGCGCTCGTCCCCCAGATCGGCCACCGGTTCGGCCTCGCGCCCGACGCGGCGGCGCCGCTCCGTGCCCTCGTCCTCCTGATCCCGCTCTCGGCGCTCCGGATGCCCGCGACGGTCCTCCTCGAGCGCCACCTGGCCTATCTCCCCCTCACGATCGCCGAGACGCTGGACACGCTCGTCTTCAACGTGGTCGCCGGCGCCGCGGCCTTCGCTGGCGCGGGGGTGTGGAGCTTCGTGCTGGGCGGGCTGGCCGCCCGCGCCGCGGGCCTCGGGGTGCTCTGGTTCGCCACGCCCTGGCGACCGAGCTTCCGCTGGAGGTGGCGGGACCTCCGGCCGGTCGTCGCGTTCGGCGTCCTGTTCCAGGGGAGCGCGATCATCACCACCGTGAGGGATGCGGTGCTCCCGACCTTCGTCGCCGCCCGGAGCGGCGTCGCGGCCGTCGGGCTGCTCAACTGGGCGAGCTCCGTGACCTTCCTGCCGCTCCAGGTGGTGAGCCTCGCGGGCAAAGTCCTCTTCCCCGCGCTCTCGCGGCTCCAGCACGAGCCGCGGCAGTTCGCCGAGGCTCTCGAGCGAGCTCTCAACCGGGTCGCGGTGATCCTCTATCCCGCGCTCCTCCTGCTGCTCGCGGGTGCCGAGCCGATCGTCCGTCTCGTCTACGGCGATCCGTGGCTGCCGGCGGTGCCGGCGATCCGGTTCCTGGCCGTGAGCGCGCTCCTCGGCGGGACCTCGACGGTCCTGGTCCACGGCCTCTGGGCCCTCGGCCGCGCGGACATCGTGTTCCGTCTGAACCTCATGTGGACGGCGCTCCTCTGGGGCCTCGCGTGGGTTCTCGTGCCGGCCCTCGGCTTCGTCGGCTTCGCCGTGGCGAGCGCCTGTCTCGGGCTGACGGCGCCCGTCACATTCGTGGCACTGCGCCGGCTCGTGCCCGTCCGGGTCCTGGTCCCCCTGCGCGTGCCCCTGGCCGCCGCCGCGGCGAGCGCGCTCCTGTTCGGGGGGCTCGCGCGGATCTGGGTCCACGACCTCCCGTCGCTCGTCCTGGCCGGGTGCGCCGCGGGCGCGCTCTACGTCGGGCTCGCGTGGATGCTGGGCGGCGCCGGGTGGCGCGCGGAGCTGCTCGTCGACTGGCGGGCGGTGTGGCAGGCCTGACGTGATCGACGGGAACGACACATGGCGCGAGTGGGTACCCTGCAATCTCTGCGGGTCGGAAGACCCGCGAGTGCTCTTCAGGGCGACCCGATCGGGTCGACGCGTGGTTCGATGCCGGAAGTGTGGCCTGATCTTCTACAACCCGCGACCGTCACCGGAGAATATCGCATCCCTCTATTCTGACGACTACTTCGCGCAGGAGTTCCCGGCGGGGCTCACTGAGGAACAGATCCGCCTCGCGCATCGACGGCTGGCGCGGATCGAGAGCAAGATCGGCAAGGGAAGCCTGCTGGACGTCGGCTGCGGTGTCGGCCGATTCCTCGCGGCCGCCAGCCAACGCCGGTGGAGGGCCACGGGGCTCGACGCCTCGCCGGCCGCGGTGCGGGCGGCGGCGCTGACGTCGGGCGCCGAGGTGATCGAGGGCGACCTCAAGCGGCCGCGCCCACCGGGGATCCTGCCGTTCGACGTCGTGACCCTCTGGGATGTGCTGGAGCACCTCGCTGATCCTGTGGGCGACCTTGGACGGCTCGCGCAGTGGCTGAGACCCGGGGGCATGCTCGTCGTTCAGACGCAGAACGCCGGGGGAGTCACGTACGCCTGGATGCGGCGTCGCTGGGAGCAGTTTGTCGACTATCACCTCTATCACTTCTCGGCACGGACCCTTCGCATGGCGCTGGAGCGCGCCGGCTTCCAGGCAATCCGGATCGAGGCGTCAGAGCAGTTCCTCCACGACGATCCCGCGCCGACGCCCCCTGGCCAGCCCCGGACGGCGGCCGGCACCGGTGGATTGTTGGAGAGGGCGCGGCGAGCGCGCGATCTGATCCTGATCGCCGCTGGGTATGATGCCTTCAACCTGATGGTCGCCACGGCGAGGCTGCCCGGTGAGGGAGACGCGTGAGCCGATGAGCGCTCCCACGTTCACCGCCATCGTCCTGACGCAGAACGACGCGAGCCAGGTCGCCGAGTGCCTTGCGGGCCTCCAGTGGTGCGAGGAGCGGATCGTGGTCGACCTCCAGAGCGAGGACCGCACGCGCGAGCTGGCCGAGGGGCTGGCGACGAAGATCCTCGTGCACGAGCGGATCCCGAGCTTCCCCATGGCGCGGAATCTGGGGCTCGACGCCGCGACGGGGGACTGGATCCTGGTCGTCGACACCGACGAGCTCATCCCACCGAAGCTCCGGGACCGCCTGCACGCCGCCGTCGCCGGAGCGGGCGACGTCGCGGGGATCTGGTTGCCCCGGATGAACCACTGCTTCGGCCGGCCCGTGCCGCACGTGGGCGGCTTTCCGGACTACCAGCTCCGATGCTTCCGCCGGGGCACGGGCCGCTACGGACACCGGCTCCACGACCCGGTGCGGGTCGAGGGGCGCACGATCTTCCTCCCGATCGAGGAGGGCGCCTGGATCCTCCACTCGCGGACGGACGCGACGATCGGAAATCTGGCCCGTAAGTGGGACGGCTACGCGCAGACCGAGGCGCAGGTGCGGCTCCGGGACGAGGTACCGTTCGGGGGGCCGTTGGCGCTGCTCTGGACGCCGCTCTCGACCTTCCGCCACCGCTTCTTCACGCTGAAGGGGTACCGGGACGGCCTCGCCGGGCTCGTCCTGTCCGTGCTCTTCGCCTTCTACCGGTTCGAGGTCGAGGCCAAGGCGTGGGAGGCGAGCGGGTACGGGGCGGAGTGGGACCGCGAGGTCGCCCGGCTCGGCTCGGTGCCCAGGCTCGCGTGGGCCCTCGGGCGTGAGGCCGCGCGTCGGCTCTGGAAGTCCGCGCGGAGACCGTAGCGCGATGGTGGCCCGCGACCCGTCCCGATGCTGAGCCAGCTCCTCCGGTATGCTCCGGTGATCTCCTTGATCCGCAAGACCCGGCCGCGCAGCATCCTCGAAGTGGGCTGCGGCTCGCAGGGGATCGGCCGGTTCCTGTCCTGGCGCTTCGTCGGCGTCGACCGCACCTTCGCCGACTACACCGGCACGGAGCGCCGCGCGAGTCCATGGATGCTGCCCCTTCGAGCGGACGCGACCAGCCTCCCCTTTTCCGATGGGCGATTCGATCTCGTGGTCCTGCTCGACGTGCTCGAGCACGTTCCGACGGGGAGACGCGGGGACGTGCTCGCCGAGTGCGACAGGGTCGCGCACGCCGCCCTCGCCGTCGGGTTTCCGTGCGGCGAGCCGGCCGAGGCGCACGACCGAGAGCTTCATCGCTGGCTCGAGGCAGAGCGCCTCCCGGTCCCGGGCTGGCTCCGCGAGCATCTCGCCGAGCCCCTTCCGACGCTCGCCGAGGTTTCCCCCGTGGTCTCGCAGTCGGCCCGCGACGTCCGGGTTCTCGAGAACGCCTGGCTGCCGGTGCATCGCGGGGTCATGCGCTGGGAGGCCAGGGAGCGGCGCGCGCCCTTCTCGGCGGCGCTGAGCGATCTCCTGGCGCCGACGACGTGGGACTGGGGCGTCCACCGTCCCTCTACGAACCTCGCGCGGGTCACTCTACGTCCGGCCTGGCCGCTCTTGCGTCTGCTCGACCGGGCGCCGGCGTATCGCAAGCTGCTCGTGGTCGACAAGCGGCGATGACGCCCCTGGCCAGCCTCATCATCCCCACCTTCAACCGCGCGAAGCTCGTCGCGGAGGCGCTCGAGAGCGCCCTGGCGCAGACGCTGGCGCCGCTCGAGGTCATCGTCGTCGACGACGGGTCGACAGACGACACGCCCTCGGTGCTGGCGAGGTACGCGGCCAGGGTCCACTGCCTCAGGCAGCCGAACCGGGGCCAGTCGGCCGCCCGCAACGCTGGGCTCGCGACGGCCCGGGCTCCCTACGTCGCGTTCCTCGACGACGACGACCTCCTCCACCCCGAGAAGCTCGCGCGGCAGTTCGACGTCCTGGAGCGCGACCGGGGGATCGGCTGGACCTACTGTGACGTCAGGATCGAGAACGCGCTCACCGGCGAGACGGTCGACGCCTCCGAGCGCTTCGCCTACCACCGGCGCCGGCTCGACGGCTGGCTCTTCCCCGAGCTCGTCGGCGGGAACTTCATCCCCCCCCTGGCCGTCCTGGCCCGGCGGTCGGCGCTCGAGGCGGCGGGACCGTTCGACGAGCACCTGACGCCGCTCGAGGATTGGGACCTCTGGCTCCGCCTCTCCCTGGTCGCTCCCGCGCGATACGTCCCGGCCGTCCAGGCGACCTATCGGCTCCACGGGGGAAGCATGAGCCGGGACCGCGCCCTGATGGACATGCGCCGGTTCCAGGTCCTGGACAAGCTCCGCCGCGTCCATCCCGAGGCCCTCGCGCGGCTGGGGTGGAGAGGACGGCGGATCATCGCCGACGTGCACAACTGGTTCGGCTACCAGGCGTACGCCCGCGGGGACTGGTCCGAGGCGCGCGCGCGCCTCGTGGCCTCGCTCAGGACGTTTCCGGCGCAGCGCCGGGCGCCGATGGTGCTCGCGTCGAGTCTCGTCAGGGCGTGGCTCAGGTGAGCGGGGGGGCGGGCTGCGAGTACCTCGAGTGGGACTCCGGATTCTTCGGGGTGCGGGTCGCGCGCCTCAGCGCCGAGCGTCTCAGACCGGAGAGCGTCGGCCCCGTCCTCGCGTGGTGCCGCGAGCACGCGATCGAGTGCCTCTACTTCCTCGCCGACCCGGCGGACGCCACGACGGTCAGGCTCGCCGAGGATCACGGCTTCCGCCTCGTGGACATCCGCGTCACGCTGGAGCGACGGCTCGACGCAGCTTCGAGCAAGGCCGAGGGGAAGCGATCGGCGACGCTGCGCCCGGCGCTCCCGGACGACACTCCGGCACTCAGGGCGATCGCTCGGGTGAGTCATCGCGATTCGCGCTTCTACTACGACGGACGCTTCCCGCCGGAGCGGTGCGACGCGCTCTACGAGACGTGGATCGAGCGGAGCTGCCAGGGCTGGGCCGACACCGTGCTGGTCGCCCTCGCCGGGGGGCGCCCGGCCGGCTACGTCTCCTGCCACCGGCGGGGCGAGGCCGCCGGCCAGATCGGACTCGTGGGCGTCGCCGCCGAGGCGCAGGGCGAGGGGCTCGGCCGCCACCTGGTGGAGGGAGCCCTCGGCTGGTTCGCGGCCCGCGGCGTCGGCCTCGTGACGGTCGTCACCCAGGGGCGGAACGCGCGGGCGCAGCGGCTCTACCAGCGCTGCGGGTTCGTGACCCGGTCGATGCGCCTCTGGTATCACCGGTGGTTCCCGCGGAGCGGAGGGGACGCGGGATGAGCTACCGCATCCCGTTCAACAAGGCCGGCCTCACCGGCAACGAGTTCCGCTACATCACCGAGGCCATCGAGCGCGGACACATCTCGGGCGACGGGGCGTTCACGCAGAAGTGTCACGTGTTCCTCGAGCAGGCGCTGGGGGTCAGGAAGGCGTTCCTCACCACCTCCTGCACGCACGCGCTGGAGATGGCGGCGCTCCTCCTGAATCTCGGGCCCGGCGACGAGGTGATCGTCCCCTCCTTCACCTTCGTGTCCACCGTGAACGCGTTCGTGCTCCGGGGGGCCCGCCCGGTGTTCGCCGACATCCGCCCCGACACGCTGAACCTCGACGAGAGCCGGCTCGCGCGGCTCCTCGGGCCCCGGACGCGGGCGGTCGTGCCCGTCCACTACGCGGGCGTCGGCTGCGAGATGGACGCGATCCTCGAGCTCGCCCGCGCTCACGGGGCTGTGGTCGTGGAGGACAACGCCCACGGCCTCTTCGGGAAGTACCGCGGCCAGTACCTCGGGACGTTCGGCGCCTTCGGCGCCCTCTCCTTCCACGAGACGAAGAACTTCACGTGCGGCGAGGGAGGCGCGCTCCTCGTCAACGACGAGCGCTACCTCGAGCGCGCCGAGATCGTCCGGGAGAAGGGGACCGACCGTGGCCGCTTCTTCAGGGGGCAGGTCGACAAGTACACCTGGGTCGACGTCGGGTCGAGCTACCTCCCCTCGGACATCCTGGCCGCCTTCCTCTACGCGCACCTCGAGGCCCGCGCGGCGATCCAGGCCCGGCGGCGCCGGGTGTGGGAGTACTACCACGCGCACCTGGCCGACTGGGCGCGCGGGCGCGGCGTCCGGCTCCCCGTGGTGCCGGCCCACTCGGAGCAGCCGTACCACATGTTCTACCTGCTGCTTCCCTCGCTCGGGGAGCGCCAGGCCCTGATCGCGCACCTCCGGGCGCGGGGCATCCTGGCGGTGTTCCACTACCTGCCCCTCCATCTGTCCGAGATGGGGCGGCGATTCGGCGGGCGCCCCGGCGACTGTCCGGTGACCGAGGACGTGAGCGATCGCCTGCTCCGGCTCCCCTTCTACAACGACCTCGGCGAGGACGACCAGGCGCTCGTCGTCTCGGCGATCCGGGAGTGCGCGTGAGCCCGGAGGTGAGCGCGGCCGTCGTCAGCTTCAACACCCGGGACGTCACGCTCCGGTGTCTCGAGGCGACGGAGGCCGCCGCGGCGGGCCCGGACGCCGCGCTGACGCTCGTCGACAACGGCTCGAGCGACGGGACCGTCGAGGCCGTGCGGCGGGAGTTCCCCGCCTGGCGCGTCATCGTCCTGCCGGAGAACCCCGGGTACGGCGCCGCCCTGAACCGCGCCTTCCGGACGACGCCGGCCAGGCTCTACCTCGCCCTCAACTCGGACATCCTCCTCCAGCCCGAGGCGCTTCGGATCCTCCGCGGGTTCCTCGACGCCCACCCGACGTGCGGCCTCGTGGGGCCGGGGCTCGCGTACCCCGACGGTCGGTTCCAGCCGTCTCGGAAGCGTTTCCCCGGTCTCGGGTTCGCCGTGGGCGAGGTCCTGGGGGTCCACGCGCTCCTGCCGCGCAACCGTTGGGTTCGGCGCTTCTACTACGCCGACGCCGATCCGGAGGGAACGCTCCGGGTCGACGCCGTCTCCGGCGCGGCCATGCTGATCCGCGAGGAGGCGTTCCGGCGGGTCCAGGGGTTCGACGAAGGGTTCCGGATGTACTTCGAGGAGACGGATCTCTGTCGCCGGCTCCGGGCCGCCGGGTTCGACGTCGCTCTCTGCCCGGCGGCGACGGCGATCCACTGGTACGGGGCCAGCACCGTCAAGACCTCCGTACGCCAGGTCGAGTACTACGTCAGCTATATACGCTTCTTTCGGAAGCACCACGGCCGCTGGCCGGCCCGGACGCTCGCGACCGCTGTCGCGCTCGCGACGGGGGCGAGGATGCTCGGCCTCTGCCTCCGGTACCCGCCGCTCTCCGGGGAGCAGGCCCGGGTCCTCGGGGCGAAGCTCGGCGCGTGCGCGCGACTCCTCCTGGCGCTTCGGCGCTCCACGGCGGACCCGCGGGTTGCGGAGGCCCGGCCGTGAAGGTCGCGATGGTCGAGACCGGGGGCTGGGGTGGCATCGCCCACTACGCGTGGAACCTGAGCCGAGCGCTGAGCGAGGCCGGCGCCCAGGTGGTCCTCCTCACGAACGTGCGGTACGAGCTGGGGGCGCTGCCGAGCCCGTTCCGGATCGAGCGGTGCTTCGCGAAGGGCGTGAGCTACCCGCGCGCGAGCTTCCGGCTCCTTCGGACGCTGCGGGCCCTCGGCCCCGACGTCGTGCACGTGCAGAGCCTCCTTTCCACCCGCTTCGACGCGTTCCTCTGGCCGCTCGTCCGGGGACCGCTGGTGGTGACGGCGCACAACGTCCGGAGCCACGAGAACGACGCGTGGGAGAACTGGACGCTCTGGCGCTGCCTCCGGACCGCGGACGCCGTGGTGATCCACACGCAGGAGGGCGCCGCGGAGCTCGGGCGCCGCCTCGGCGCGGGCCCCCGCATCGAGGTCATCCACCACGGCGACTATGCGTTCTTCGACGCGGGCCAGGTTCCGGACCGCGCGGCGGCGCGCCGACGGCTCGAGCTGCCGCTCGCGGCGCCGCTCATCCTGGCGTTTGGCGCGATCCGGCCCTACAAGGGGATCCTCCAGGCGATCGCGGCGCTGCCCCGCGTCCGGCGACACCATCCCCACGCCCGGCTCGTCATCGCGGGACCGCTCCTCCACGGACAGGAGGAGGAGTACCACGACGCGATCCGGCACGCGGCCGTCCCCGACGGCGTGATCTTCCGCCCCGCGTACGTGCCCCACGCGGAGGTCGCCTTCTACTTCAGGGCGGCGGACGTCGCCGTCTACAACTACACGGACGTGACCGACAGCGGGGCGCTGCGCATCGCCGCGAGTCTCGGCACCCCGGTGGTCGCGACCGCGGTCGGAGGCTTCCGCGAGTTCCTCACCGACGGCGTCACCGGGCGGCTCGTCCCGCCGGACGCGCCGGAGGCGCTCGCCTCGGCGGTGAGCGATCTCCTCGCCGATCCCGTCGGGGCGGCGCGGATGGCGGACGCGGCCCGGGCCCTGGCCGCCTCCGCGTGGTCGTGGGCCGACAGCGCGGCGGCGACGCTCGCCCTCTACCGGGGGCTCGCGCGTGGGGCCGGGAGCGTGGCGGGCGAGCCGGCGCCGGGCGGCGCGGTCAGGGGTACTCCGCAGCGCGGGAGGCCGGCGCTCTCGGTCGTCCTCATCACGCGGAACGAGGCGCACCGGATCCGCCGGAGTCTGGAGAGCGTCCGGTGGGCGGATGAGCTGATCGTGGTCGACGGGCAGTCGACCGACGGAACCGCGGAGATCGCGCTCGACTACGGCGCCAAGGTGCACTCGCGGGAGATGCGGGGAGGGTTCGGGGAGCAGAAGAACTTCGCGATCGCGCAGGCGTCGAAGTCCTGGATCCTGAGCCTCGACGCCGACGAGGAGGTCACGCCCGCGCTCAGGTTCGCCATCGAGCGCGCGCTCGCCGACCCCGGCGACTGCCTCGGCTTCCGGATGCCGCGACTCACCTCGTACCTCGGCCGGTTCATCCGTCACTGCGGCTGGTACCCGAGGCCGGTGCTCCGCCTCTTCCGGCGCGGCGACGGCCGGTTCACGGATTCGCTCGTGCACGAGGAGGTCGTCGTGGACGGCCCGGTGGGCGACCTCCGTGAGGATCTCCTCCACCGGAGCTACGAATCGCTCGCCGATCACGTCCGGAAGCTCGACCTCTACACCTCCTACGACGCCCGGATGCTGGCCGACCGCGGCGTGCGCGTGACCGGCCTCACGGCGCCGTGGTTCCTCGGGGCGAGGCCGCTCCTCGCATTCTTCGAGAAGTACGTCCTGCAGCGCGGGTTCCTCGAGGGCCCGCAGGGCTTCATCCTGAGCGCGATGGCGGCGCTCGTGGTGTTCGTCAACTACGCGAAGCTCTGGGAGATCGAGCGCCGGCCCGGGGGCGCCGGGCCGGGGCGGGAGGCCTGATCCCGTGATCCCGGCCGTGGTCCTCGCGGCGCTCGCGTTCCTCCTGCGCGTGTGGGTCCTGGTACGGGTGCCCCTGATCGAGACCGACGGGGTCCGGTACGTCGCCATCGCGCGCCAGTTCCAGGAGGCGGGCTCGCCGTTCGATCAGCTCTTCCATCCCCTCTATCCGATGTGCATCGCCGCGATCCAGCCGCTCGTCGGCGACTGGGAGCTGGCGGGTCGTCTCGTCTCGGCCTTCTTCGGCGCCGCGCTGGTGCTCCCGGCCTGGGCGCTGGCGCGCGCCGTGCTCGGTGGTCCGGCGGCCCTCGTGTCGGCAGCGCTCCTCGCCGTCCACCCCGGGCTCGTCCGGAACGGGGCCGCGGTGCTGACGGAGGCGACCTACACCTTCGTCCTGGTCCTGGGCGTGTGGGCCGCCTGGCGGGGCCTCGTGACGGAGCGCCGGGCGTGGCTCCCGACCGCCGGCCTCCTCTTCGGCCTCGGGTACCTGGCGCGACCCGAGAGCGCGCTCTACCTGGTCGGCCTGATCGCGCTCGCGCTGATCGCCGCCCGGCGCTCGGCTCGGCCGTGGAGGAGCGCCCTCTGGGCCCCGGTGTCGCTCGCCGCATTTCTCCTCCCCTCCGGTCCGTATCTCCTCTATCTCCGCGGCGCCGTCGGCTACTGGACCCTCAGCGGGAAGGTCGCCCACAACATCGGGCAGGACTTCGGCAGCGCGATGACGGGCGGAGGCTCGGACGTCGGGAGGCTGGTGAGCCAGGGAGGAACGCTCGCGCGACGGCTCCTCGAGAACGGCTACCTCTTCGAGAAGTACGCGCTGTCCGACCTCTTGCCCGGCGTGCTGGCGCTCTTCCTTCTCCCCGGGCTCCTCGCCCGCGCGCGCGAGGAGGGCTGGCTTCGGCGCGAGGGGTTCCTCCTCGGCGCGGCGCTGCCGCCCTTCGCGACGCTCGCCTTCCACCTCGAGTCGCGCGTCTTCCTCCCTGCGCTGCCGTTCGTCCTGCCCATCGCGGCGGCCGGGATCCTCGCCGCGGCGTCGTGGGCCGCGCGGGGGCGCGCGGCGGGGTCCGTGGCCGTCGCCGCCACGCTCCTCTCGGTCATGGCGCTGCTGCCGTACACGCTGCGCCCGATCCTTCGCCCCGACCCGGGCGAGCGGATCTACCGGGAGGTGGCACGCTGGGTCGCGGCGACCCAGCCCCGTGACGCGGTCCTGATGGACAGGAAGCCGTTCGTGGCGTTCTACAGCGGCCGGCGCTCGGCGCCTCTCGGCGACGTCGCGCCGGGTGCGCTCCTGGCGGCGGCGCAGCGCGCGGGCGCCACGCTCGTCATTCTCGACGGGCGCGTCCTCGAGGACCGCCCGCGGCTCGTCCCGCTCCTGTGGGCCCCGCCGCCCGCCGGCCTCGCGGTCGAGCGAGATTTCGACATCGCTCCCGCCGTGAGACTGCGGGTCCTCCGGCTCCACGAGCGTGGCTGAGGCGCCACCGATCCTGCTCGTCGCCAACTTCGCCGATCGGGTCGGTGGGGGCGAGGAGAGCCTCCTCACCCTGGCGAGCGGGATCGATCGGCGCCGGTTCGCCCCGCACGCGGTCGTGCCCGGCGAGGGCGCCGTCGCCGCCGCCCTCCGCGAAGCGGGCGTCCCGGTGGCCGTCGTGCCGCTCCCCCCGCTCCGGCCGTGGACCCTCGTGGCGGGGATCCGCACCGTCCGCCGGCTCCGCGCGCTCCTCGCCGCCCGGGGCATCCGGCTCGCGCACGCCCACAGCAGCCGCGGCGCGCTCTACACCGCGCTGGCGGCTCGGCGGCGCGGGATCCCCCTCGTCTGGCACGTGCGCATCGTCGATCGCGATCCCCTCCTCGACGGGCCGCTCATGTTCTTCTCGACCCGGGTCATCGCGGTCTCGGAAGCCGTGAGGGGGCGCTTCGGGGGCTCGAGATTCCGCGACAAGGTCCGCGTCGTCTACAACGGCGTGAACGCCGAGTACTGGACCGCCCCCGCGGCGTCGCCGCCGTCCGGCGACGGTCCCGTGGTCCTCGTCGTGGGCCGGCTCATGCCCGAGAAGGGACAGGCGACCCTGCTCAGGGCCGCGCCCGCGGTCCTCTCGCGCGTTCCTTCCGCGAGGTTCGTCCTGCTGGGGACGGATCATGGTGGGGAGCGGGAGCGTCTCGAGCGGCTGGCGCAGAGCCTCGGAATCCGGCAGGCCGTCGAGATCCGGAGCTGGATCGCCGACCCGCGCCGCGCCTACGCGGAGGCCGATGTCGTGGCGGTGCCCTCGAGGATGGAGGGGTTCGGTCGGGTCCTCGTCGAGGCGGGGTGCCTCGCGAAGCCCGTCGTCGCCAGCAGGGTTGGCGGGATCCCGGAGGTGGTGGTCGACGGCGAGACGGGCCTGCTCGTCCCGCATGATGATCCGAAGGCGTGGGCCGAGGCGCTGTCCCGGCTCCTCGGCGATCCGGGGCTCAGGACGCGGCTCGGTCGAGCCGGACGCGAGCGCGCGCTCAGCCGGTTCTCCGCGCGGCGGCACGTGGAGGGCGTCGAGGCGGTCTACGCGGAGCTCGTCCGGTGACGTGGCTCGACTCGCTCCCGCGCTGGGCGACCCTCGCGGCGCTCGCCGTCACCGCGGTCGCGACGATCGCCCGCGGGGCGTGGCCGTCGCCGGCGGAGTCGCTCGTCCTCACGGCTTCCGTCGCGCTCGTCTACGGCGCGCTCCGCCGCGACGCCCCGGCCCAGCGCCTGGCGTGCGCCGCGCTCTGGGTGGGCGTCCTCGCCGTCCTCGGGCTCGTCACGCCCAGACAGAACGTCGGCGCTGACTTCTGGTTCTTCTGGGACGGCGCCGAGCTGCTCTTCGGCCGCCGCCAGTCGCCGTACGCGCTCGGATCGACGGCCTTCCCGTTTCCAACCTTCCTCCTCGTCCGCGGGCTCTCCCTCGGGGGCCGGCTCGGCGCCGAGCCGACGCTCGGCCTCTTCACCGCGCTCTCGCTCGGCGGGCTCCTGGTCTCGGTGCCGCTCATGCGGCGCGTGGTTCGCGCCGAGGTCGGCCGCGAGCCGGATCGAGCACGAAGCCTCCTCCAGGCGGGCCTGATCCTCCATCCGGCGGTCCTCGCCGGGATCGCGATCGGCCAGAGCGTCGCTCTGGCGGGAGCCCTGGTGGTCCTCGCCCTCTGGCTCTGGCGGTGCTCGAGCGGGAGGTGGGCGCTCCACGCCGCGGCGCTCTCGCTGAATCTCGCCTGGATGCTGAAGCCCCAGCTCCTGCCGGCCGCGGGATTCTTCGTCGCGGCGTGGCTCCTCGACGGGAGCCGGGGCCGTGCGCGCGGGCGGGCGGCGGGGATCGGCCGCGTGCTCCTGCCGTGGGCGCTCGTCCTGACCGTGGTCCCGCTCGGCATCGCCTTCCCGGGGCACGTGCTCGCGTTCCGCGACTTCCCCGCCGTCGCCGCCGCGGCGCATACCGTGATCGCCGAGACCTTCGTCAACAACTATGCCCCGTCGGCGATCCTGGCGAAGACCCTGGCGCGGTTTACCGGGGTCGCGGTAGGGCTGAGCCTGCCCCTCCTCGCGGCGGGGATCGCCGCGCTGGTCGTCGGCTGGAACCTCGTGTCGCTCGTCCGGGCCCGGGCCGAGTCGCTCCGGGCCTTCCTGCCCTGGATCTACGCGACCTTTCTCTGGAGCTCGATCGTCTGGGAGCTGTACCTCGCGCTGGCGCTGGCCGGCCTCATGCTCCTGATCGGGCTCCAGGGCGAGCGGGGGCGGGCGCCCACCGCCGCCGCCGCGCTCGAGATCGCGCTGGCACTCGGGGCCACGACCGTGCTGACGACCTTCGCGTTCACGGCGGGCGTCCTCCTTCTCTACTTCCACAGCCACGCGATGGTCGCGCGCGAATGAGCCTCACGCGGGTGCCCGGCTGGGCGGCGCTCGTCGCGACCGGTGTCGCTGCGGCCGCCATGGCGGCGCGCGGCGCGTGGCCGAGCCTCGCGGAGGTCGTGGCCCTCGGCACCTCCACGGCGTGCGTCGCGGGCGCGCTCCGGCTCCCGTCTCGGCGGGGTCGGATCATCTGCGCGGGCCTCTGGATCGGCCTCCTCGGGGCCCTGGCGCCTCGGGCCCCGCTCGCCCACTGGGGCGCCGAGTTCCGGACCTTCTACGACGGGGCGGACCTCCTGTTCGGCCGCGGCGCGTCACCCTACGCGGCGCCGGGGACGAGCGCCTTCCCGTTTCCCACCTTTCTCCTCGTCCGCGCGCTCTCCCTCGGGGGCGCGCTCTCGGTCGAGCGGGCCACGTGGGTATTCGTCGCGCTTCAGATCGCGTTGCTGGCGACGGCGCTCGGGCTCCTGCGCCGCGTCGACCGCGCCGAGGCCGGCCCGGGCGCGAGCGACCGCGCGCGCGAGCTGCTCCAGGCGGGGCTTCTACTCCACCCTGCGATCGTCGCGGTCGTGGTCGTCGGCCAGTCGGTCGTCGTGGCTGGCGTGGCGGCCGCCTGCGCCGTCTGGTGCTGGCGGTGCGGGAAGGGCCGCCTCACGATCCACGCGGCCGCGCTCTGTCTCAATCTCGCCTGGATGGTGAAGCCCCAGCTCGCCGTGGCCGGCGCGTTCTTCCTCCTCCACTGGCTCCTGGAGCGCCGACCGGGCGGCGGCCCCCCGACGCGCGCCTCGGCGATCGGGCGCTTGCTCGTCCCGTGGGCGGTCCTGCTGCTCGCGGTCTCGCTGCCGATCGCCTACCCCGCGTACCTCCTCGCCTACCTCGAGTTTCCGCGTGTGGCGGCCGCCTGGCACACGCAGGTCGCGGAGGCGTATCCGTACAATTACGCGCTGCCCGCGGTCGTGGCGAAGGCGCTCCAGCGGGCCATGGCGGTGCCAGTGGGCCGGAGCCTGCCCGTCCTGACCGCCGGCCTCGCCGCCGCCGTCGCGCTGTGGAACTTCCTCTCGCTTCTCTCGGCTCGGCGCGACTCGCTGAGCGCGTTCCTCCCGTGGCTCCTGGCGTCGCTCCTCTGGACCTCGCTCGTCTGGGAGTACTACCTGGGCTTGGTCCTCGCCGCGCTCGTGCTGCTGCCGAGCGTCTCCGGCGCCGTCCGGCGTCCGATCGCGTCGACGCTCAGGTTTGGGGCGGCCCTCGGGCTCACGCTCGTCGTCTCGAGCTTTGCCTTGACGCTCGGGCTCCTGCTCCTCTACATCGAGAGCCACGCGGTGCTCGCGCACGAGCGCCGCGGGCCGGCGCCGGCCGGAGCCTGAGTCCCACGTGCCGCCCCGGCCGCCGGAAGCCGGCCGCATGACCCGGCTGGGCGTGGACGGACGCGAGCTCCGAGAAGGCGTGCGCACGGGGATCGGCCGCTACCTCCTCGAAGTGCTGCGCGCCGCGTCCGCGCGCGGCTTCACGGCGATCCTCTACGGGGACGCTCGGACGCGACTTCCCCGGACGCTGCCGGGGGTGAGCCTGAGCGTCCTGCCCGCCCGGGGGACCCGGTGGTGGGACCAGGTGACGCTTCCGCTGGCGCTCGGACGGGACCGCGTCGACGTCTTCCTCTCGCCGTACTACAAGTGCCCCCTCCTGGCGCCGTGCCCGAGCGTGCTGACGATCCACGACCTCTTCTTCATCGGCTACCCGGGGACGCGACGCCCGTTCCGGGACGCGGTGACCACGCGGCTCGCCCGGGCGTACGCGCGCCGCGCGTCCGCGATCATCGCCGACTCCGCCTACTCCCGGCGCGCGATCGTCGAGCGGCTCCGGGTGAGCGCGGCGAAGGTCCACGTGATCCCGGTCGCGCTCGGACCCGAGTTCAAGCCCGAGCCGCTCACCGACGCGGTCCGACGCCGCTACGGCATCGGCCGGCCGTACGTCCTCTACGTGGGGAACTTTCGGCCGCACAAGAACCTCCCCCGCTTGCTGCGGGCCTACGCGGCGCTCCCCGCGTCCCTGGGATCCGCCCACGACCTCGTGCTCGCGGGGGGCGATCGGGAGCGGAGCGGCGGCCTCGAGGCGCTCGCCCGCGACCTCGGCGTGGCCGCGCGGGTCGTCTTCCCCGGCTCGATCGAGGACGCCGACCTCCCGGCCCTCTACAGCGGCGCGACGCTCTTCGTCCTGCCCTCGCTCGAAGAGGGCTTCGGCCTTCCCGCGCTCGAGGCGATGGCGTGCGGGGCGCCCGTCGTCGCCGGGGACCGCGCGGCCCTGCCCGAGGTGGTCGGGGACGCGGCGCTCCTCGTCGATCCCGAGAGCGAGGCGGCGCTGAGGGATGCGATGGCGACGGCGCTCTCCGACGAGACGCTCCGGGAGAGCCTGAGACGGCGCGCGCGGGTGAGGGCGGGGGAGTTTCCTGCCGAGCGCACTGCGGGGAGGGTCCTCGACCTGCTCGGGGAGGTGAGCGCTGGCAGCGCGTGACGCGGGACGCGTCTTCCTGACCGCGCTCCTCGTGTACGCGGTCTTCTGGAATCCCCGGCTCCAGTTCTCGAACGCCTGGAACTTCCTGGACGGGGCCGTGTCGCTCGTCGACACCGGCGGCTGGGAGCTGGCCCATGCCGACCTCTATCACGCGAACGACACCGCGCGGTCCGCCGGGCGCGTGGTGCCGGGCCTGCCGCCCGGCACCGCGATCCTGGTCGCCCCGCTCTATCTCGCGTGGCGCGCGGTCTTCGGGTCCGTGGCGACGGCGGAGGCCTTCCAGGCCTTCAACGGATTCGCGGCGCTGATCCTGGGCGGAATGGCGTCGGCGCTCGCCGCGGTCGAGGTAGGCCGGCTCGCGGGCTGGCTCGGCGCCGCCCGGCGCGGGCAGATCCTCGCGGCCCTCCTCTTCGCGTTCGGGACCCAGAGCTTCCAGCTCGGGACGATGCTCTCGAAGGAGAGCCTGACCGGGCTCGCGGTCGTCGCCGCCACGCGGCTCGCGGTCGTCCCCGGAGGCGCGGGGCGCCGGGCGTGGGCGGGCGCCGTCGCGGGCGGCGCGGCGACCCTCACCCAGTCGGCGGCCCTCCTCGGGCCCCTGCTGGCCGGCGTCGTCCTCCGGCGTGAGGGGCGCGGGCGGGCGCTCGCCCTCGTCGCCGGGTGTCTCCCCCCGTTCCTCGCCCTCGCCGCGTACAACACGGCGCTCTTCGGCAGGCCCTGGAGCTCGGCCTACTTCTTCCTCGGCGGCGTCTCCGGCCTCGCGTTCGTGTCCCCCAAGCCGGCGATCGTCCTCGATCTCCTCGTCGGGACGCGCGGCGGCCTCGTCCTCTACTCGCCCTTCCTCCTCCTCGGGCTCGCCGCCCTCGTGGGCGCCTCCGTCCGCGCGCGACGAGGCGAGGCGCTGACGGCCGGGATCCTCCTCGCGGGCCTCTGGCTCGCCTCCGCGTCGTGGCAGTCGCAATTCGTCGACCGCGCCGACTTCGCCCATGGTCTCGGCCCTCGCCATCTCTTCCCCGTGGTTCCGCTGCTCGCGGCCTTTGGGGCTCCCGCGCTCGAGCGCCTCGGCTGCCGCGGACGGGTGCTCCTCGGGCTCCCCTCGGTCCTCTTCGGCTACCTCGGGGCCCAGGCGGGGATCATCCCCCACGGCGAGGACCCGCTGCCGTACGCCGTGAAGACCTGGCTCTCGGGCACGGGCATGACCGTCCTCTTCAAGGAGGCGCTGCCCGGCTGGCTCGGGCTCGAGACCCTCCACGCGCGGGTGAGCCGACCGGACGTCAGCGCCTTGGACCTCCTCCACCTCCTGCCCACAGGGGAGGGGCTGGTCCTCGCCGGGAATCAGGTACTGTTTGTCTTGATGAACCTTCTGGCGGTGGGAGGCGTCGCGTGGCTCGTCCGGTGGCTCTGGCGGGGGCGCGAGGCGGGGTCGTGATCACGGGAGGCGTCGGCTGATGTGCGGGATCGCCGGCTACCTCGGGACGCCGCCGCCCGGTCTCTTGCCGGCGATGGTCCGCGTCCTCAAGCACCGGGGCCCCGACGACGAGGGCGTTCACGTGGCCCCCGGGGTGGGGCTGGGCATGACGCGGCTCGCCATCATCGACCTCGAGACCGGCCGGCAACCCATGTCGAGCGAGGACGGCTCGCTCGCCATCGTCTTCAACGGCGAGATCTACAACTTCCGCCAGCTCCGGGCCGAGCTCGAGTCCAGGGGCCGCCGCTTCCGCACGCGAAGCGACACCGAGGTCATCCTCGGCGCCTACGCGGAGTGGGGCGACGGCTGCGTGGAGCACCTGCGGGGAATGTTCGCCTTCGCCCTCTGGGACGGGCCCCGCCGCCGACTGCTCCTCGCCCGCGACCGCCTGGGCAAGAAGCCCCTGTACTACTGGCGCCGCGACGGCTTCTTCCTCTTCGCCTCCGAGCCGAAAGCGCTCCTCTGCCACCCCGCCGTGTCCCGGGCGCTCGACTGGGAGGCCTTCCACCATTACCTCGCGTTCGGCTACACGCCGGCGGAGCGCTCGATCTTCGCCGGGATCGGGAAGGTGCCGCCGGCATCGACCGCCGTTCTGGCCGAAGGCGCGATGACGGTGCACCGCTACTGGTCGCTTCCCGCGGGCCAGCCGGCGAGCCCCGCGCCGCGCGACGCGCGGGAGGGCGCGGCCCGCGTGCGGCACGCGCTGCGCGAAGCCGTGCGGCTCAGACTGGAAAGCGACGTCCCGCTCGGCGTCTTCCTCAGCGGCGGCGTCGACTCGAGCGCGATCGTCGCGAGCATGCGCGAGGTGACCGGCCAGCGGATCGCGACGTTCTCGATCGGCTTCGGGCCGACCGACCCCTCCTACGACGAGCTGCCGCGCGCGCGTCTGGTGGCCCGGCGCTTCGCGACGGACCATCACGAGGAGGTCCTGGAGCCCCGCGTGGCGGATCTCCTCCCGGCCGTCGTGGAGGCCTTCGACGAGCCGTTCGCCGACTCCTCGGCGATTCCCACCTTCGTCGTGGCCCAGGCGACCGCGCGGCACGTGAAGGTGGTGCTCTCGGGGATCGGCGGTGACGAGACCTTCGGAGGCTATCCCCGGTACCTCGGGGTGAGGGTGTCGGAGGCGTACGGTCGGCTTCCGGGCTGGCTGCGCGCGATCCCGGACGCTCTCCTCTCCCTCGTCCCCGAGTCGGAGTCGAGCCGCAACTGGGGCGACTGGGCGCGCCGGTTCGTCGCCGCCGGCGGGTTCCCGCTCCCCGACCGCTACATCGGGTGGACGCGGTTCTTCGACGAGAGGGCCCTCGCTCGCCTCGTCACCGGGGACGTGCGGCACCACTGGCGGCAGGACGTCGAGGCCCTCGCGCGCGAGACCTTCGCCGGCCATGGCCACGGCGACCCGATGGACGGCGCGTTTCGCATCGACCTCGGGACCTACCTTCCCGACGACCTCCTCGTGATGGCCGATCGGATGAGCATGGCCCACTCGCTCGAGCTGCGGGCGCCGTTCTGCGACCACCGCCTGATCGAGGAGAGCCTGGCCATCCCGCCGTCGATGAAGGTCCCGGGCTCCCGGCTCAAGGGGCTCTTGAAGACGGCGTTCGCGGAGGTGCTCCCGCCGGAGATCCTCTCCCGGCCGAAGCAGGGGTTCATGATCCCGCTCGGCCGGTGGCTCCGCACCGACCTCCGTCCCATGCTGGACGACCTGCTCTCGCCGTCCGCCGTCCGGGCGCGCGGCCTCTACGACCCCGCGGTGGTGGAGCGGCTCAAGCAGGAACACGGCTCCGGCGCCCGCTCGCACAGCGACCGCCTCTGGACGCTCATGATCGGGGAGCTCTGGATGCGCCAGTACCTGGACACCGGGAGCCCGTGGAGCCTCGGCGGCCTGCGCCCGCGAGCCCCGCTCAGGGTCCTGATGGTCTCCGACGTGTCGCCCGTGACCGCCCACGGGGGCGCCGAGCGTGTCCTCTGGGAGGAGGCCTCCGGCCTCGCCGGGCTCGGCCATCGGGTCACGATCCTGAGCCGCGCCCCCGAGGTCCCGGCGGAGGCGACCCTCGAGCGTGAGGGCGTCAGGATCCTCCATTACCCGGTCGACCGTCGGTCGTCCCTCCGGTTCTTCCTCGGCTCGATTCTCGCAGCGCGCCGTGCCGCGGCGAGCGCGCTCGCGGAGGCCGACGTTCTCCACGTGCACCAGCCGCTCTCCGGGTACGGCGCCCTGGCGTCACCGGCCGGCCGCCGGATTCCGAGCCTCTACAGCTTTCACTCGCCGGCCGCGCTCGAGTACCGCTGGCGGCGCGGGATGACGGCGCACCACCGCGGCGGGTGGGCGGGCACGCTCGGCGAGCTGGCGCTCGGGCGGGTGGAGCGGGCGTGTCTCAGGCGGGCGACGCGGATCCACGTGCTCAGCGACTTCTCGGCCGGTCAGCTCTGGACGCTCCACCGCGTCCCGCGCGAGCGGATCGTGAAGGTCCCCGGCGGCGCGGACCTCCTGCGCTTCGCGCCCGCGCCCGACCGCGCCCGGGTGCGGGCGGCGCTGGGGCTTCCCCCCGATCGGCCGCTCCTCTTCACCGTGCGGACTCTCGAGGCGCGCATGGGACTCGACACCCTGATCCGCGCGATGGCGCTCGTGCGGCAGCGGGTGCCCGGGGCGCTCCTCCTGCTCGGGGGCAGCGGGACCCTCCGCCCGGAGCTCGAGGCGCTCGCCGGGTCCCTCGGGCTCGCGGACCACGTGAGGTTCCTCGGCTTCGTCCCCGAGGACGATCTGCCGCGGTACTACCAGGCGGCGGATCTCTTCGTCCTGCCCACCCGGGCGCTCGAGGGCTTCGGGCTGGTGACGGTGGAAGCGCTCGCCTGCGGGACGCCGGTCGTCGGCACCTCGATCGGCGCGACGCCGGAGATCCTGTCACCGCTCTCCGCCTCGCTGATCTTCCGCGGCCTGGCGCCCGAGATCATCGCCGAAGACCTCGCCGGGATCCTCGACGGGATGCGGCGCGATCCGGCGTGGGCCGCCCGGCTGCGCGAGGCCTGCCGCCGTCACGCCGAGACCGGCTACGCCTGGACGAGGTCGATCACGATGCTCGAAGACCTGCTGCGCCGCCTGGTGGACGGCTCGGTCCCGAGGCTCCCGTGATCCGCGTCCTGCACGTGATCACGCGCCTCACGCTCGGTGGCTCGTCGGAGAACACCGTGGCGTCCGTCCTGGCGCTCGACCGGGCCGGCTACACGTGCGCGCTCGCCGCCGGCCTCGCGGAGTCGGAGGCGGCGACGGTCGAGGACGCGCGGCGCCGCGGCTGCCGCATCCTCGACGTGCCCTCGCTCGGGAGGGAGGTGGCGCCACTCCGGGATCTGACGACGCTCCGGGATCTCCGGCGCCTCATGCTGCGGGAGCGGCCGCACATCGTCCACACGCACACCTCAAAGGCCGGCTTCGTCGGACGTCTCGCGGCGCGGCTCGCGCGCGTACCCGCCGTCATCCACCAGCCCCACGGCCACATCTTCTACGGCTACTACGGCCCGCTCCGGACCGCCCTGTTCGTCCTCCTCGAGCGCGTCGCCGCGCGCTGGACCGACCGGATCATCACGCTGACGGAGCGCGGCACCGAGGAGCACCTGGCGCGTCGAATCGGACGGCGCGAGCGGTTCGTGACGGTCCCGAGCGGCGTCCCGGTGGCCGGGCTCAGGACGAGCGCGCCCTCCCGCGGCGCGGCCAGGGCGCGGCTCGGCCTCCCTCCGGCCGCCTTCGTCATCGCCGGCCTCGGCCGTCTGGTGCCGGTGAAGGGATTCGACCTCCTGGTGCGCGCGCTCCCCGCGATCCTCACCGAGGTGCCCGGGGCCCACGTCGTGCTGATCGGCGACGGGCCCGAGCGCGGCGCGCTCGAGGCGCTCGCGACCAGGCTCGGCGTGGCGCATCGCCTGACCCTGACCGGCGCCACGCGCGAGGTGGCGGCGTGCCTGGCGGGTGCCGACGTGGTGGCGGCGCCCTCCCGGAACGAGGGGATGGGGCGCGCGCTCGTCGAGGCGATGGCGCTCGGGATCCCCGTTGTCGGCACGGCGGTCGGCGGCATTCCCGGCGTGATCGCGGATGGCGAGGCGGGGAGGCTCGTCCCACCGGAAGACCCCGCCGCTCTCGCCCGGGCGCTCGCGAGCCTCGGCCGCGACCCGGCCCTCGGCCGGAAGCTCGGCGAGGCCGGGGCGCGCCGCGCGGAGCAGTTCTCGACGGAGACGGCGGAGCGCTCGCTCCTCGCCGCGTACGCGTCGCTGGTGCGGGACAAGCGGCTCGCGTGAGGCGGCTCGCGGTCGTCCTCGGCGGCCTCCTCGCCCTCCTGCCCGCGAGCGGAGGCGCGGCGCTCGAGCGCGTCCCGGCCATCGTTCACATCCACTCGGATCTCTCGACGGGCGACTTCCCGCTCGAGCACCTCGCGCGCGAGGCCGAGCGTCTGGGCATCGGCGCGCTCTTCGTCTCGGAGAACTACCTCCTGCGCATCGAGTACGGCCTCCCGCCCTTCCGCGCGCTCACCCGCGCCACCTACTCGGTACCCGGAGTGCTCGACTCGGGGCTCGAGCGCTACCTGGGGCGCGTCGCCGCGGTCCGCCGCCAGGTCCCGGGCGTGCTGATCCTCCCGGGCGTCGAGGTGATCCCGCATTATTTCTGGACGGGATCCCCCCTGGCGCTCGATCTGAAGCTGCACAACACCCAGAAGAACCTCCTCGTCTTCGGCGTCACCGACGCGGAGACCCTTCGGACCCTGCCGAGCGCCGGGAACCCGTACGTCGCCCGCTACACGTGGGAGTCGCTCCTCGACGCGCTCCCGGGCCTCCTCGTCGTTCCCGGCATCGCGATGCTCCTCTCCCGGCGGCGGCGCCTCGCGCGGATCGGGCGGGCGGTCGTCGTCGTGCGACACCGCCGGTGGCTCGCGGGCGCCCTCGTCACCCTGGTCGGGGCCACGGCGATCGCCCGCGGATGGCCGTTCACCACCGACCTCTTCTCGCCATACGCCGACCTCGGTCTCGAGCCCCATCAGGCGCTCATCGATCACGTCGAGCGGCTGGGCGGGGCGACGATCTGGTCGTTTCCGGAGGCGTGGGACGAGGGCACGCGGCAGTGGGGCCCCGTGCGCGTCGCGTGGCGGACCGACCCGTATCCCGACGATCTCCTGAAAACGTTCCGCTACACGGCCTTCGGCGCCGTGTACGAGGACACGACGCGCGTCGAGCTGCCGCGCGAGGGGTGGGATCGCCTCCTCATGCAATACGCGGCCGGGGAGCGGAGCCGGCCGGCCTGGGCCGTCGCGGAATCGGGCTTCCACGGCTTCAGCGCCGGCAAGACGATCGGCACGATCCAGACCGTCTTCCTCGTCGCGGATCGGTCGGAGGCGGCCCTGCTGGACGCGCTCAAGCGCGGGCGCGCCTGGGCGCTCCAGCGGAAGGCGGAGGTCGGCCTCGAGCTGGCGGAGTTCACGGTCGGCGCGCCGGGGACCCTCGCCAGGTCGGGGGAGACGCTGCGCGTCCCCGCGCCGGCGAGCGTCGAGGTGCGGATCGGAATCGACGCGTCGGACCGGAGTGCCCTGCCGCTCCGGGTCACGCTGGTGCGGAGCGGCGCCGTCGTCGGCGCGTGGTCGGCGACGACGCCCTTCCGGATCCTGCACCGCGAGACCTTCGACGGCCCGCCGGCGGTCTTCCGGGTCGACGTCCGCGGACCGACGCCGCACCGGCTGCTCACCAACCCCATCTTCGTCGCCGCACCGTGAAGGTCGCCGTCCACCAGCCGCACTACCTGCCGTGGCTCGGGTACCTGGCCAAGTGGGCGGCCGCCGACCTCTTCATCCTGCTCGACACGGTCCAGTACGAGAAGAACGGCTGGCAGAACCGGAACCG
>JACQWC010000094.1 GCA_016209635.1 Candidatus Rokuibacteriota bacterium | reverse complement strand
TCCACAAGGCTGACGCGGCCGCGGCATCGCGCTCGGCCGCGTAGTCTCGCCGCGCCTCACTGTCGCCAGCGGAAGCGCTCGTCCGCAGCGCGCGGGGGTCGCGGCGGTTGCGGTGGCTCGCTGAGCGTCTCGCGCGGCAGCCTGCGGAGGATCCGGATCAGGAGCGAGCGCTGGCGCGCGAGCAAGGCGCGCTGGTCGAGGACGATCAGGAGCAGCCGACCACCGACGATCAGGGGAGCGCCGAGGACGATGGCGCCGAGCGAGATCCCACACGCGATCGCGACCCGGAGCAGCAACACCCGGCCGGCGCTGCCGAGCGGATCGAGCCAGACGGCCGGGGCCACCAGTCCGACGAAGGCGCCCGTGACGGCGCCCAGGACGATGACGGCGATGCCCGCGGCGATCAAGGCGCGCGCCCAGAAGCGCGTGAACGATCGCGTCATGCAGCTATGTCCCGGTCAGCCGAGCGCGGCGCCGTTCGCCGCCGGCCTGCCATGCCAGATGCGCGACGGCGACGAGCAGGACGACGAGGATCGTGGTGGTCGCGACGATCGACACCTGGCCCAGGAGCTTCAGGGTCGTGCTGGTCAGTCCGGTGAACACCAGCCCGACCACGGGCAGCACCGGCGCTCCGCACCCGACGACGCTGCACGGACCGGTCGACAGGCCGAGGACCGCGGCGAGGCCGCCGGCGACCCCGCCGGCATTGCCCGCTCGGGCGGGGCCAGGTCGGGGCGCCCGATGGCGCCGGTCGCGCCAGAGCGCGACGTACACGCCGACCAGCAGGGACGTGGCGGTGATCCGGACCACGTCGCGCACGTCGATCGCGAAGCCCCACTCGGTCCCGCCGTACGCGCTGTCCGCGGAGAACCAGAAGAGCGCGAGGTTCGACAGCTTTTCCGCCTTGGTCCACGCGCCGTGGTCCGGCGACGCGAGGTACTCGGGCAGCGTCCGGAGCCAGGGATTGATGGTGACGAAGTCGACGGGCTTGCGGACAACCGACAGCAGGAGCGGGGGCACCGCGACGCTCAGCACCGTGACCGCGATCGCGGCCCCGACGAACGTTCCGAGCCTCGCCCGCACGGCGGCGGCGAGGCCGGCGAGCGCGTCGCCGACGATCCTCATCGTTCACCTCCACGGGTTGTGGCATCCCGAGCTCGCGCTTGACTTTCGCCCACCGGCGGCGTACAAGCCCGACCACGGTCGGTCGGCTCAACCTACCACCAAACAAGGGGGCGTCCATGGCCGAAGAAGTGAGCCGTCGAGAGTTCATGAATCGACTCGGGGTCGTCGTCGGGACCGCGGGCGCGACGATGGGCTCCCTCGTCGCTCCGGCGCCCGCCCACGCGCAGCCCAAGGCGAAGGGCACCATCCCGGACAAGCCGTTCAAGACCGGTCACATGACGTTCTTCACCGGTCCGGCCGCCGTCCTCGGCGAGCAGTCCTACATGGGCCACGTCATGGCGGCCGACGAGATCAACGCGCAGGGCGGCCTGCTCGGCAAGCGGAAGATCGAGACGGTGAAGGCCGACGAGGCGGCCGGCACCGACGCCAACGTCAAGGAGCTGCGCCGGATGAAGCTCTCCGAGGGCATCGACCTCTTCACCGGCGTCATCTCGAGCGGCAACACGCCGGCGCTCGGCCCGGTGGCCGAGGAGCTCAAGCTCCTCACGCTCTTCACCGACGGGTGCACGGACTTCCTGTTCGAGAAGGCGGTGCCGAACCCGCACTACGTCTTCCGGCTGACCAACATCCAGTCCGCCGACGGCGTGATGGCGGCCATCGCGGCCTCCACGGCGTGGCCGGGGGTGAAGAAGATCGCCCACATCCACCCAGACTACTCGTACGGCCGCAACGCCTTCGACCACTTCAACGTGGCGATGAAGAAGCTCTCGGGCAACATCGAGGTCGTCTCCGAAGCCTGGCCGAAGCTCGGCACCACCGATTTCACCGCCCACATCACCAAGACCATCTCGGCCAAGCCCGACCTGCTCTTCACCTCGGTCTGGGGCGGTGACTACGTGGCCCTCTACAAGCAGTCCCTGCGCTACGACCTCTACAAGAAGATGAAGGCCGCCACGACCCTGGCGTTCGGCGCGGCGCCCCACTCGCTCGGCAAGGACCACCCGGAGGGGCTCGTGGCGGGCGTGCACGCCAACTACCACTTCCTCTTCCCGCCCGGGAACAAGTGGCCGCTCAACGCGCAGTTCGTGAAGAAGTTCCACGATCGGTGGAAGGAGTACCCGAACTTCGAGGCGGAGGGCGCTTACTCGGCGCTCCACGTGCTGCGGGTGGCCGTCGAGAAGGCCAACCAGCTCGTGGGCGGGTGGCCGGACGAGAACGCCATCATCGCCATGCTCGAGGGCCTCATGTGGGCGTCACCGGCCGGCTACGTCTACATCCGTCCCGACAACCACCAGGGCTACAAGGACGCCCTGACCGGGTTCAGCATGAACACGCCCGACTACCCGTTCCCGGTGCCGGATCCGAAGCGCGTGATCACCGTTCCCATCCGGAGCATCACGGCGCCTCCCGGCTGGCCGAAGGGAGAACCCACCTCGACGTTCACGTGGATTGAGCAGACCTGGCCCAAGGTTTCCTAGCGTCGTGAGACCGGCGGGCCGGGGGGGCGCGTTCCTCCCGGCCCGCTGGACGCTTCCCGCCGCGCTCCTCGCCATCGTCCTCCTGGGGTCGACGCCCGCCCGCGCGGGTCACGAGTTCCCCTTCTATCCATCCTTCTATCCCCAGGAAATCCAGATCGAGACGGTCGAGCCCGCCGCCGCGGCGGCGGGGCTGACCAAGGCGAGCCTCCACGCCTACATCGGCCGCGACCCGTTCGAGAAGCAGGCTCCGCCGCCGAGCGTCGGGCACCTGGAATCGCTCCGATCGTTCCTCGTCGTGACGTTCAACCCCCGCGGCGCGGCGGCCGACGGGCCGTCCCGGTGCGCGGCGGCCCGCCGGCTCCACGAGAGCTTCGCCCCCGGGGACGGACACTACATCCTCCATCCCTACCCGGTCACGCCCTATCACGCGGATTACCTCCAGCACTTCGACCTCGCGGAGTCCGCGAAGAGGGAGTACCAGGCCCCGGCCGCCGGGCGGGCGGCCCGCGGTCAGCTCAAGGTCGGGGCGCGGGGGCGGCTCGCCGAGAAGCTCGTCCAGGCGCGATCGCGGCTCGACCCCCGAGCGTGGGACGCGACGGTCGAGGAGATCGACCTCGACGGGCTCCTCCCGGCCTGGGCACTCGGGATCGGCGGCTGGCCCGGCCCGCCTTGGCTGAAGGAAGGCTGGTTCCACGCCTACCTGTTGCTGGCGGAGACTCTCGGGGAGCGGGCGACGAAACAAGCCGTCGATCAGGCCGTCCAGCAGCTCGTCACGGGGGCGCCCGAGAGCCGCGAGGAGCGGCTCACGCTCGAGCGGCGGCTGGTCGGCCTGCTCCGGCGAGGCTGCGAGCGCGTCATCCTCGGCTACACGCTCAGGCGCGAGCCCTTCAGCGTCGAGTACTCGGGCGGCGTCGAGAACGTCGCTCACGATTCCCAGGCGGGTCTCGCCTCCGCCATCTTTCTCCGCACCGTCAAGCTCAAGGACTTCCCGTGGAACGGCTGGCTCACCCTGGGCATCGAGACCCGGCCCGTGGCTGCGTGGAACCCGATCGGCGGGTTCACCGACGCCGCCGGACGGCTCGTCTGGCTCGCCGTCGGCGACCCGGCGCTCTTTCCCGAGCCCTACGGCGGGAGCTGGGTGCCGAACCGGGTCCGCCTCCAGTCACCGCCCGAGCGGGCGACGTCGGGCGCGATCGCCATCCCGCGCGCGGCCCTCCTGCCGGAGGCTCTGACCGGCGCGCTGAAGGAGGTCGGCGACGGCAAGAGTGCCGGGGTCAAGCTCACCTATCGGGTGCTCGGGTCCGCCTTCCACGACGGGACCCGGACGAGCGTCGCCGACATCGTCTACCCCTACGCGTTCGCCTTCAGGTGGGGCGCGCCGAGGGAGGCGGGAGCGCCGGAGCACGACCCGTATCTGGAGCGGGCGACCTCGCTCGTACGCGAGTCGCTCGCCGCGTTCAGAGTCCTCCGCGTCGAGACGGACACCCTGCGATTCGGCGACGTGGCGCTCACCTACGAGGTCCCGGTGGTCGACGTCTACCTGCACCGCGGTCCGTCGGACGCCGAGCAGCTCGCGTCGGTGGCGCCGCCTTGGAGCCCGCTCCCCTGGCACGTCACGGCGCTCATGGAGGAGGCCGTGAGGCGCGGGCTCGGGGCGTTCTCCGCCGCCGAGGCCAGGCGTCGCGGCATACCGTGGCTGGACCCCGTCAGAGATTCGAAGGTCAAGGCGCGCCTGGCGTCGCTGGTCGACGACTTCGAGGCGCGGGGCTGGGTCCCGCCTCCGCTCCGGGGCCTCGTCACCGCGCGTGAGGCGCGCGCGCGCTGGGCCGCGCTCAAGCAGTTCTACGTGGAGCATCGGCACTGGCTCGTGACCAACGGCCCCTACCGGATCCACGCGTGGTCACCGACCTCTGTGGTCCTCCAGGTCTTCCGGGACCTGAGCTATCCCCGCGGCGTCGGGTCGTTCGACGGCTATGCGATCCCGGTCCGCGCGTACGTCGCGAAGGTCGACGTCCAGCGCGACCGCCTCGAGGTCTCGGCCGAGGTCGAGCGCGTGGAGCGGTTCGGTCGCGAGTACAGGATCGTGACCGAGCCACTGACGCGGAAGCCCTCGGAGCAGGACAGGGCGAGCGCCCCGGTCTGCCGGTACCTGATCCTGGGGCCGGACGGCACGGTCGTCGCGGCCGGGACCGCACCGCCGGGCGCCGCGGGTGTCTTCACGATCTCCCTCAAGGGGCTCCACGCGGGTCAGCATACGATTGTGCTGGCGCTGGCGCTCGGCGGGAACCACGTGAACCCGCATGTCCGGGTGATCGCGCACCGCGTGGAGGGCGCTCGATGAGGTCCGCGATCGCTTCAGGCTTGAAACGCCGGGGGCTTTTGAGGCATGGTAGCGGGCGGCCATGGAGTCGCTAGTCGCCCAGACCCTCAACTCGCTCTTCTACGCGTCGATCCTCTTCCTGATCGCGTCCGGACTGACGCTCGTCTACGGGGTGATGCGAATCGTGAACCTCGCCCACGGCAACCTCTTCGCGCTGGGCGCGTACGTGGCGGCGTGGGTGATCGGCCTCGTCGTCGCCCAGCTGAGCGTCGTGGTCCTGTTCTTCCTCCTCCTCGCGGGCGCGGCGGCGGTGGCCGTCATCGGCGCGGTGCTGGAGCCGACGCTCCTGCGCCCGCTCTACAAGCGCCCCGAGGAATACCAGCTCCTCATCACGTTCGGGCTCCTCCTCGTCCTCGAGGACCTCATGCGACTCGTCTGGGGACCGCACCCGTTGACGGCCAGCGTCCTCTCCGAGTTCCTCGGCAGCTCGGTGATCCTGGGCGCGACCTATCCGAACTACAACCTGCTCGTCATCGTGGTGGGCGGGATCGCGGCGGCGTGCCTCTGGGCGTTCGTGTACCGGACGAAGTTCGGCGTGATCCTGCGCGCCACCTCCCAGGACATGCGCATGGCGGCCGCCATGGGCGTGAACGTCAAGCGGGTGTACGTCCAGGCCTTCACGATCGGCTGCTTCATGGCGGGCCTCGGCGGGGCGATCATCATGCCGATCACGGGCGCGGTGCTGGGGATGGGCGTCGACGCGCTCATCCTCGCGTTCGTCGTGGTCGTGATCGGCGGGCTCGGGAGCCTGGAGGGGGCGCTCGTGGGGGCGGTCATCGTGGGATTCGTCCGGACGGCCGGCATCAGCTACTTCCCCGAGATCGAGCTGGCGATTCTCTACCTGATCGCCGCCGCCGTCCTGCTCGTGCGGCCCGCCGGGCTCTTCGGTCGCGCATGACGCTCCCCGGGTCGCGCCTCGGGTCCATCGTCGCCGCCGTCGTCGTCCTGCTCGTCATTCCCTATGTGATCCCGAGTTACCAGACGATCCTGCTCTCGTACGGCCTCATCATGGCGATCGCCGCGCTCGGCTTCAATCTCCTGCTCGGGTACACGGGCCTCCTGTCGTTCGGGCACTCCGCCTACTTCGGCGTGGGCGCCTACGCCGTCGCGTTCCTCGTGAAGTACGGGGGCGTGGCGTCGATGGAGCTGTTCCTCCTGGGCGGGGTTCTGGCGACGGTGGTCGTCACGGCGGTCTTCGGCTTCGTGTGCGTCCGCTACACGCGGATCTTTTTCAGCAACCTGACGCTCGCGCTCTCCCAGGTGCTCTGGAGCCTGGCGCTCAAGTTCTTCTGGGTGACGGGCGGCACCGACGGGCTCCGGGTGCCGACGCCCTCGCTGCTGGGCGGGCTGGCGCCGGTCGGGGGAGGCAAGGTGGAGTTCCTCACCTACCGCTACTATTACTACGTCCTCGTCGTCTTCCTCGCGTGCGTCGCCCTCATGTGGGTCATCGTGAACTCGCCCTTCGGCAAGGCGCTCCAGGCGATCCGCGACAACGAGACGCGCGCGGAGTTCGTCGGCGTGCAGGTGCGCACGTACCGCTGGTTCGCCTTCATGGTGTCCGGCGTGTTCACCGGACTCGCCGGCGTGCTCTGGGTGCCGCTGAACGGGCTCACGACCCCCGACATCGTCTACTGGCCGTTCTCCGGCAAGATCGTGTTCATGGCGGTCCTCGGCGGGTTCAGGACCTTCTACGGTCCGATCATCGGCGCCGTCGTGTTCAACTACCTCGAGAGCTACGCCGTCGGCTTCACCGTCTACTGGCAGCTCCTGCTCGGCGCGGTGCTGGTCGTGCTCGTCCTGGCCCTGCCCTCGGGGATCGTCGGCACGGTGAGCCGGCTCGGCTCGCGTCTCGGGAGGGCCCCGGCGTGAGCCTGCTCGCGACGAAGCGGCTCCGGAAGCACTTCGGCGAGACCCACGCGGTCGACGGGGTCGACTTCACCGTCAACCAGGGCGAGGTCCTCGCGCTCATCGGCTCGAACGGCGCCGGCAAGACGACGCTCGTGAACGTGATCAGCGGCCTCCTCCGTCCGGATGCGGGCACGATCACCTTCGAGGGCGCCGACATCACGGGGCTGAGCGCGCACGCCAAGATCAGCGCCGGCATCGCCCGGAGCTTCCAGCTCGTGAACCTCTTCGATCAGCTCACCTCCCTCGACAACGTCGCGCTGGCCATCTTCTCCCGCGAGGGCAAGACGCGCCAGCTCCTGACGCTCGCGGACGGCGACCGCGCCGTCCGTGACGAGGCGATCGAGATCCTCCGCCAGTTCGGCGTCGAGGCCAAGGCCTCGATGGTCGCCGGGGGCCTCGCGCAGGGCGAACGGAAGCTCCTGGACGTCGCCGTCGCGTACGCGCTCCGGCCGAAGCTCCTCTTCCTCGACGAGCCCACGAGCGGGGTGAGCACGCGGGAGAAGGCGCCGATCATGGACATCATCACGTCCATCGTGCGCTCCGGCCGGATCACGGCCGTGATCATCGAGCACGACATGGACGTCGTCTTCACCTACTCGGACCGGATCGTGGTGATGCACCAGGGCGCGATCCTCGCCAGCGGCACGCCGGACGAGATCCGCCGGAACGACGAGGTGACGACCACGCTCCTCGGGACGAGTCTGCCCCGATGACCCCGCCTGGAGCCCATGCCCATGCTCGAGCTTGAGCGGATCGACACCTATCGCGGCCCGGCGCACATCCTCCGCGCCGTCTCCCTGGACGTGCGGGACGGCGAGGCCGTCTGCCTCGTCGGCCGGAACGGCGCCGGGAAGACGACCACGATCGAGAGCATCATGGGCCTCCTGCCCGTGCGCGCCGGCCACATCACCTTCCGCGGCAAGGACATCACGCGGCGCGCCACACACGAGCGGGCCAGGGCCGGCATCGGCTACGCGCCGGAGGACGCCGGAATCTTCCCCGACCTCACGGTCGCCGAGAATTTCCAGATCAGCCACTGGCTCGCCGCATCGGGCGACGCCCCCGCGGCGGCGTCAGCG
This sequence comes from Candidatus Rokuibacteriota bacterium, assembly GCA_016209635.1. Classification (GTDB taxonomy): domain Bacteria; phylum Methylomirabilota; class Methylomirabilia; order Rokubacteriales; family CSP1-6; genus JACQWC01. The sequence goes on along the minus strand of JACQWC010000094.1, from coordinate 3,054 downwards.
GCCCAGGGCGACGAGCGGATCTTCGCCCTCTTCCCGGAGGTGCGGGCGTTCACGAGCCGACGGGGACTCCACCTGAGCGGCGGCCAGAAGAAGATGGTCGCGATCGCGCGCGCGCTGACGCTCTCGCCGTCGATCCTGCTCCTCGACGAGCCCTTCGAGGGGCTGGCGCCGGTGGTGGTGACCCGGTTCATCGAGGCGGTGAAGAAGATCAAGGAGATGGGCGTCTCGCTCCTGATCGCCGAGTCGAATTTGATGACCGCCTCGCGGGTCGCGGACCGGCTCTACGCGATCGACCGCGGCGAGATCATCTTCGAGGGGCATCCGCGGAGCGCGTTCGAGAACGCCGACGTCATGAAGACGATCCGTGGGTAGGCGCCGCGTGCGACGGCCGCGGGCTCGCCTTCTCCTCGCGTCGCTCGCGGCCCTGGCGCTCGCCCTGGGGTTCCACGCGCCGGCCGCCGGTCAGCCGGCGTGCGCGCCCACGCCGCCCGACGCGCTCGGCCCTTTCTACGAGCCGAACGCCCCGGAGCGTACCAGCACGGGGCGCGGCCTCGTCGTGGCGGGGACGGTGCGGTCGGCCTCGGGCTGCGCGCCGATCCCCGGCGCCAGGGTCGAGTGGTGGTCGGCGAACTCCCGCGGCGAGTACGATCAGGCGCACCGCGCCACCCAGGCTGCCGACACGGAGGGCCGCTACCGCTACGAGACGGATTCCCCGGGCCGGTATCCCGGCCGCCCGCCGCATCTCCACGCGCGCGTGAGCGCGCCCGGCCACCGGCCGCTCGTCACCCAGCTCTATCCGCGGCCGGGGCAGACCGCGCTCAGCTTCGACTTCGTCCTGGTGCGCGACTAGCGCCGGGTCCCGCCCCGGCCGCCGGCGCGCGGCGCGCCAGAAATGCCGCGAAACATCGTCGCATCCAGTCGGCGCAGTCGAGGTCGAGCAGCTGTTCGATGGGCACCCACCTGGCCTCATCGTGTTCCGGGGAGACCGTCAGTTCGCCCCCGGTCGCTCGGCAGTGGAACGTGATTCCGACGGCCTCCGCCCGCGCCCTCCCACGATAGAAGTGGAAGGTGTCGAGTGGCCCGATCACGTCAACACTCAGGCCGGTCTCTTCCTTGGCTTCCCGAAGCACCGCCTCGAGGGGTGACTCGCCCTGCCGCACGCGCCCGCTCCCGACGTCCCACTCACCGGGCGCGTGATCCTTCGCCGGGCTTCTCCTGAGAAGCAGCACATGGCCGTCCCGCTCGATCAGAAAGGCCACGACGACGAGGAATCTTCCGTCCACGTCGAGGCGATTCCCGTCTACTCGCGCAGCTCCAGCGTGGCGGCGCCGTCGTCGCGGAGCCCCCGGAGCATCCGCTTGCCCTTGCCCTCGTGGAGGGTGAGGGTCCCGCCCCGTCCCTGCGCGGGCTGGAGGACGAGCTTCCCCTCGTGGATCCGCAGCGTCCCCGACATGCCCCCGCCCAGCGACGTCGCTGCCGCGTACGAGCCGTCCTCCCTGATCGTGAGGATCAGCGGGTCGCGCACGTCCTTGGTGGTGAGAAAGCCCTGCCACACCCCCACGACGCTCTTCACGTCCCCGATCGGCTTGACCGGCGGCGCCGACGCGCAGCCGACGAGCACGGCCGCGAGCAGGAGCGCCGGGCACCTCACGGGGTGCCCGCCCCTTCGCCCCAGCGCTTGATCAGCGCGTGCTCGACCCCGAGGTGGTCGAGGACGCGGCCCACCGTGTGGTTGATGATGTCGTCGAGGGTCGTCGGCCGGCCGTAGAAGGCGGGAATGGGCGGCAGGATCACCGCGCCCAGCTCCGCGGCGGCGGCGAGCGTCCGGAGGTGCCCCAGGTGGAGCGGTGTCTCGCGGACCACCAGGACGAGCTTCCGGCGCTCCTTGAGGATCACGTCGGCGGCGCGGGTCAGGAGATTGTCGGACAGGCAGTGGGCCACCGCCGCCGCGGTGTGGATCGAGCAGGGGACGACGGCCATGCCCGCGGTGCGGAACGACCCGCTCGCGATGCTCGCGCCGATGTCGTTGATCGGGTGGACCACCGAGGCGAGCGCCTTCACGTCCTGGAGCTTGTAGTCGGTCTCCTCCGCGATCGTCCGCTCGGCGGGCTTGGTCAGGACGAGGTGGGTCTCGATCTCCGGCCGCTCCGCCAGCCACTGGAGCAGCCGGATGCCATAGATGACCCCTGACGCGCCCGAGATCCCGACGATGAGTCGCATCACAGTCCTTCCAGTCCGTATTCCTTCCAGCGCTCCATGACCCGCCGCTCGTCCTCCGGCCGCGGTCGCACGGTCGGCGGAAAACGCTCCCCGCCCCACTCGGGCCGCGGCTCGAACTCCCAGCTCCGTGTCGCGTCGATCAGCACGCGGGTCCACAACCCCGTGCCGAGCCGGCCCACGTCGCGCTCCTCGAGCGGGGTCGAGGGGTCGATGGGCGACCCGAAGATCCCGGGGAACAGCACGAGCCCGCCCCGTCCGGCGTTCACCCGGTAAGCGACCGCCCAGTCGAGCTGCTCGTACGAGGATACGTCGATATCCTCCTCGACCACGAGCACGTTCTTGTAGCGGTACTGGGCGGCGCCGCTGCCCCAGAGGGCCGCCGCGATCTGCTTGGGCTGCCCCTGGTAGTGCTTCCGGATCTGCACGCAGACGTTCACGCCGTTCGTGATGGGGTGGACGTACACGTCGCGGATACCCGGGATGCCGGCCGTGTTCAAGACGTTCCAGGCGATCCCCGCGCGCTGCACGGACGACATCACGCTGTTCTCGCTGTACGAGCCGGGCAGCGTGCCTTCGAGACAGCCGCGGAAGATCGGGTCGCGGCGGTGCGTGATCGCGGTCACCTTCATCGTCGGCCGTCGCGTCGGCAGATCCGACACGTAGCCCGTGAACTCGCCGAACGGCCCTTCCATCTCGTACTGGCTCTCGTCGTGGCCGATGAACCCCTCGATCACGATCTCGGCCGTCGCGGGCACCTCGAGATCGACGGTCTCGCACTTCACGAGCTCGGCGGGCTCGCCACGATACGCGCCCATCACGTCCCACTCGCAGATG
>JACQWC010000084.1 GCA_016209635.1 Candidatus Rokuibacteriota bacterium | reverse complement strand
GCGCCCCCGCCCTGCGGGTAGGCCTGCACCGTCTGTCGGTACGAGGTGACGACCACGGCCAGCAACGCCGCGATGCCGAGCGCGATGGGGAGCGAGTAGCTGAGGGCAGCGCTGCCGGCGAGGACGAGCACCAGGAGGATCTCTTCGGTCGCATAGGCCACCGACGACAGCGGGTCGGAGGCGAAGACCGCCAGGGCAACGGTCTTGCTCAACCGCTCGTGTCGCGCCTGGGCAAGCGGCATGGGCGCGCCGACCAGCAATCGCTTCAGCAGAGTGATCCGCATGCCACAGGCGACTCTACCCGCGTCGGCGGCGCTCGGAGCGCCGGGGTCGGATTTTTACGCGATTTTTACGGACGGCGTCCGCTTCTTGAGGCGGCCTTTATCCGCGGGCTGGCACGCTGGGGTCATGAGGCCGTCGGCCGGTGTGTGACATCCGACGAGCGGCGGCAACGATGCCTCGGCCCCGGTGGGGCAGCCTCTGCGTGATCCTGGCGACCGCCAGCGCGGCCTCCGCGCTGGTCGAGTTCTCGGTGCCGGCGCCCGCGGTTCGGGCGGCGCTCGGATGCGGGGTTGCCGCTGTCGCCTTCGGCGCAATGGGGCGATGGGTCTGGACGAATCGCGCCGCTCTCGACTTGCTCGAATGGTGCGCCTGTGCATCGACGACGGTCACCGTGCGCGTGATCACGTCGCAGCCTGGCCATCCAGTTTCGGCTTCCCGCGACGCGTGCCGACACGCGCTACACTGAGCGCGTGAGCGAGCGCACCCGGGACGCGTCCGACCGTTCCTCGACACCTGCGTGGATCCGGGTCGGGTACGTGCAAGCCGTGGCCGCCGTCGCGGGGGCCACCAGCATCTCCTGGCTGATGTTCCCCTTCTTCGAGCTGGCGACCCTCATCATGACGTACCTCCTGGCCATCGTCGTCATCGCGGCTCGGTATGGGCGCGGTCCGTCTGTCTGCGCGTCCGTCGTGAGCGTCGCGGCCTTCGACTTCTTCTTCGTCCCGCCCCACTTCACGTTCGCCGTCGCCGACACGCAATACATGCTGACGTTCGCCGTCATGCTGGTCGTGGGCCTCGTCATCAGCGGCTTGACCGTCCGCATCCGACTCCAGGCGGAAGCTGCTCGGCAGCGCGAGCAGCGGACGGCGGCGCTCTACGCCATGAGTCGGGAACTCGGCCAGACCGGCGTCGTTAAGGATCTCCTCGCGATCGCGGCCCAGCACATCGGGGAGGTGTTCAGCGCCGAGGTCGGTCTGTTCCTGCCGGACGCCGACGGGCGCCTCGACGTCGACCCGCGCACGAGCGCGTTCGCGATCGACGCCACCGACCTCGCGCTGAGCCGCTGGGCCTTCGAGAACCGCCGGCCGGCCGGTCTCGGCACGGTGACGTCGGCGAAGGCGGACGCCATGTACCTGCCGCTGCTCGGGCATCGCGGCCCGCTCGGCGTGATGGGTGTGCGCCCCAGGCGACGCGACGCCTTCGAGACCGCCGAGCCGCTGCGCCAGCTCGAGACCTTCATCAACCAGACGGCGCTCGCGCTCGAGCGTGCGCGCCTGGCCGACGAAGCGCAGGACGCGCGCTTACGTGCCGAGACGGAGCGGCTTCGCAACGCGCTGCTGACCTCGATCTCGCACGACCTCCGCACCCCCCTCGCGGCCATTACGGGCGCCGCAACAACGCTTCTCGACAGCGGCGCGCGTCTGGATCACCGGACTCAGCGGGAGCTTTTGGAATCGATTCGTGACGAGGCCGAGCGCCTGAACCGGCTCGTGCAGAACCTCTTGCAGATGACGCGGCTGGAGTCAGGTGCCCTACAGCTCCGCCGTGATTGGCACCCGGTCGAGGAGGTGGTCGGGGCCGCGCTCGGGCGGCTGACCACGAGTCTCGGGGACCGTCGCGTCACCGTGAGCATCCCGCCCGATCTGCCGCTCGTCGCCATGGACGACGTCCTCATCGAGCAGGTCCTCGTGAACCTGCTCGACAACGCCGTCAAGTACACGCCATCGGAGAGCGCGATCCGGATCATCGCGACCGCGACCGACCGCAAGGTCACCGTGGAGGTCGCGGACCGCGGTCCAGGAGTGCCGCACGGCGAGGAGGATCGAGTCTTCGAGAAATTCTACCGGGCGGCACCGCGCAGTTGCCAGGGCGCCGGTCTCGGCCTTGCGATCTGCCGGGCCATCGTCACTGCGCATGGCGGGCGCATCTGGGCACAAAACCTCCCCGAGGGCGGCGTTGCGTTCCTCCTCACGCTGCCGCTGACCGATGCGCCACCTGTCTCGGTGCCGGCCGATGCCTGACCCCGTTGTCGTCCTGATCGAGGACGAACCGCAGATCCGACGCTTCCTGCGGGCCACGCTGACGAGCCATGGATACCGGCTGTTCGAAGCGGCGACCGGTGCGGACGGCCTCGTGGAAGTCGCCTCCCGCCAGCCCGACGCCGTCATCGTCGATCTGGGATTGCCGGACATGGACGGCCTCGAGGTCATCCAGCGACTGCGGGAATGGACCGCCGTTCCGATCATCGTCTTGTCGGCGCGAGGCCAGGAGCGGGACAAGGTGACCGCCCTCGACGCGGGCGCCGATGACTACGTGAGCAAACCTTTTGGGGCCGGGGAGCTCCTCGCGCGGATCCGCGTCGCGCTCCGGCATGCCGTCGGCGTCTCGCACGAAGCGGACGAGGCCGCGTTCAAGGTGGGCGAGCTCACGGTGCATCTCTTGCGTCGCCAGGTGTTCGTGGGCGACAAGGAGGTGCACTTGACGCCGATCGAGTTCAAGCTGCTGACGACGCTCGTCCGGCATGCGGGAAAGGTCGTGACGCACCAGCAGTTGCTCCGGGAGGTGTGGGGGCCGACGCACACCGATCACGCGCATTACGTTCGCGTCTACATGGGTCACCTGCGGCAAAAGCTCGAAGCCGAGCCGGCCCGTCCCCGCTATCTCTCAACAGAGCCGGGGGTTGGTTACCGGCTGGCGGCGGACTGGGGAGCCTGACTGAGCGCTCACCGCTGGTGACAGGGCAGCCGATCCCCTTCAGCGGATCCCTAGAACGTCGGGCAGCCAGAGACTCAACGCGGGAATGTAGGTGACGAGGGCCAGCGCCACGAGCAGCGCCAGGAAGAACGGTAGGACCCAGCGCGAGATCTCCTCCATCGAGGTGTTCGCGATGCGGGAGGCGACGTAGAGGTTCACGGCGACCGGCGGCGTGATGGTGCCGACGGCGAGGTTGACGGTCATCATGACGCCGAACCAGATCGGATCCCAGCCGAACTGCTTCATCAGCGGGAGGAAGATCGGCACGAAGACGTAGTAGATCGAGATCGCGTCGAGGAGCATCCCGGCGACGATCACAACGGGGAAGGTCTACCGCTACTGACGACGCTCCCTCGCATGCCGCGTGGTCGGAGACGCCGTCGGCCTCACGCGGTTTCGCGCCTCACGCGCGAGATCCCCGATCGGCGGCTGGCTCGCGTCGGGCCCGGAGCCCGTAGAGCTCGCGGGCGTTCTCGCAGAGGACCCGCCGGCGCGCCGCGTCCGGCACGCCCTGGAAGTTCTCCTCGATCGCCTTCTGCGACTCCGGCCAGGTGCTGTCGGCGTGCGGGTAGTCCGAGGCCCACATCACGCGGTCCTCGCCGAGCACGTCGAGCAGACGCAGGCCGGCCCGGTCGGTCTGGAAGGTGCCCCAGATCTGGCGCCGGAAGTAGGCGCTCGGGGGCATGGTGATGGCGAGACCGCCGTGCATCCTCCAGTACTCGGGAGCGTCGACGAACTTCTGATAGCTGTCGTCCATCCGCTCGAGCATGTAGGGAAGCCAGCCGATCCCCGTCTCGGCCAGCACGATCTTGAGTCCCCGGTGGCGCTCGAGGGCGCCCGAGAAGATCACCGCGGCCAGCGGCTCGTCCATCTGGATTTGCGAGCAGGCGACGCGCACACCCATGTTGCCGGGGTGGTTGGCCTTGGGGCCGCTCATCACCACCGTGCGGTGGCCGCCGCTCAGGTGGAAACCGAGGGGGATCCCCGTCTCGGCCGCCGCCTCCCACAGGGGCTCCCAGACGTCGTCCCACAGCGGCGTCGTGACGCGCGCCGCCAGGAACATGCCGGTGCGGATCCCGACCTGCTTGAGATAGCGCACCTCGTCGGCCGCCTCCTTGGGGTCGTCGATGGGGATCAGGCCGACGCCGACCAGCCGCTCGGGCGCGGTCGCGCAGAACTCGGTCAGCCAGTCGTTGTAGGCGTGGTAGCACACGCGGCGGAGGTCCGGGTCGGCGACGAGGAGCGGCACGATCGGCCCGTACATGACCGTGGCGTCGATGCCGTCACGATCCATGTCGGCGAGGCGCAGCGCGGTCGTCGTCGGCCGGAGGACGCCAGGCTCGAGGACGCCCCCGCGGTCGAGGGCGAGCCGCCGGCCACCCATCGCGCCGGCCGCGCCCTTGCGTCCGCCCCAGGGCTCCCAGCGCTCGGCGCCGCAGACCCACCAGGGTCCGTCGGCGGTGTCCACCACTCTGGGCGCGCGGTCCCGCCAGGAGGCCGGCACGCGCTTCTCCCAGAGATCCTTCGGCAGCCAGGGCAGGTCGATGTGGTCGTCGGCCGAGATGATCCGGTATTCCATGGGAGGACCTCCTGGCCCGGGCGGTGGCTCGGGGTCGGAGGTGATTCTACTCGGCGAAGGCCTCGGGAGCGACGGCGATCTCGGGGAAGCCCTCAGGGCGCCGTGGCCGCCTCGAGCCGCACCGCCCCCGCGCCGTGCGCGGCGACCGTCGCCGTGCGCCGCTCCGCTACCCGCGCGGCGATGAAGGCGACCGCCGCGCCGATGACGTCCGGGTCGCGGAGGATGCGGCGATGGCCGAGCCCGTCGGTCGTCAGCAGCTCCGCCCCGGGCCAGTCGCGCGCGATGATGCGGCTGTGCTGCCACGGGACCTCGCCGTCGCCGCGATCGTGGACGGCGAGCAGGGGGACCCCGAGCGACGGCGCGAGCTCGGGCACGCGGAACGCAGACCATGGCATGCCGACGCGCCGCTCGATCCGCTCGCGCATCAGCTCACCAACGCGGCGGGAAAAGCCCAGGGTCTCCGTGAACCGGGCCGCCGGACCGACGAGATCGGCCGGCGTCCCGAGGAAGACGGCGGCGGCCGCCACGAGTCCCTCGTAGAGGGCCCGCGCCGCAACGACGCCGCCGACCGAGTGCGCGATCAGGCCGCTGACCGGACCGCGCTGCTGGGCGGCGACCGCGCGGACCGCGGCGACCATCTGCGGGATGGTCGCGAGGACTCCCGGAGAGGCGCCGTGGCCCGGAGCGTCGAACGTGACGACCGAGAATCCACGGGCGACGAGCGGCTCGATGAACGCCCCGAGCTGGCCGCCGCGCCCGCCCCAGCCGTGGACGAGGAGCACCCTCGGGCCAGCGCCCCACTTCCACGTTTCGATGCGGGAATCGCCGAGGCGCATGGGCCTCGCCCGTGCCGACGCGAGGAGCGCGATCTCGGCCTGGGGCCGGCGATGGCGCGGCGGCGCGAGGAAGAGCCGCTCGGCCAGTCTTGCGGCGAGGCCCGGCGCGAGCGCGCCGAGCGTCCGATTTCCCGCGCGGACGAGCGGAAGGAGCCGGGGCTCCTTGTAGGACCGAACGATCGTGCTTTTCATTGTCGAGACGTACTCAGCGTCGGTCATGGCAGATCTCCTTTCGGGTCTTAGCGGCGCCGGCCGCTGGACGCGGCGGCGGATGATCGGCGACGCGCGGCCCGCAGCAGGGCCTCGAAGGCGGCATCGGCGCGGGTGCGGGCCTTCGGGTCGCGCATGAGCCGCGAGGCCTGGACGAAGGCGAGACCGATGCCGTGGCAGTCGTGCGCGAACTGGTCGCAGTCGAGGTCGGCGCGGAAGTGGCCCTCCTGGACCGCGATGCGCGCGGCACCGGCGAGCGTGTCGATCCAGTCCTGGAGGTTCTGCGCGACGAAGTCGCGCACCGGGCCCGGCCGGTCGTCCAGCTCGAAGGACGCCGTCACGAACGGGCAACCGCCCGGCAGCGTCGGCGACTGCTCCCACGCCAGCCACTGCTCGAAGAGCGCGCGCAACCGCGGCTCGCCGCGTGACACCGTGAGCGCGGGACGGACGACGTCCTCGACCATGCGTCCGCGGGCCAGCCGGAGCGCCTCGATCTGCAGCGCCTCCTTCGAGCGGAAGTGGGCGAAGAGGCCGCTCTTGGACATCCGGAGGTCCCCCGCGAGCCGGCCGATCGTCAGGCCCTCGAAGCCGATCCGGGTGGCGAGGGCGAGGGCGTGGTTGAGGATCGCCTCCCGGGTCCGCTCGCCCTTGGCCGTGGGTCGGGGGGACCTGGCCCGCTCCGCTGTCGCCGTCCTCATGGCGGCCATGGCGCCAAAATAGTACGACCGTTCGATCTTGTCAAGCCCTGTCTTGGGCCCCCGGACCCTCCCCTGGGCGTTCTCCAGGGGCGTCAGGACGGCCGGAAGGGTATGCAGAGGGGAATCATCGTGACGGCGATCACGCCGCAGAGCACGTCCATCGGTATGCCGATCCGGAGAAAATCGCGGAAGCGATAGCCGCCGGGGCCGTACACCATCATGTGCGTCTGGTAGCCGAGCGGTGTCGCGAACCCGAGCGAGCCCGCCACCATGACGGCGGCCACGAACGGCATGTAGCCGAGTCCCAGGTTGGCCGCCGTCTGCAGCGCGATCGGGAACACCAGCGAGACGGCGGCGCCGTGCGAGACCATTTCGGTCAGCAGCAGTGTCCCGGCGTAGACCGCGATCAGGCTCAGGAGCGGACTGCTCCCGGCCGCGGACGTCAGGGTCTGAGCGACCGCCTTGGCCAGTCCGGTCTTCTCCACTGCGGTCCCCAGCGCGAAGGCGGCGGCGACGGAGACGATGATCTTCCAATCGACGCTGCGCCGCGCTGCCGTCGCCGTGCAGCAACGGCTGCCGATCAGCAGTCCCGAGGCCAGGATCGCGGCCTTGAGCATCGACAGCCACTCCAAGCTGGCGACCACGATCATGCCGATCAGGAGGGCGATCGCCAGCGTCGCCCGGTTGTGCTGCACTGGCGTGGAGTCCTCGAGGCGGCTGACCAGGTAGAAGTGGTTCGAGTTGCGGTGTTCCTGGACGAAAGCCGTGTCCGCTTCCAGCAGCAGCGTGTCCCCGCCGCGGAGGACGATGTCGCCGATCTTGCGTCGGATGCGCTCGCCGCGGCGGGCCACCGCGATCACTGCCGCCTTGTAGACGCTGCGGAAGCGCGCGTCACGGACGGACTGGCCCACCAGCGGGCTCCCGTGGGCCACCGCTGCCTCGATCAGACAGCGGTGCGCCCGCGGCGCGCCGAGCTTGAAGATCTGGTCGGTCACGGGCGCCAGGCCGCGGATCCGGTACAGGTCCACCATCGCGTCGGGGACGCCCACGAAGATCAGCCGGTCGTTCGGGCGGAGCCGTTCCTGGGGCGACACGGCCGCCAGGATCTCCCCGTCGCGGTCGATTTCGGCCAGGAACGCGTTGGGGAGTTGGCGCAGGCCAGCCCGCTCGATCGTCTTGTCGACGAGCGGCCCCGCCGGCTCCACCAGCATCTCCATCGTGTACTCCCGCGGGTCACCGAACGGCGCCTCGGCCGGCCGGCGGGCCGGCAGGAGCCAGCGATGAGTCAGCACCACGAACAGCACGCCACCGACGCTGATGGGGATGCTGATCCAGGTCAGCTCGAACATGTGCATGCCGTGGCCCTTGGCCTGGCGGAGCATGCCGTCGACGAGGAGGTTGCTGGACGTCGAGATGATCGTGACCGTCCCGCTGAGCACCGCGGCGTAGCTGAGGGGGATCATGAGCTTGGAGGCCGGGATGGCGTTCTTCTTGGCCCAGTCGTTCACGGCCGGCATGAACATCGCGACCACGGGGGTGTTGTTCATGAACGCGCTGATGAAGGTGACGGGGAACATCATCCGGGCCAGGGCGCCGGTGATGGTCCGGGGTCGACTGAGGAACTTCTCGGCGATCAGCGCGGTCGCTCCGGTCGCGTCCAACCCCGCGACGACCACGTAGAGCACGGCGATGGTAATGATGCTCTCGTTGGCGAGGCCGGCGAACGCCTCGCGGGGCGTCAGCACGCCGACGATCAGGAGGCCCGAGATCGTGCCGACCAGCACGAGATCGGTCGCCAGGTCCTTGAGCGAGAAGACGAGCAGGACCATGACGACCACGCCCGCGGTGAGCCACGCCTGCCAGCCGAGCGCGGTCCAGGTCTCCCACGCCATCTACGTCGCTCCGGAGATCACTCGTCCAGTCCTATCTGCTGATGCCGGGTTTCGTCAAGGTGAAGCGGCGCCGGCCCGTTGCCGCAGCACGATAGGCACTATTTGGGCACCTGGTCGGAACGACGAAACGCGGGGTGGACGACACCCCGCGTTTTTGAATGGCGGGCTCGACGGGATTTGAACCCGCGACCTCTGGATTGACAGTCCAGTGTGCTAACCAGGCTGCACCACGAGCCCGCGCCACACGCGCCTGATGAGAGCGGGCCCGGCGACGACGCCGAGCCTCCAAACGCTACCATGCTGAGTAGGGGCGGTCAAACTTCGGACGCCCGCGGATCGCGGGTCGCGCGCCCCGTCTCCCGCCACGACTGGAAGACGAGGCCCTGGAGCAGCGCGACCAGGAGCAGCGTCAGGTCGGCCGCCAGGTAGAGCGAGACGAAGTCGCGCATGAGGGCACGGACCGCCAGGACGGCGAGGCTCCCGACCGCGAGGTTCGCCGCGAAGAAGACCAGCACCACCCCGGCACACTCGAACATCCTCCCCAGCGCGGCGCCGAGCGCCGCCACCGAGTGCCCGAGCGTCCTGGCGCCGAGCCAGCACGCGCCGGCCGACGTCAGCGTGACCACGACCAGGAGAAAGGACTGCTCCATACGTCCTCCGATTTAGAGGTAGCCCGCGGCGCGGTAGTACAGGAGCGCCACGAACTCGCGGACCGTGCGCCGCATGAGATCCAGTCGATCCTCGGGCAAGGTCGCGGCGTAGGAGAACTCGTCCGCGTTGGCGGCCAGGACCTCGAAGCCGGCGCGCTCGAAGAGCGCCCGCGCGCGGGCCTGGTGCTGGGAGTTCGCCACGAGGAGGATGCGCCGGACGCCGTGGGGGGCGAGGAGGCGTTTCATCCGTTCCGCTTCCTCGCGGGTCGTCCATGCCCCGTCGTCGATCAGGAGCGCCTCGGGCGGCACGCCGAGCTGATTGGCGAGCGCCACGCGCCGCTCGGCCTCGGAGGCCGGGCCCAGGAGCACGAGGCGCGGGGCCAGCCCCTGGCGATAGAGAACGATCCCCTCGAGCACCCGGCGGAGGGAACTCTGCCGGAGCTTGCCGTCGGGGAACACGCCGCCGCCCAGCGCGACGATCGCGTCGGCACGCTCGACCCGCGGGCGCGTGGCGAGGGCGCCCGCCAGGAGATTCGGGAGCGGCGTGAACGCCGACGCGAGGAACAGGACGACGCCGAGAACGCCCACGAGTCGCAAGAGACCCGCCCGGCTCATGACTCTCCTTTCGCGAGGTGCGCCTGGATCAGCGCGATCCGCTCCTGCAGCTCGCCCGCCGTCAGCCGCGTGCGCGCGTGGGCGACGCCCCAGACGGCCTCGCGCGGCGCCGGATCGTCGGCGAGCCTCGGCACGACGTGCCAGTGGATGTGCGGGATCAAGTTCCCCAGGAGCCCGTAGTTGACCTTCCGGGCGGCGAACGCCGTCGCGAGCGCCCGCGCCATGGCCGTCACCTCCTCGATGAGCCGGCCGCGCTCGTCACGGGTCAGCTCGAACAGCTCGGTCACGTGGCGCTTCAGGACGAGCATCACCCAGCCGGGGAAGAACTGGTCGTCGTGGAGATAGGCGACCGTCAGCCCGCAGTCGGCGATCCGGAGGTCGTCCGCGGGCCACCGCCCGAGACACGCCGGGCACTCGCCCGGGCTAGCAGGCGACACACCGACCGCTTTCCACGAACGTGTACGAGTGGACGCGCACGCGATACCGGGCGGCCGGGGGCAGCCCCCGAACCTCGAAGTACGCGCGCGCGAGCGCGGGCACGAGCCCCGGCACCCACTCGTAGCGCTGCGCGATGACCTTGTCGGACGTGTTGAACGCCTCGATCAACAGGCGCACTTCGGCCGCGGGCCGGCCGTACTCGTTGTAGACGTACCCCGTGATCCGCGGCGACGCGGCCTTGGGCGTCTCGACGGTCCAGTCGAGCTTGAAGTAGCGCTCCCTCGGGTCGCCACCGCCGAAGTCGGTCTGCGCGGCGCCGGGCGTCGCGAGGAGCAGCGTCGCGAGCAGCGCCGTGATGAGAGCAGCCATCGTCGCCTCGGGGAGATTCTAACGCAAGAGGGGCGGCGCGAGCGGCACGCCGGCCGGGCAGCCGTCTGTCGAACAGGTGACGCGCTGTGCATTCTTTCCGCGTCAAGCGGCCGCCAGCGCCGCCGCTCGGAAATCGCAATCGCGCGGAGAATCGCCAGCTTACAGGATCGGCATGTGTCTTGCTCCCGTGTGGCACGTGTGTCGGATCGCACACCGGCGGTCAGAGGTGGGTTCGCCGAGGCCCGGGTGGGGAAACACGCTTCGGGACATGCAGAGAGGTAGATAGAGGACAAAGGAGGCAGCGATGAGAACGAGCGGAGCTCTCCTGCGCCTGAGCTTGGCGCCGATCGTTGTGCTGGCACTGGCTACGGGAGCGAGCGCGGACACGAGCGACTTCGCGCTGTTCGACGGGACCAACCCGGCGAATCAGCCGGACTCCGGGGCGGTGTGTTCGGCGAACAGCGCCTTCACCTATCACGTGGCGGTGGCGAACTTGGGCGCAGACGGGGAAGTGCGAATCACGTACAAGGACGGGGACATCATTCGGTTCCCCATCGCGGCGGGCGCGTCCTTCGCCTTCTCGCAGGCAGCGGGCAGCAAGGGGGCGCCGATAGCGCCGTCCGGGTGTCGAACGGGGGGAGCGCTGCGCAGCTCGCCGGCTCCATGAGCGCGATCGGTCAAGGCAGGCCGAGCTGCATCAGCTGCGACGCGGACAGCAGCGGAGATGCGGGCTGCGACGCCATCGTTCCCAACTAGGAAAGGGCGCCCGAATCGCTGGGTTCGGGCGCTTTTCATTTCGGCGGGAGTCGCCGTCGGGCTCCTGTCCAGCATGGGACACGGGCACGGGCTGGACGTCGATGAACCGTGTCCGCGCGATACGAGCGCGCCGGCGTGTCCAGTGAACGCCGTGCTGACCTCGGAGGCGCTGGGCTGTCGGTGCGGGAAGGAGGCGCTGGAGGAGAAACATTTCAGGACGCTCCGGCTGATTCGAAGTCGGACCCCGTATGTGCTCGTCTGCAAGGAGCAGGAAGCGATCGGCATTGTCCCGCCGAGCCTCGTGAAGTGAATATTGGGAGGGTCCCCGTATGACTCGTCGACTGAATCGTGCTGTGCTGGGTGCTGGAACTCTCGCTCTGCTGATCCTGTTGCAGCCGGCGCCGGGCGTGGCCCAGAGCGGACTGCTCGGGCCGCCGACACTCTCCGATACGCCCGGATCGGGTGAACCGGCCGGCCTTCCGCAAGCGCGCGGCCAGGCCGTCTCGACCAACGGGCTGGTGAATGATCGGGCCGGACAGATCTGCAACGGCAACGGATGCACGCAGAGCGAGACCACCATTGCCACCAACGGCGGGTCCATCCTCTACGCCGGGTGGAACGACTCCGAGGGCTTCTTCAACCCCGCGGTAGGAGTCTCGGGCTTCGGGGTGTCCATCGATGGCGGTACCACCTGGACCGATGGCGGAGGCCTCCCGCAGGGAGGCGGCCTGGTCAGCGGAGACCCCTCCCTGGCCGTGTGCGACAACCCGGACCAGGTCTTCATGGCGAACCTCTTCTTCCCGGCTGGGGCGGCGAATGCCGATGTCAGCGTGCACACCGGGACGCGGGTGGGCACCACGGTGAACTGGGGCCCGCCGGTCAACGTCACCCAGACGCCGAGCCGGTTCGAGGACAAAGAGTATCTGGTCTGCGACCGGCTGACCAACAACCTGTATCTCTCCTACACGAACTTCGGGTTCAACGGACAGATCGAGCTCCGGCGCTCGACCGACGGGAACCTCACCTGGAGCGCGCCCGTGGTTCTCCAGCCGGAGGAACTGTTCGTGGTGAACCAGGGATCCTATCCGGCCGTGGGCCCGAACGGGGAAGTGTGCGTGGCCTGGGTCAGGGGGTGGCTCACCCACTCGACGCCCCAGATCCAGATGCGCTGCTCGATCGATCAGGGGCAGACGTTTGGCCCGTCGGTCATCGTGGGGCGCCTTCGGAGCAATGCCTTCCGCGGCGTCAAGCCGGTGGGCTACAACCGCACCGAAATCCTCGAGAGCCCGTTCATCGACATCGACAGGAGCGGCGGGCCGAACAACGGGACGATCTACGTGGCTTGGCAGACGGCCGCCAGCGGCCGCTACGACGTGGCGCTGAACAGGTGCACCCTGTCGGGCAACACCCCGGTCTGCGGCACGCCGGTTGCCGTGAACGACACCCCGGGAGACAGCGCCGACGACTTCTTCCCCTGGGTGAGCGTGGATCCGAGCGGTCGCGTGGGCATCCTTTGGTTCCGCAACAACGGCGGTATCACCAATGTGTTCGCCGACGTCTCTCCTGATGGGGGAACCGGCGTGGATCAACAGGTCACTGACGTGGCCTCGAACTGGCCGGCGACCAGCTCGGATGCGCAACCGAACTTCGGCGATTACATCAACCTCGTCGGGTCCGCCAACGGCTTCCATGCCGTCTGGGCGGATGGCCGCAATGGGGACCCGGACGTGTTTTACGCCACCATCGTCCCGTAAGCGTTGGCCGCGGCCGGACCCGGCAAGGGTGCTCCGCAAGCCCTCGTACCAGGCGAAGACTGTCGCGGTGACGGCCACTTCCAACGCACGCCTCGATCCTCATGGGGCGAGTACCGGACTTCGCGGGACGTCGAGCCATTGACAAGCTCCCAAGGGGGTATTAGTTTCCTCGCACCACTCCAGGTGAGCCATCGGTCCCAGGCCCCTTAACGCAGGGAGGTCACCATGCTGGCTCTGCTTCGCCGAACACTCTTCCTCACGGTGCTCGTGCTCTTGGTTGCAAGCCTCGGCGGGGCGGGCGCACAGGACGCGGTCAAGTGGACGCCGGTCACCGACGAGCGTCTCCTGAACGCCGCCAAGGACCCCAACAACTGGCTCCAGTACTACCGGACGCAGGACGGCTGGAGCTACAGCCCGCTCGCCCAGATCAACGCGGGGAACGCCAAGCGGCTGCAGATCAAGTGGATGAAGTCTCTCGGCGAGCTCGGCGAGCAGCAGAGCTTCCCGATGGTCAACAACGGGGTAATGATCGTCACCGCCGCCAACATTCCCCACAACACCGTCTACGCGCTCGACGCCGCGACCGGAAAGCAGCTCTGGAAATGGACGAAGAAGACGCCCGAGGACCTGACCGCGTTCGCGCGCGTCCACCCCCAGAGCCGCGCGGTTGCGCTCTACGAGAACACCGTCATCGTCCCGACCCTCGACGCCAAGCTCGTCGCGCTCGACGCGAGAACGGGCAAGCAGGTCTGGGAGACGACCGCCGCCGACTACAAGGACGGCTACTACCTGAACAGCCCGCCGCTCGTCGCCAGGGGCCTGCTCATCATCGGCCCCGCCGGCCCGGGCGAGATGGGCATTCGCGGGTGGGCGGCCGCCTTCGACGCGAAGACCGGCAAGGAGGTCTGGCGCTTCTGGACCGTCCCCGAGCCCGGACAGCCCGGCGGCAACACCTGGGAAGGCGACTCCTGGCAGCGCGGCGGCGGGTCGATCTGGCTGCCGCCGACGTACGACGCGCAGTCCGATACGGTCTTCTTCGCGACCGGCAACCCCTCACCGTTCATCGACGCAGTGCGGAAGGGCGACAACCTCTACACGAATTCGGTGCTCGCCGTCGATCGGGCGACCGGGAAGGTGAAGTGGCACTACCAGTACGTGCCCGCCGACGCCTGGGACTTCGACACGATGAACGAGCACACCGTCCTCACCCTCAAGCGGGATGGGCAGGACGTCCCCGCCGTGGTCTCCTTCCACAAGCCGGGATTCGTCACGGCGCTGGACCGCCGCGACGGGAAGATCCTCTACGCCAAGAAGTTCACCAAGAGCGTGGACTGGGCGGAGGGGATCGACATGAAGACCGGCCGGCCCATCGAGGCGCCCGGAAAGCGGCCACTCATGGGCGGCGACAAGATCGAGATGTGCCCGGCGCTGCTCGGCTCGCGGAACTGGGTGCCCTCGTCCTACAGCCCGCAGACCGGGCTCGTCTACGTCCCGACGATGGATCTCTGCATGAAGTACGGCTACGTGAAGGAGATCAAGTGGACGCGCGGCCTCGCCTACGTGGGAATCGCGTGGGAAGTGGTGCAGAAGGGCGAGAACGCGGGCGCGATCCGCGCCTACAACCCGAACACCGGTGACATGGCGTGGGAGCATGTGACCAAGGCGCCCCCGATCCACTCGGGGCTCCTGTCGACCGGAGGCGGGCTCGTCCTCTTCCAGACGATGGAGGGCCAGTTCCGGGCGCTCGACGCGAAGACGGGCAAGCTGGTCTGGGAGCATAACAACGGTCAGCTCGCCTCGACCGGCCCCGTTTCCTACACGGTGAACGGCAAGCAGCACATCGCGGTGGTCGTCGGGGGCAAGACCCGGATCCGCGGCTGGTTCGCGGCGGAGCGGAAGCTCGACCACCTGCTCGACATGAACTTCAACGGCCTCCTGGTGGTCTACGGGCTGCCCGACTGATCGCGCGGGTCGTCCCGACAACCCTTCTCGCGCTGTTGCTCGTGGCGGGCCTCGTCGTAACCGGCGAGGCCCGCCAGGCGAAGACGCTGGCGGAGATCCGGACGTCCAAGTCCGTCACCGTCTGCGCCGACCCGGATAACCTTCCCTTCTCGAGCCGCGATCCGGGGACGCCCGGGTACGACGTGGAAGTGATGCGACTGGTCGCGGCCGAGCTCGGGGCGGTGGCCGAGCTCAAGTGGGTCTCGACCGTCTCCGCCCGGCGCGCGCTCGCCAATCTCACGGAGGGCGAGTGCGATCTCTTTCCCGGGCTCCCCGTTTCGCCCGGGTTCGCCGACGCGTATCCGCGACTCGGGTTCTCGCGCGCCTACTACACGATGCGCCACGTCATCGTCACACGGGTGGGAGGGGGCGTCGCGGGCGTCGTCGATCTCCGCGGGAGCCCGACCGCCGTCGAGGCGCTGAGCCCGGCCGACCTCTTCCTGCTCGGGACGGGGTACCCGCGGCGGACCTATCGGACCCAGGAGGCGGCGTTCGCCGCCGTGCGGTCAGGGGAAACCCGGGCGGCGCTCCTCTGGGCGCCGAAAGCGGGCTGGTTCGTGCAGCGCGCGGGGGTCGCGGACCTCACGATGATCCGCGTCGCGGACCCCGACCTCGCCGTGGACTTCGGCATCGCGTTTCTCCGCAAGGATCAGGCGCTCGCCGCCGCCGTCGACCAGGCCATCGCCAAGCTCAGGGCGAACGGCGCCGTCGCCACGACCCTCGGCCGCTACGGAGTTCCCCTCGTCGACGGCCGCGAATCGGCGACGAGGACGATGATCCGGGAACCCGACCCGATCGAGGGCCGGCTGCTCTTCGAGGCGAATTGTGAGCAGTGTCACGGGATCGACGGTCGCGGCGGAGGCGCCGTTCCGCGCCTTCAGGCGTACCCGCTCGGGGCGGAGGCGCGCTTCGTCCGGACCGTCCTCGAGGGTCGGAACGCGAGAGGCATGCCGCCCTGGGGCGGACTCCTGACGGACCTCCAGGCGCGATCGATCTTCGCCTACGTGCACGCGCTCGTTCCCGTGATCGAAATGGCGGCGAACGCGCCCGTGGACGAGCGGGCGCGCCAGGTCTTCGCCCAGGTGTGCGCGACGTGCCACGGCGTCCAGGGGGGCGGCACCAGCATCGCGCCCAGTCTCCAGGCCTTCAAAGGGACGGACGAGCAGTTCGTCGAGACCGTGCTCAGCGGGCGCCCGGGGACCGCGATGGCGCCGTACCGAGGCGTCTTCGCGCCCGACGTCGCGCGGAAGATCCGTGACCACGTCCGCCAGCTCTCCCGCGTCAACTAGCGGCTCTCGGCGGAGGCGGAGACTAGAAGTCATTTCACAACCCGCCTAAGCACCAGGAGGGCACAGGCGAGGTGAAAGAAGCCTCCATAGGTCGCCAGCAGCCGGTCCCAGCGGACCG
>JACQWC010000082.1 GCA_016209635.1 Candidatus Rokuibacteriota bacterium | reverse complement strand
GAGTGCTTGCCCAGCACGAGCTTGTTCGACGGCCGCCCGATGTCCTCGGGCCGCATGATCTCGTAGGTGAGCTTCTCCTTCAGCACGCCGTCCTGGTGGATGCCGGCTTCGTGGGCGAAGGCGTTCTCGCCGTCGATCGCCTTGTTCGGCTGGACGTGAACGCCCGTGATGTGGGACAAGAGCCGCGAGGTCTTGAAGATCTCCTCGGTCCGCACGCGCGTGTCGATCCCGAAGAAGTCCTTGCGCGTCCGGAGCGCCATCACGATCTCCTCGAGGGAG
Organism: Candidatus Rokuibacteriota bacterium; assembly: GCA_016209635.1. Taxonomy (GTDB): domain Bacteria; phylum Methylomirabilota; class Methylomirabilia; order Rokubacteriales; family CSP1-6; genus JACQWC01. The sequence goes on along the minus strand of JACQWC010000082.1, from coordinate 4,422 downwards.
GCGTTGCCCGCACGCTCCCCGATACCGTTGATCGTGCACTCCACCTGCCGCGCGCCGTGCATGAGCGCCGTCAGCGAGTTGGCCACCGCCTGGCCGAGGTCGTTGTGGCAGTGGATGGACAGCACGACGCGCTCGATCCCCTGCACCCGCTCGCGGATCCGCGCGATGCGCTCGCCCCACTCCCGGGGGATCGCGTAGCCGACCGTGTCGGGGATGTTGATCGTGCCCGCGCCCGCCTCGATCACCGCCGACAGGACGTCGCACATGTAGTCGAAGTCCGAGCGGGAGGCGTCCTCCGGCGAGAACTCCACGTCCTCGCAGTACCCGCGCGCGTGCCGGACGGCTTCGACCGCGGCCTTCAGGATCTCGGCCCGCGACTTGCGGAGCTTGTACTTGAGATGGATGTCCGACGTCGCGACGAAGGTGTGGATCCGGGGCTTCCGCGCGTACTTGACAGCCTCCCAGCAGCGGTCGATGTCGGCAAGCCCCACGCGAGAGAGCCCGCAGATCGCCGGCGCGCCCTCGAGCGTGCCGACCTGCCTGGCGACCTCGCGGGTCGCCCCGAAGTCCTCCTCCGAGGAGATCGGGAACCCCGCCTCGATCACATCCACGTTCAGACGCGCGAGCTGGCGCGCCATCTCGAGCTTCTCCATCGTGTTCATCGAGAAGCCCGGCGCCTGCTCACCGTCCCGCAATGTCGTGTCGAAGATGATGACGCGATCCATGGTAGCCCCCTGGTTCACTGCGTTTCCTTGGCCTCGAGTTGACCCGGCGCGACCGCGGGGGTCCGCCCGACGATCAGCCGCCGCAGCGGGCCCGACACCGCGTACCCGGTGAAGAACAGGAAGGGGAACAGGTCGTGCCGCGTCGCCACGAGCATGCCGGCCAGCACGACCACCAGCAGCGACTGGACGGGACGGCGGCGCGCGAAGTCCACTTCCTTGAAGCTCCAGTACCGGAACGTCGACACCATCAGCAGCGCGACGAGGTACGTGCCCACGGCGATCGCCACGAGCATCCACCGGGCCGCTTCCCCGCGCTGGAGGAGGAGCGCCGTCGACGCCGCCACGCCCGCGGCGGCCGGCGTGGGCAGGCCGATGAAGAAGCGACGATCGCCGGTCCCCGTGTGCACGTTGAAGCGCGCGAGCCGCAGCGCGCCGCAGATCACGAACAGGAACGCGCCGAACCACGCGGGCCGGCCGAGCGACGAGAGCGCCACCGCGTAGAGGAGGAAGGCCGGCGCGACGCAGAACGAGACCACGTCGGCCAGCGAGTCGAACTCGACGCCGAACTGACTGGTCGCCTTCATGAGGCGCGCCACGCGGCCGTCCAGGATGTCCATGATCATGGCCACGAAGATCGCGAGTGCCGCCTCCGCGTAGCGCTGCTCGGCCGTGAGCAGCAGCGCGAAGAAGCCGCAGAAGAGGTTGCCGGTCGTCAGCAGGCTCGGCAGCAGGAAGATGCCCCGACCGCGCTTCTCCCGCAGCTCCTGCCAGCGGCGCCGGCGCAACCCCTTGCTGCGTCGCCTGATCACGGGAGCACCCCGAGCACGCTCACGCCACCCGTGACGCGGTCGCCGACGCCGACCTGGACCTCGGCGCCCCGCGGCATGGCGCAGTCGGTGCGCGAGCCGAAACGGATCATCCCGTACCGCTCTCCCGCCGCGAGCTTGTCGCCCGGCCGCACGCGGCAGACGATCCGTCGCGCCACGACCCCGGCGATCTGGGTCACCGTCACCCGCGCGCGCTCGCCCTGGAGGTGGATGGCGCAGCGCTCGTTGACCGCGACCGCTTCGGGCCGGTACGCCGCGACGAACCGGCCCGGTGCCCAGGCCGTGCCCACCACGAGCCCGGCGATGGGGGACCGGTTCACGTGAACGTCGAGCGGCGAGAGGAACACGGCGACGCGCACGGCCGCGCCGACGAACGGGTCCTCCACCTCCTCCACGCCGATGACGCGACCGTCGGCGGGCGAGAGGATGCCGTTCGCCACCGCGGGCACCTCGCGCTCGGGATCGCGAAAGAACGCGAGCGAGGCGAGCGCCGCGGCGCCGACCCCCAGCGCCCAGCCGCGCCAGCCCACGAGGGCGAGACCGACCGCGAGCGCCGCGGGCGCCAGGACGTAGGGCCAGCCCTCCCGCGCGACAGGGATCTTCATTGGAGCGACGTCCGCGAGGCCGGCGCGAACCGTGGGTGGCGTGCCGCGGGTACGGCGTGGCTCCGTTGAAGCGGGGTCAGCGAGGCCGGCGCAAACCGTGGGTGGCGTGCCGTGGGTACGGCGTGGCTCCGTCCGGCTGACCGTGGGTGGCGTGCCATAGGTACGGTTACATCCGCGGGGGCTTGATCCAGGACATCATCGCCCGCAGCCGCTTGCCGACCTCCTCGATCGGGTGGTCGGCGTCGCGCTTCCGCATCGCGAGGAACCCCGCGCGATTCGCCTGGTTCTCCAGCACCCACTCGCGGGCGAACTGCCCCGCCTGGATCTCGCCGAGGATCTTCTTCATCTCGGCCTTCGTCTGCTCGCTCACGATGCGCGGGCCGCGCGTGTAGTCCCCGTACTCGGCGGTGTCCGAGACGGAGTAGCGCATGTACGCGAGCCCCCCCTGATAGAAGAGGTCGACGATCAGCTTCATCTCGTGCATGCACTCGAAGTACGCGACCTCGGGCTGGTACCCGGCCTCCACCAGCGTCTCGAAGGCGGCCTTGATGAGGTGCGAGATGCCGCCGCAGAGCGTCGTCTGCTCGCCGAACAGGTCCGTCTCCGTCTCTTCCTTGAAGGTCGTCTCGATCACGCCGGCGCGCGTGCAGCCCACCCCCCTGCCGTAGGCGAGGGCCATGTCCCTGGCCCTGCCGGACACGTCCTGATAGACGGCGAGGAGCGCTGGGACGCCCGGCCCCTGCGTGAAGAGGTCGCGCATGACGTGCCCCGGTGCTTTCGGGGCGATCATCGTGACGTCGACATCGGGCGGCGGCACCACCTGGTTGAAGTGGATGTTGAACCCGTGCGCGAACATGAGCATCTTGCCCTTGGCGAGCCCGCCCTTGATCTCGGCCTCGTAGACCTGGCGCTGGTTCTGGTCGGGCAGGAGGATCATGCTGATGTCCGCGCCGGCCGCGGCCTCGGCCACCGTCGCCACCCGGAGGCCGTCCTTCTCCGCCTTCGCCCAGCTCTTCGAGCCCTTGTAGAGACCGACCACGACGTCCTGGCCCGAGTCCTTGAGGTTCAACGCGTGGGCGTGGCCCTGGCTCCCGTAGCCGATGATGGCGATCCGCTTGCCCTTGAGGAGGCCGAGATCCGCGTCCTGGTCGTAGTAGATCTTCGCGGCCATGTGTTCCTGTTCCTTTCTTCGTGAGCGTTAGTCGGCGAAGCCGACGACCTTCGGATCCTCCGAGACGCGCGGCCTGCGCTCGCGCGCGGGCTCGCTCTTCTTCGCGCGCGTCTTCGGCCCGCGGGCGATCGCGACCTTGCCCGTCCGCACCAGCTCCTGGATGCCCATCGGGCGGAGCAGCTCGATGAGCGCCTCGAGCTTGCCCTCGTCGCCGGTCGCCTCGAGCGTGAAGCTGATGGCCGTGACATCCACGACCTTGGCGCGGAAGATGTCCGCCGTCCGGAGGATCTCCTCGCGGTTCTGCGGCTCGGCGTTGACGCGGATGAGGACCAGCTCGCGCTCGACGTGGCTCTCGTCGGTGAGGTCGCTCACCTTGATCACGTCGATCAACTTGTGGAGCTGCTTCGTCACCTGCTCGATGATGAACTCGTCACCGCGGACGACGATCGTCATGCGCGACACCGTGGGGTCGAGCGTCTCGCCGACGGAGAGGCTCTCGATGTTGTAGCCGCGGGCCGAGAACAGCCCGGCGACGCGCGAGAGCACGCCGAACCGGTTCTCGACCTGGATCGCGATCGTGTGCTTGCGGGGCTCGCTGCCGTTCTGCATCTAGAATCCCGTCTGCGACTTGACGGCCTTTTCCCTCGCCGCCGCGCTCGGATCCTCGAGGATCATGTCCGTGTTGGCGCCGCCGGCGGGGACCATGGGGAACACGAACTCCCACTTGTCGACCCAGACGTCCACGACCACCGGCCCGGGCGTGACGAAGGCCTTCTCCAGCGCCGGGACCACCTCGGACGGCTTCGTCGCCCGGATGCCGGTACACCCGTACGCGTCGGCCAGCACCAGATGTGGGCGGCGCAGTACTACAAGTTCAAGCATCCCCGGCGGTGGTGCACGTCCGGCGGGCTCGGCACGATGGGCTACGGCCTGCCGACGGCGATGGGCGTCGCCGCGGCGTTCCCCGACCGGCTCGTCGTGAACATCGACGGCGACGGCTAGTTCTCGATGAACAGCCAGGAGCTGGCGACGTGCTACGACCACGGCCTCGCGGTCAAGACGGTCATCATCAACAACGGCGGCCACGGCATGGT
>JACQWC010000079.1 GCA_016209635.1 Candidatus Rokuibacteriota bacterium | reverse complement strand
GGCCCCTCGCTCGCCTGGCGGCCGCCGCCGGACTGAACTTTCGGCCACTGGGCGTCAGGTCGCCTTGCGCTAAACGGACAAATCACTTGTCAAACGCGAGCGGCCAGATCACTTGTCAACGACAGGCGGCCCGCGCGGCGGTGGGAGCGGAGGCCGTCGCTCAGAGCGGGGCGACGAGGCGGCGACCCGGGCGCACCACCACCAGCTCGCCGGTCACGCCCCGCACCCCCGGAACCTTCCCCGCGATCTCGAGAACCGCTTTCTCCTGCTCGTCCTCGTCCACCATACCGCCGACGGAGATCTGGCCGTCCCGGCACGTCGCCGACAGTCGCAGCGAGCGGGTCAGCGGGTTCGCCAGGAATGCCGCCTTGACCTGGGCGACCAGACTCAGGTCGGTGACTTCGAGCTGGGCGCCCGGGGTGGACTGAAAGCGGTCCTCCTCCAGGGTCTCGACGATCAGCCGCGTCGCGCGGGGAACGCTCAGCCGCTCGGTGTTCAGCACGAGGTCGTACAGGAGGGGATCGTCCCAGTCCACGTGGTAGAGGAACCGGACACGCGCCGCTCGCTCGCGATCGGTCTGCCGCACGAGGTCGATCGCCGCCTCGTGCGTGAGCCCTTGCTCCTGCTCCACCCGCCGGGCCCGCGCCTCCCAGGGCGCGGTGATCCTGACGCGCAGGACGTGGCGCACCGGGGACAAGAGAATCGTCGTGGCCCGACCGGAGAGGATCACGTTGTCGTGGGCCGCCATCTCGAGGATGATGGCCTCGACGTACGTCACGTAGCGACGCTTCGTGTCGGTGATGCGCTCCCAGAGGGTCGGCCGCTCCTCGGTCACGTGCGCGAGCTCCATCACGCCCTCGGCGAACCGCTCGGCCGCCTTCGCGATGATCTCCCGGTCGGCGAACTCCCAGGACAGCGTCCGGCCGACCTCGCGTCCGATCGCGTCACCCAGGCTTCCGAGCGTCTGAGAAATCGCCACGATACCCATCGCGCCCCTCCCCTCCCTACGCGCCGGGCGCTTCGGGAGCCGTGTCGCCGGACGGGGTGAAGTCCACCAGCTCCGCCTCGAGCTCGGTCACGGGGCGCCCGCCGAGGATCCTGGCCAGCTCGGCCGCATCCCTGATCGGACCGTGCTCGGCGCGGAATCTCAGGATCGCCCCGGCCTCGGCGGGACCAATGCCGGGGAGCTCCAGCAGCTCCATCGGATTGGCCACGTTGACTCTCACCTTGGTCGCCATGCCCCGCTCCTTTCACCGCGGCGTCTCGAGGCGAGAAACCTCAAGCGCCCCCGTCGACCATCCGCGTGGTCGCCGGGGGCGCCGAAGTGCTGTCCGGGGACCGAACAAAGGGACATCTCTCGCTCCCCGAGGCCCGACCGTTCCGTTGTGGGACTTGCCCGGAGTCTAGGGAGGTTCCGGAGGGGTGTCAAGGGATGCCCGGGCACGCTCGATCGTTGTACACTGCTGCAACATGTCGGCGCGCTTCGGCGTGGACATCGGCGGCACCTTCACGGACCTGGTCCTCCTCGACGAGGCGACTGGGACGATCCGCGTCGGAAAGGTCCTCACCACGCCGAAGGACCCGGCGCACGGCGTCGAGCAGGGCATCCAGGCGCTGCTCGCCGAGGCCTCCGTCGACGCGCGCGCCGTGCGTGCCCTCGTCCACGGCACGACGCTGGCGACGAACGCGCTCATCGAGCGCAAGGGGGCACGCGCGGCCCTCCTGACCACGGCGGGCTTCCGCGACACGCTCGAGATCCGTCGCGAGGGCCGGTACGACATGTACGACCTCTTCATCGACCCCCCGGCGCCGCTGATTCCCCGCCACCTCCGCCGGGAGGTCCCCGAGCGGCTGCTGGCCGACGGCACGGTCCACCACCCGCTCGACGAGTCCGAGGCGCGCCGCGTCCTGTCGGCGCTCGTCGCGGAGGGCGTGGAGGCGCTCGCCATCTGCCTCCTGCACGCGTACGTGAACCCGCGCCACGAGCGACGGCTCGCCGAGCTGGCGCGGGAGCTGGCGCCCCACCTCGTCGTCTCGTGCTCCTCGGAGGTGGTGCCGGAGATCCGGGAGTACGAGCGCGCCTCGACGACGACGGCGAACGTGTACGTCGCGCCTCTGATGGCGCGCTATGTCGAGGATCTCGAGCGGCGCTTCGCGGATCTCGGGATCCCGGGACAGCTTTACATCATGCAGTCGTCCGGCGGCATCGCGCTTCCCCAAACGGCCCGGCGCCTCCCGATCCGCCTGGTCGAGTCCGGACCCGCGGCCGGCGCCCTGGCCGCGGCCCAGGCCGCGCGCGAGCGCGGGGAGCCGCGGCTCCTGTCGTTCGACATGGGAGGCACGACGGCCAAGGCGTGCGTGATCGACGACGGCGCGCCACTCGTCGCGCGCGAGTTCGAGGTCGCGCGCGCCGACCGCTTCAAGAAGGGCTCCGGCCTGCCGATCCGCGTGCCGGTCATCGAGATGATCGAGATCGGCGCCGGGGGCGGCTCGATCGCCAGGGTCGACCGGCTGGGCCTGCTGAAGGTCGGGCCGGACAGCGCCGGCGCGGACCCCGGGCCGGCGTGCTACAACCTGGGCGGCCGTCTTCCCACCGTGACGGACGCCGACCTGATCCTCGGCTACCTCGACGCCGACTTCTTCCTGGGCGGGCGCATGCGCCTCGACCGCGAGGCGGCCCGGCGCGCCATCGAGGCGCACGTCGCCCGCCCGCTCGGTCTCGAGGTGATCGCGGCGGCCTGGGGCATCCACCGGGTCGTGAACGAGAACATGGCCGCGGCCGCGCGCATCCACGGAATCGAGCGCGGCAAGGATCTCCGGTCCTATCCGCTGTTCGCGTTCGGCGGCGCCGGGCCGGTGCACTGCTGGCAGGTCGCGAAGATCCTCAGGGTGCCACGCATCCTCGTGCCGTTCGGCGCGGGGGCCATCTCCGCCTACGGGCTCCTCGCGGCGCCGCTCGCCTTCGACTTCGTCCGGACGGGCCGGCAGGATCTGGACGCGGCCGACTGGTCGACGATCAACGCCCGCTTCGCGGAGATGGAGCGGGAAGGACGCGATCTCCTGGCCCGCGCCGGCGTTCCCCCGGAGGAAGTCCGCCTCGCGCGGGTGGCCGAGATGCGGTACGTGGGGCAGGGGCACGAGGTGGAAGCGCCGCTGCCCGGAGGGACGCTCTCGGCGCAGAGCCTGCCGGTCATCACCGCGAGCTTCGAGGCAGCGTACCGCGCGCTCTACCAGCGACTCCCGCAGGGCGTGCCCATCGAGGCGCTGAACTGGCGGCTGACCGCGTCCGGCCCGCCTCCGGCCCTCGGCCTTGGCCAGCCCCGGGGCGGTCCGGCCGGCGACGCGCGGAGCGCCGTGAAGGGCGCGCGGCGCGCGTACTTCGCGGAGGCCGGCGGGTTCGTCGACACGCCAGTCTACGACCGGTACGCCCTCGGGCCGGGTGCCACCCTCACGGGCCCGGTCATCCTGGAGGAGCGCGAGTCCACCGCCGTCATCGGCCCCGGGGCGCGGGGCCGCGTGGACCCTGGGAGGGCGCTGGTCATCGAGGTCCCGCGCTAATGGATCCCGTCACGCTGGAGATCTGCTGGAACCGGCTCATCGGCGTGGTCAACGAGCAGGCGGCCACGCTCCAGCGGACCTCGTTCACCTCGATCGTCCGCGAGGCAGGCGATCTCTCGGCCGGGGTCTTCGACCGCCGCGGGTACATGGTCGCGCAGGCCGTTACGGGCACGCCCGGCCACATCAACTCGATGGCGCTCGCCGTGACGCACTTCCTGGCGGCGCATCCGCCCGAGACGCTCCAGCCGGGCGACGTCCTCATCACGAACGATCCGTGGAAGACGTCGGGGCACCTGAACGACGTGACGATCTGCTCCCCGATCTTCCGGGGCGACGAGTGCGTCGCGTTCTTCGCCTCCACCTGCCACACCGCCGACATCGGCGGCCACGTGCTCTCGGCGGAAGCGCGCGAGGTGTACGAGGAAGGCCTCCACATCCCGATCATGAAGCTGTACGAGGGCGGGCGGCCGAACGAGTCGCTGATCGCGATCATCAGGGCGAACGTCCGCCTGCCCGACATGGTCCTGGGCGATTTCCACGCGCAGATGGCCGGCGGCGCCGTGGGCGGCCAGCGCCTGCTCGAGTTCATGGAGGAGTTCGGGCTCGGGCGGCTGGAGGGGCTCGCCGACGAGATCATCGGACGCACCGAGCGGGCGATGCGCGACGCGATCCGCGCGCTCGCACCCGGGGCCTACGAGTACGCGATCACGTCGGACGGCTTCGATGAGCCGGTCACGATCCGCGTCCGCTGCGAGGTGCGCGGGGACGAGCTTGCGATCGACTACGCGGGATCGTCCATGGCGAGCCGCCGGGGCGTCAACGTGGTCATGAACTACACGGAGGCGTACACGACGTACGGCGTCAAGGTGATCGTGAGCCCGGACGTTCCCAACAACGAGGGCGCCTTCCGACCGCTCCGGATCACCGCTCCCGAGGGGTCCATCCTGAACGCGAAGCATCCAGCGCCGGTCGCGGCGCGCCACGTCATCGGCCACTTCCTGCCCCATGTCGTCGCGGGAGCCCTCGCGCAGGCGCTCCCCGGCCGCGTCATGGCCGAGGGCTCGGCCAACATCTGGGGCATCCAGGTCTCCGGGAGGGACCTCTCCGGCTCGCCGTTCACCCACATCTTCTTCTCGTCCGGCGGGACCGGGGCGCGCGCGACCAAGGACGGCCTCTCCGCGACCGCGTTTCCTTCGGGCGTCCTCGGCACGCCGGTCGAGGTCATCGAGAGCCTCTCGCCGCTCGTCGTCGAACGGAAGTGCCTCCGCGAGGGCTCCGGCGGCGCGGGCAAATACCGGGGCGGGCTCGGCCAGACCATCGCGTTCCGCGTGCGGACCCGCGAGCCCTTCGTGTGCTCGATCCTGTGCGATCGGACCACCACGCCGGCCCGAGGATTCTTCGACGGCGGCCCCGGCGCGCTCGGCGAGGTGCGCGTCGACGGCCAGCGCCCGCCGAACCCGAAGGCGGAACAGGTCCTCCCCCCCGGGACGCTGGTCGAGGTGAACCTGCCGGGAGGCGGAGGCTACGGCCAGCCCGCCGATCGGGATCCGGAGCTGGTCGCGGCGGACCGCCTGGAGGGTTACGTCAGCCCGAGCTGATCGCGCGGCGGATCGCCCAGGGCCAGGATCACGAGCGAGCCGTGCGCATCGACCGGCCAGACGCCGCGCCCGTAGGCCGCGACCTGCGCGCAGAGCCAGCCGACGCAGGGCGCGCGATCGCCGACCTCGCTTCGCATCGCGGCCCACTCGTCGCGCGCCAGGGCGCCCAGCGCCGCGTGGCGGGCGGCGCTCTCGATGACGAGGACCAGGCGTGCCCCCTGGCCCTCGAGGCGCTTGAGCGCCGTGATCGTGGCGTCCACCGCGCCACGGATCAGGATCTCGGGATCCACGGACCCGTCGTCGGCAAAGCCGTCCGCATACCCGAGGCCCGTGGCGTACGGGCCCTCCACGCAGGCGACGCTCGCGAGCGGCGCGCCGCTCGGAGCCCCGTATAGCAACGGCAGGGGCAGCACGGCGCACGCCGTCCGCATCTTCGGCCCCATGAGCTGCCGCCACGGAGCCAGGAACTCCTGGGCCGGCGCGCCGAACGCCGGACGCGCGAACGCGACGGTGAGCCCGCGCGGATAGCGGACGCGACGCGGCCGCGCCGCCAGGATCAGTCGCGCCGCCGACTGGCTCGCCTGTGGGAGGTCGCGCCCCGTCGCGACCGCGGTGGCCGCGGTGGGGTTCGCGACACACACCACCAAGGCGCCGTCCTCGATCGGGCCCGCGTCCGCGAGGAGGGCGGAGGTGGCGCCTCCCGCGATGCCGACCGGCCCGAGGACGCTCCGCACGGCGGCGACGAGATCACGGCTCGGAATCCCCGCCGTCACCACGAGGGCGACGTGGGCCGCGCGGCCCCCGAGGGCCGCCTGCGCCCCGCGGGCCGCCTCGAGCACCGCCGCGACCGTGTCGCGTCCCTCGGCGAACCCGACGCCGAGGACAAGCCTCGAGGATTGCTCCGCGGCGAGAGTCTGCCTCATGCCGTCGGAGTGGTGCAGGCAAGATGCCAAAAGAAATGCCGATTTCACAGGGGATTAGACGTCAGGGGTCGCTGAGGCGCGTGCCTGGGCGACACCCGTAGTGACGGAGTTCGTCAGCCCGGTGGGGAACCGGCTAGAGGACCCCGTACTCCTTGAGGCGCCGGTAGACCGTCCGGCGGGAAAGTCCGAGCGCGCGCGCCGCCGCTTCCTTGTCGTTGTCGAAGATCTTGAGCGCCTTGAGGATCAGTTCCTTCTCGACCTCCGCCAAGGTAGGGACGGCGCGACCTCCGGCTCCCGGCGCCGCCCCGGCGGCGACGGCGGGAGCGGCCGCCGGGCCCGCGAGGCTCGGCAGGTCGCCGAGGGTGATCTGGTCGCGCGCGCCCATCGCGTAGGCGCGCTCGATGAGGTTCTCCAGCTCGCGGACGTTGCCCGGAAAGTCGTAGGCGCTGAGGGCCGCAAGCGCCTCCGGGGTGATCCCGCGCACGTCGCGCCGGAACCGGCGGTTGAACCGACGGAGGAAGTGGCTGACGAGCGCCGGGATGTCCCCGCGACGCTCCCTGAGCGACGGCAGGCTGATCCGGACCACGTTCAGCCTGTAGAAGAGGTCCTGGCGGAACGATCCCTCCAGCATCGCCTGCTCGAGGTTCCGGTTCGTGGCGGCGATCACCCGGACGTCGACCGTGTACGCTTTCGTCGAGCCGACGGGCCGCACCTGCATCTCCTGGAGGACGCGCAGCAGCTTCACCTGGAGCCCTGGAGGGAGCTCGGCGATCTCGTCGAGGAAGATCGTGCCGTCGTTGGCGCCTCGGAAGAGACCCAAGGCGTCGGCGACGGCGCCGGAGAACGCGCCGCGGACGTGGCCGAAGAACTCGGATTCGAGCAGGTCGGCCGGGATCGCGCTGCAGTTCACGGGGATGAAGGGCCCCTTGGCGCGGACCGACAATCGGTGGATGGCGGCCGCCACCAGCTCCTTCCCGGTCCCGCTCTCGCCCTCGATCAGGACGGGCGAGTCGGTCATCGCGACCTTGCCGATGACCTCCTTCACGCGCTGCATCGCCGGCGAGTTGCCGATCAGCTCGTTGACCGTCAGTTCCTCGCCCAGCCGGGCTCTCAGCGAGTGGACCTCGCCGCGGAGGAACCGGCGCTCCATCATGCGCGCGATCAGGTGGCGCAGCTCGTCGAGGATCAAGGGCTTGGAGAGATAGTCGTAGGCGCCCTCCTTGAGGGCCTCCACGGCCGTGGAGATCGCCGGATACCCGGTCATGATGACGACTTCGATCGACTCGTCCTGCTTCTTCACCTCCCGGAGGAGGTCGAGACCGCTGGTGTCCGTGAGGCGGATGTCGGTCAGCACCGCGTCGAAGAGGTCCGTCTTGAGGGCCGCGAGCGCCTCGACGCCTGTCGGGGCACACGTCACCTCGTACCCCCACCGGCTCAGGGCTTCCTTGAGCAAGAGGAGGATGGACGCTTCGTCGTCGACGACGAGGATCTTGGCCGGTTTCACCGCTCACAGGAATGTAGCATGAGCGAATGTCAAACTGACAAGGTATTCGTGGGAAACGCGACGCACGACCTTGCGTCACGCCGGGGCGGCATGTTAGCGTGGATGTTGATCTTTTGACAGAGGAGAGTTCCGCATGCCTGATGCCGGCACCGTCCACCTGACCGAGCAGAACTTCGATGAGGCGTTGGTCCAGCACGAGGGCCTCATGATGGTGGACTTCTGGGCCGACTGGTGTGGGCCCTGCCGGGCCATCGCGCCCGTGCTCGAGGAGCTGGCGCGGGAATCCGACGGGCGCGTGACCCTGGCCAAGGTGAACGTCGACGAGAACCCGGGGCTCGCCGCCCGGTACGGGATCCGGTCGATCCCGACCATTCTCCTGGTCAAGCAGGGCAAGGTCGCCGACCAGGTGATCGGCGCCGTCCCGAAGGCCCAGCTCAGAAAGAAGCTGGACGCGCTCGCCTAGAGCGCTGTCGCTGAGCCGCGCATTAGTTCCACCGGTCTGAGAATTCCGTCACTCTCCCCTACCCGTGACGAGTTCCGCGCACTCGCGGGCGAGGGCAACCTCGTCCCGGTGTTCGCCGAGCTGCCGGCGGATCTCGACACGCCCCTCTCCGCCTACCTGCGACTCCGGCCGGGGCCTTACTCCTTCCTCCTCGAGTCCGTGGAGGGCGGCGAGCAGTGGGCGCGCTACTCCTTCCTCGGCACGGACCCGCGCATGGTGCTGACCGCGAAGAACGGTCGGCTCACGCTGAAGCGCGCCGACGGGCGAGTCGAACGGTTGCCGGACGGAAATCCGCTCGAGGCGCTGCGGGAGCTGCTCCGGCAGTTCCGTCCCGTCGGCGTCCAGGGTCTCCCGCGGTTCCAGGGCGGGGCGGTCGGCTACCTCGCGTACGACATGGTGCACCACATGGAGCGGCTCCCCCGCACCGCCCGCGACGATCTGGGGTTGCCGGACGCCGTGTTCCTCTTCACCGACACGCTGCTCGTCTTCGACAACCTCCGTCACCGGTTGCTCGTGATCGCCAGCTGCCTGATCGACCGGCGGGACGCGGTCTCGCTCGACCGCGCCTACGACGAGGCCGCCGTCCGCATCGGGATGACGCTGGCGAAGCTGACCCGCCCGGCCCGCCCCCCCGCGCCCCTCGCG
>JACQWC010000077.1 GCA_016209635.1 Candidatus Rokuibacteriota bacterium | reverse complement strand
GGAACCCGCTGCTCGAGATCGCCCTCGAGCTGGAGCGTATCGCGCTCGAGGACGAGTACTTCGTCAAGCGCCGGCTTTACCCGAACGTCGACTTCTACTCGGGGCTGATCTACGAGGCGATGGGCTTCGCCGTCGAGATGTTCCCGGTGCTCTTCGCCATCCCGCGCACCGCGGGCTGGCTCGCCCAGTGGCAGGAGATGCTGGGCGATCCCGAGCAGAAGATCGCCCGGCCCCGCCAGATCTACACGGGGCCGGCGCGGCGCGAGCTCGTGCCGATCGGGCGGCGCGGGTGAGCGCGCTCCGGTTCGAGCGCGCCCCCCTCAGGGTCTACTGGGAGCTGACGCGGGCGTGCGACCTCGCCTGCCGCCACTGCCGGGCCGAGGCGATGCCCCAGCGCGCGGCGGACGAGCTCGAGACGGAGGAGTGCGAGCGGGTCCTCCGCTCGCTCGCGGCGGCGGGCCCTCCCGCCCCCCACGTGATCTTCACCGGCGGCGATCCGCTCAAGCGTCCGGACCTCCTCGCCCTCGTGCGGTACGGCGTCGGGCTCGGCCTCGGCGTGGCCGTCGCGCCGAGCGCCACGCCCGGGCTCACCCGCGGCCTGGTCCACGCGCTCAAGGCCGCGGGAGTCAGCGCCATGTCGCTCTCCCTCGACGGCCCGAGCGCCGCCCAGCACGACGGCATGCGCGGCGTGCTCGGCTGCTTCGGCTGGACGCTCGCGGCGGCGCAGCGGGTGGTGGCCGCGGGCATCCCGCTCCAGATCAACACGCTCGTCGCCGCCGCGACCGAGCCGTACCTCGAGGCCACGGCGGAGGTCGTCGCCCGGCTCGGCGCCTCCCGCTGGAGCCTCTTCTTCCTCGTGAACGTCGGGCGGGCCGCGGCGCTCCGGCCGCTCGACACGACCGACTGCGAGCGGACGCTCCGGTGGCTCGCCAGGCAGAGCGCGCGGTGGCCCTTCACGGTCACGACGACCGAGGCCCCGCACTACCGTAGGGTCCTGATCCAGGAGATGCGCGCCGCCGGCCGCACCGCGGACGAGATCCGCGCGAGCCCGGTCGCGCGGGGCTTCGGCATCCGCGACGGCAACGGCGTGATGTTCATCGCCGCGAACGGCGACGTCACGCCGTCGGGCTTCCTGCCCCTGGCCGCGGGAAACGTCCGCGACGTCGATCCGATCTCGGTCTACCGGGACGCCGCGCTCTTCCGCGCCCTCCGAACGCCCCGCGTCTTCGCCGGCCGCTGCGGGATCTGCGCGTTCAACGCCGTGTGCGGCGGGTCGCGCGCCCGCGCGTACGCGGCGACCGGCGACGTGCTGGGCGAAGATCCGCTCTGCGCCTGGTCGCCGGCCGACACGGCGGGCGCCGCGGCCTAGCGCGCCAGGACGCGACCGGATGCTGAGAGTCGTCCTGCAGGGAACGACGATCGGCGTCGTGCTTCTCCTGCTCGCCATCCAGACCGTGCCGTACGGGCGGCACCACGCGAACCCGCCGGTCAGGATGGAGCCCGCCTGGGACAGCCGGGAGACGCGCGAGCTGGCGCGGCGCGCCTGCTTCGATTGCCACAGCAACGAGACGATCTGGCCCTGGTACGCGAACCTGGCGCCCGTGTCGTGGCTCCTCCAGCGCGACGTGGACGCGGGCCGGACGACGCTGAACTTCTCCGAGTGGAACCGCCGGCAGCGCGAGGCGCGCGAGTCGGCAAAGACCGTGCGTCAGGGCGAGATGCCGCCGTGGTTCTACAAGGTCCTCCGTCCGTACGCGAGGCTCACGCGCGAGGACCGCCAGGCGCTCATCCGGGGGCTCGACGCGACCTTCGGACGGCGCGAACGCTGACGGCGCGACATCCCCCAGGGAGGTCTCACATGGAATTCAGGATCCCCCGGCCGCTCACGGTGGAGCACGCGGAGCTGCACGCGGAGCTGCGGCGCGCGACGAAGGTCAAGGGCCAGGTCGGGGCCGCGGCGGCACGGGTCGCCGAGCTGCTGCACCCGCACTTCGTGAAGGAGGAGGAGTACGCGCTGCCGCCGCTCGGCCTCCTCGGGGCGCTCGCCCGGGGCGAGGTGACCGAGGACATGCGTGCGGTGCTCCCCATGACCGACCGGCTCAGGACGGAGCTGCCGCACATGCTGGCCGAGCACCGGGCCGTGGTGGGCGCGCTCCGGAAGCTCAGCGCCGCCGCGAAGCGCGCGCGACGGCCCGGCGTGGTGCGGTTCGCCGAGAA
The DNA here is from genome assembly GCA_016209635.1 of Candidatus Rokuibacteriota bacterium. Classification (GTDB taxonomy): domain Bacteria; phylum Methylomirabilota; class Methylomirabilia; order Rokubacteriales; family CSP1-6; genus JACQWC01. The sequence goes on along the minus strand of JACQWC010000077.1, from coordinate 4,112 downwards.
GCTCGTCCTGCACGCGCGGACCGAGGAGGAGGTCCTCTACCCGGCGGCGATCCTCGTCGGCGACTACGTGAGGCGCCGGCTGCCCACCGTCATATAGATGGCGCGCGCCGGACCCGCTTGACGCGGCGCGTGACGTCATTCCTCCCGCATGAGTGAGGCCCCCGCATGGGGCGAAGCCGCCCCACCCGGATAGGCCAGGCGGGAACGCCGACTGTGCAAGATGCTGGAACGACGCACGTTTCGTCCTGGCACGGACCTCGCAGCGAGCCACTCGGACAGGAGGAGCGTCCATGGTGCGACTTCCGGGATCGGAGGGCGAGGAGTGCCCGTACTTGAGGCCGGGACTGGCGACCGGCCAGGGCGCGCTCGGGGCGGCCGTCTACTGCGGGCTGCCGGGGGGACGGGCGAGAATCCCCTCACGGGACGAGTTCGAGCGGTTCTGCGCGACGGGCCACTACCACGACTGCCCGGGGTACCGGCGGGCCCGGCTCCGGGAGACCATCGTGACCGGCCTCGCCCGATGAGATCGCTCGCGAGGAGGAAGACATGAGCCCACTCGACGCAAACGGTCTCGATCAGGCGCTCGCGCGCGCGGGTGACGGCGTGTTCGCGGTCGGAGGCGAGGGGCGGATCGTCCTGTGGAATCGCGCCGCGGAGAAAATCCTCGGCTACGCGTCGCGCGACGCAGTCGGGAAGCCCTGCTGCGACGTCTTCGCCGGGCGTGACGACCGGGGGAACCGCCTTTGCTACCAGGGATGCCACGTGATGACGCTCTCGAAGATGGGCGAGAGCGTCCAGAACTTCGACATGCTCACCCAGACGAGGGCGGGCCAGCCGATCTGGCTCAACATCAGCATCCTCCAGGTCCCCTCCCTGCGGGGGAACGGCGCCTTCGTGGTCCATCTGTTCCGCGACGTGACCTCGACGAGGGAGCTGCTGCGCCTGGTCCACGAGCGGCTCTCGGAGGCGGCGGGCAAGGACAAGGTGGAGGGGAACGGCGGGCTGACGCGCCGCGAGCTCGAGGTCGTCCGGCTCCTCGGGTCGGGGGCGAACACGAAGGTCGCGGCCGAGCGGCTGCACGTGAGCCCGGCGACGGTCCGCAACCACATCCAGAACATCTTCAGCAAGCTCGGCGTCCACAGCCGCCTGGAAGCGGTCGCGTACGCCACGAAGCACCGGCTGCTCTAGCGGCGGGGGCGGCGACAGGCCCACATCACCCCCCCCAGCAGCCCTACGGCCGCCCCGAACGGCGCGAGCATCAGGCCGACGAATGCCCAGTTGAAGGTCCGACTGCCGTAGGCGGAGTCGAGGCACGTCGCGCACGCCGCCGCAGCGCCGGGGATCAGAGCCACGGTGAGGACGGCGAGCGCCGGTGGGATCACAGCAGGTACACCGAGGCGTAGAGCAGCGGCCAGAGCGCCACGACGAAGTGCCAGTAGAGGGCGCAGGCCCGCACCACGTCCCCGCGGCCACGGGCGAACTCGCCACGGCCGGCCCGGACGGCCGTGATACCGAGCCAGACGAGCGCGGCCAGCACGTGGAGGGCGTGGGCTCCGACGAGCGTGTAGAAGAGGGCGCCGTAGATCCCCGAGGAGACCGTGAGGCCGAAGCCGATCAGCCTGGCCCATTCGTACCCCTGGACCGCGACGAACAGGCTCCCGAGCAGGCCGCAGAGGCCGAGCCGCCGTGCCAGCGCGCCGTCATGTCCGCGAGCGAGCGTTCGGGTCGCAGCGACCATCACCGAGCTGGAAGCGAGCAGCACGACGGTGTTCGCGGCGGTGACGCCGACGGGCAGCCGGGGCTGGAGTGGCGGCGGCCACACCGGGGCAGCGAGCCTCAGCACCCAGAAGGCGAAGATGAGCCCGGCGAAGAGCATGATGTCGCCGCCGATCAGGAACAGGGTCCCCAGGACTGGCGCCGGGACCGACGGCTCCGGCGCGGTGCCTAGACCGAGCGCGACGGGCGCGGTCGCGTCCCTCATCGGGCCAGGGCGTGCCAGACGAAGTCGGGAAACAGCGCCGCCGCCAGCACGGCGAGGAACAGGAGCGGGATCAGCACGAGGGCGTAGATCAGCGGGGGCTCGAACCGGAGGTGCATGAAGTTCGCCGCCACGAGGATCGCCTTGACGAAGGCGATCGCGAAGATCACCACCACGGCGAACGTCCGGCCGCCAGGCAGGAAGCTCGCCGCCACCCCCAGGCCCAGCAGCCCCAGGAGCCAGAGCCAGACCCTGGTGTAGTTCGGATGGGCCTTGCCGGAGGTCATGGCACGCTCCTCAGGCCAGGTAGAGCAGCGGGAAGAGGAAGATCCACACCACGTCCACGAAGTGCCAGTAGAGTCCGGCCAGCTCCACCCGGTGCGGGTTCCTGACGCTCACGCCCTCGGTGGCGAGGACGACGCCGTTGACGACGACCCCGCCCACCACGTGCAGCGCGTGCAGGCCCGTCATCGTGTAGTAGAAGGACCAGAAGATCCCCGTGCCCGGCACGAACCCGGCCTGGATCTCGATCGTGTACTCGATGGCCTTGATGCCGAGGAACACGAGGCCGCCCAGGATCGTGAGGCCGAGGTGCACGCGCAGGGCGCGGGCCGCGCCGCGCTCCGCCGCCACGAAGGCCTGGACGACGGTGAAGCTCGAGGTGAGCAGCACGAGCGTATTGACGGTGGCGAGCGGGAGGCTCAGGTGGCGCGCGGCCTCCGCCCAGCCCGGCCCGCCGAGGCGGAAGACGATGTAGCTCGTGATGAGCCCACCGAACACCATGATCTCGGAGGCGAGGAACCACCACACCCCCACCTTGCCCGCCGTGATGCCGCCGGGAACTCCCTGCGCCTCGACGCGCGCGATCATCGGGCGCTCTCCTATCGGGTCCGCGCCACCGGGACGAGGTCCTGGGGCAGCCAGTCCTCGCGTTCGCCCGGGACGCTGTACTCGTAGGCGCCGCGGTAGACCACGGGCACGCTGGGGCCCCAGTTGAGGTGGGGCGGCGGCGACGGGGTCGTCCACTCGAGGGTGGCGGCGCTCCACGGGTTCCTCGGCGCCGGCTCGCCCGCCCGCCATGACCACAGGATGTTGATCACGAACGGGATCTGGGCCGCCAGGAGGCACAGGGTGCCGTACGTCGCGAGGACGTTGATCCACTGGTGAGGAACGAGCGCGTCGTACTGGAGCGGGTTCGCGACCCGTCGCACCATGCCCGCCAGCCCGATGTGGTGCATCGGGAAGAAGGTGACGTTGAAGAAGACCAGCGTGAGCCAGAAGTGCAGTTGCCCCAGCGGTCCGCTCAGCATCCGCCCGAACATCTTCGGGAACCAGTAGTAGACGCCGGCGAAGCCGCCGAAGAACACCGCGCTGAACAGCGTGTAGTGGAAGTGCGCGACCACGAAGTAGGTCCTGCTGACGTAGAGGTCGGCTGGAGCCGAGCCGTTGAAGATGCCGGTCAGGCCACCGACGATGAACATCGTCAGGAAGCCGAGGGCCCAGAGCATCGGCACGTCGAACCGGATCGATCCGCGCCAGAGCGTCGCGATCATGGCGAAGACGACCCAGGCGAAGGGCACCGAGATCAGGATCGTCGTCACGCTGAACGGCATGGCGAGCCGCGGGTCCATGCCTGAGATGAACATGTGGTGCGCCCACACGATGAAGGACAGCGCCGCCGCGACCACCGTCGCCCCGATGATCCACCGGTAGCCGAAGATGGGTTTGCGGGAGAAGACGGGCAGCACCTCCAGCACGAAGCCGAGGGCTGGCAGCAGCACCACATAGACCTCCGGGTGGCCGAAGAACCAGAAGAGGTGCTGCCACAGCAGGGGGTCGCCGCCGAGGTCGGGCGAGAAGAAGCCGGTGCCGAGCGTGCGGTCCAGCAGCAGCATGACGGCGCCGGCGATCAGCGGCCCGACCGACAGGAGGAAGATCGCCGCGGCCGAGAGCTGCTGCCACACCACCAGCGGGACGCGGGTGAGCGTCATCCCCGGCGCCCGCAGCACGATCGCCGTCGTCAGGTAGTTGACGCCGCCCATCAGGAACGAGGTGAACTCCAGCGCGAGCCCGAGGATCCAGAGGTTGATGCCCCAGTTCACCCCGGTGTAGGCCGCCTTGGCGGAGAGCGGCG
>JACQWC010000083.1 GCA_016209635.1 Candidatus Rokuibacteriota bacterium | reverse complement strand
GTCGTGGACCCACTTCCAGAAGGGGTTGGCGGCGATCTCGCCGGGGTCCCGGTACTCCGTGACCACGTGCACGACGGGCACGCCCCGGGCCCTGAGGTCGCTGAAGAGCGCCGCAGCGCGCTTGATCACGGGCCCGCACCGTGCCGCCGGCAGGGGGAGTGTCGCGACCGTCGGGTCGAGGTGGCCGCGGTGCATGTCGATGGCGACGACGGCGGTCGTCTTCGGGTCGAGGGAGACCATCTGCGCGAGAGACATAGCACATTCAGAGGGGTCAGTGCTAGCCTAGGGCCGACGCGGCGGCGCGCACCCTGGTAGAAAGGCTTACCTCATGAAGCGCTACATCGACCTCTCCGTCACCGTGGACGACGCGACGATGAGCCCTCCGTCCACCAGCATGCGGCTCGAGATCACCCCGCACCGCCGCGGTCCCGGCTTCTGGCAGGTGTCGAGCGTCCGCCAGAGCCTGCACACCGGCGCCCACGTCGACTCGCCGCTCCATGTGTTCAAGGACGGCATCACCACGGCCGAGATCTCGCTCGACCAGGTGATGGGCGAGGCGCTGGTGATCGACCTGTCATTCGTGGGCCCGAATCACGCCGTCACGATCGACGATCTCCGGCGCGGGGGCGCCGACGACGTGCGGACGGGTGACATCGTGCTGCTGCGGACGGACTGGACGGACAAGATGTACGGGAAGTGGCCGGAGTACTTCACCCGGTCCCCCTACTTCCCGCCCGAGTCGGCGGAGTGGCTCGTCGCCAGGGGGCCGAAGAACGTTGGCTTCGATTTTTTCGAGGAGTACTGCGCGCGCCTGCCGGACTTCTCCTCCGAGGACTTCCCCATGCACCGCGTGATCCTCGGCGCGGGCGTCGTCATCATGGAGGGGCTGACCAACCTCGGCGCCCTTCCGGGGCGCCGCGTCGACTTCGCGGCGCCCTTCTACAAGATCGCGGGCACCGAGGGGGCGCCCGCCCGCTTCTTCGCGAGCGTCTAGGCCGCGCGCCGAGACGAGTTCCAGGACGGCGCATGGATCTCCTCGAGGTCAAGAGTCGCATCGCCGAGGCCCTCGTCGCGTCGATCTTCCGGCGCGCGCGCTGCCAGGTGCGCCCGTTCCGCAGCGAGCACCCCCCGCTGCGCTTCGGTCGCGAGGACTTCTCGCCGGACTTCTGCGTCGCCCCGATGCCGGACGGCAGCGCCGGGGAAGAGTTCCTCGTCGAGGTGAAGTACCGGCCCTCGATCGACCAGTTCATCTCGGTCGAGAACCAGCGCGGCGAGCGCTCGGTGTTCCTCCTCGCGCGACGCCACTGGCCGGCGCTCTACTTCGTCCTGGTGACCGACCGTCCGGAGCCCGGCCGCTCCTGCTTCCAGGCGATCGTCTTCGCAGGTCTCAGGCCCGGGCAGCCTTTCCGCACCGTCGATCTCGCGGAGGTGAGAGAACTCAAGCTCTTCCGCCGCAACATCGAGGATCACGAGGAGCTGGTGCACCGCATCTTCGGGCTCCTGACCGGCGCCTGAGTCTCTGCGCCTGAGCCTCACAGGCCCGCGCGGATGGACAGCCAGAGGCCGAGCGCCCCGAGGAAGACGAGGACCGCGCGGTTGAACGCGACCTGGTCGAGGCGGTCTTGCAGTCGCAGGCCAACGCCGAAGGCGGAGAGCCCGAGCCCCGTGAGCGCGATCGAGACTCCGAGGAGCCACCAACCGAGGAGCCCGTAGTAGACGACGGCGCCGAGCTGGAAGAGCTTGTAGAAGAGGAAGGCCACGGAGACCGAGCGGACGAACTCGTCTTTCGCCATCCCGAGCGCGTAGAAGTAAATGACGAGCAGGGTGCTCGGCACGTTGGTGACGCCACCGACGACGCCCGCCACGAAGCCGACCGGGGGCGCGAGCCAGCCCTCCCACCGCGCGGGAACGCGCGGGCGGAACCGCGTGACGTTCAGGGCCACGAACACGAGGACGACGCAGCCGAGGATCAGCGTGACGCTCTCGGACGGCAGGCCGACGAGCAGGCGCGTGCCGAGCACGGTCCCGGACGCGCCGAAGACGAGCAGGACCGCGAGGCGGCGCCCGGTCGCCGCGACCCGGCCACGCCGGACGGCCTGGATCCCGTCCATCACGATGTTCGGGACGATGAGCACGACCACGGCGGTCTTCGCGTCGACGAAGAGCGCCAGGAGAGGCGTGGCGAGGGTCGGGAAGCCGAAGCCGATGGCGCCCTTCACGAACGCGGCCAGGAGGACGGCGAGGGCGCCGAGGACGGTCAGCGCGATAGCGCGTCCCGGAGCACCTCGGCCGGATGCCGGGCCGAACGGCCGGCGAGGTGCTCGATCTGCTGGCGGCAGGAGATGCCGGGAGCGACGATCTCCGTGTCTGCAGGCGCCTCCCGGACCGCGGGCGCGAGCCGCCGGTTCCCGAGCGCCACCGAGAGGTCGTAGTGCTCGCGCTCGAAGCCGAACGATCCGGCCATGCCGCAGCAGCCCGAGTCCACCTCCGCGACCTCGAACCCGGCCCACCCCAGGACCGCGACGGTCGGCGCCGTGCCCACGAGCGCTTTCTGGTGGCAGTGGCCGTGGAGGAGCGCTCGCCGTCCGTTCCGGGCCCAGCGGAGCTCGAGGCCCCGCTCCCGCTCGCGGATGAGGAATTCCTCGAGGAGAAAACTCTGGCCGGCCACCGCCCGCGCCGCGTCGGTCCGGAGGAGGTCGACCGACTCGTCGCGGAGCGTCAGGAGACACGAGGGCTCGAGGCCGACGATCCCGATCCCGCGCGACGCGTACGGGAGGAGGCGCTCGACGTTCCACGCGGCGTGGTCGCGGGCCTCGCCGAGCATGCCCTTGGAGATGAGCGGCCGCCCGCAGCACTTCTTGTCCACGAGGACCACGCGATACCCGGCCGCCTCGAGGAGGGCGACCGCGGCGCGGCCGATCGCCGGAACGTTGTAGGTCGTGAAGGTGTCGTGGAAGAGGACGACCTCGCCCCGCGGCGCCCCGGCCGGTGGGCGGTGGGCGGCGAACCACGCGGTGAAGGTCTCCGGCGCCAGCGCCGGGAGCGGGCGGCGCCGGTCGATCCCGGCGACCTTCTCGAGCAGCCACCGCGAGAGCGCAAGGCGAGAGACCCGGTTGGCGAGGGACGGCACGCGCGAGGCCAGGCGGTTCAGCCGCGCGATCCGTCCGAAGAGCCGGTTGCGCAGCGGCAGGCCGTGGGCCCGGTGGTAGTGGTGGAGGAACTCGTACTTGAGCTTCGCCATGTCCACGTTCGCGGGGCACTCGGCCTTGCAGCCCTTGCACTCGAGGCAGAGGTCCATGATCTCGTAGAGCCGCCTGCCCGTGAACTCGGAGGGGGGAAGCGTGCCCGAGAGCACCGCCCGCAGCGCGTTGGCCCGGGCGCGCGTCGAGTGCTCCTCGACTCGCGTCGCCATGTACGAGGGGCACATCGTGCCCTCGAGGCTCTTCCGGCAGACGCCGACGCCGTTGCACATCTCGACGGCCGCCGCGAACCCGCCCTGCGGCGAGAAGTCGAGCAGGGTCGCGGGCTCCCAGGTCCGGTAGGCCGCGCCGTAGCGGAGGTGCTCGGTGATGCCAGGGCTCGCGACGATGTTGCCCGGGTTCATCCGGTTCTCCGGATCGAAGGCGCGCTTGAGCCGGCGGAACGCCTCGAAGAGCCGGGGCCCGTACAGGCGCTCGAGGAACGGGCTCCGCGCGCGGCCGTCGCCGTGCTCGCTCGAGATCGTGCCCCCGAACTCGAGGACGAGGTCGGTGATCTCGTCCGCGATGGCGCGGACCTGCGCGAGCCCGCGCGGGGTCTTGAGGTCGATCACCGGCCGGATGTGGAGGCAGCCGACCGAGC
>JACQWC010000076.1 GCA_016209635.1 Candidatus Rokuibacteriota bacterium | reverse complement strand
TCGCGGCCGTGTAGGCCCCCACCGACATGAAGGCGCCGTGGCCGACCGAGATCTGGCCGGTGTAGCCGACCAGGATGTTGAGCCCGAGCGCGCCGACGATCGCGATCGAGATCAAGTTGACGATCGAGAGGTAGTACTCGTCCACGCTGAGCGGCAGCACCACGAAGAAGAGCACCGCGAACGCCGCCACCGTCCAGCGGGCGATCGGCAGCGGGTAGAGGGCCATGTCGGCCTCGTACGTGGTCTTCAGCACGCCGCACTCGCGATGGATCACGCCATTACACCCGCTCGATGATTTTCTTGCCGAAGATGCCGTAGGGCCGGAACATCAGCGCCAGGATCATCACGACGTACGGCGCGAAGTCCTTGGTCCCGCCGCCGACGTAGGGGTCGAGGTACCCGGCGGCGACGTTCTCGACGATGCCGATGATCAGCCCGCCGAGGATGGCGCCCGGGATCGAGTCGAGCCCGCCCAGGATGACGACGGGAAACACCTTGAACCCCACCAGCGCGAGGAAGACGTCCACGCCAATGAGGCTCCCCCAGATGATTCCTCCCAGGGCGGAGACGATCCCCGTCATCGCCCAGGCCAGGGCGAAATAGCGCTCGACGTTGATCCCCGTCGCCATCGCGACCTGCTGGCTGTCGGCGACCGCCCGCATGGCGATCCCCTTCCTGCTCTTGAGGAAGAACCAGCCGAAGGCCACCAGGAACCCGATGCTCACGGCGGCCCCGACGAGCTGGATCGGCGGGATGAAGAGCGGGCCCCAGACGAACGGCTCGTCCCTGATCGGCAGCGGCAGCGGCTTCGTCTCCGCCCCCCACGTCAGCGGACCGACGCCCCGGAGGATCGCCGCCAGCCCGATTGTCGCCATGACCACCGCGATGATCGGCCGGCCGATGAGCCGGCGCAGCACGACACGCTCGAGGCCGAACCCGAATCCGATCATCCCGGCGAGCCCCGCAGCCACCGCGAGCCAGAGCGGCGCGCCGTAGACGCCGAGGAAGGCGGCGGCGACGAATCCCGCGATCATCACGAACTCGCCCTGGGCGAAGTTGAGCGCGTCGGTGGCCTTGTAGACGAGCACGAACCCCAGCGCGATCAGCGAGTACATGAGCCCGATCAGCACGCCGTTGGACATGAGTAGCAGGAAGAACCCGAAGGCCTCAGGCATGCGCGAGCACCTCCGCGGGACGCCCCTCGACGTCCTCGATCCGCACGCGCGACTGGAGCGTCGCCTGGCGGCCGTCCTCGTAGGTGATCGTCGTCGTGAGAGCCACCTCGTCCTCGCCGGAGTAGAAGGCCTCGATCACCGGCACGTACTTCTCGGCGACGAACTTGCGACGCACCTTGCGCGTCCGCGTCATCTCGGCGTCGTCGGCCTCGAGGTCCTTCGTGAGCAGGAGGAACCGCCGGACCTTCGTCGCGTCCGGCAGGGTCGCGTTGCACTTCTGGATCTCCTCCCGGATCAGCTCGCGGATCTCCGCTTTCTGGGAGAGGTCCATGTAGCTGGTGTACGGGATGCCGCGCCGCTCGGCCCAGTTGCCGACTGTGTTGAGATCGATCGCGATCATGGCCGCGACGCACGGCCGCTCGTTGCCGAACGCGACCGCCTCGCGGATGTGCGGGCTGAACTTCAGCTTGTTCTCGATGAACTGCGGGGCGAACGGCGTGCCGTCCTGTAGCGCGCCCACGTCCTTGGCGCGGTCGATGATGACGAGGTGGCCGCGCGGGTCGATGAACCCGGCGTCGCCCGTGCGGTACCACCCGTCGCGGTCGATCACCTCGCGGGTGGCCTCCTCGTTCTTGTAGTACCCCTTGAAGATTCCGGCGCTCTTGATGAGCACCTCGCCCTTCTCGGCGATCTTCACCTCGATGCCCCGGCACGGCCGCCCCACGGTGGTCGGATTGGCCTCGGCGTCGGGCTGGACGGAGACGAGCCCGGTGGTCTCAGTCGCGCCGTAGACCTGCTTGAGGTTGACGCCGAACGCCCGGAAGAACCGGTACGTCTCGGGGCCCAGCGGCGCGCCGCCCGTCAGCGCCCAGCGGGTGCGCCCGAGCCCGAGCTGGTCGCGCACGGGACCGTAGACGAAAAACTCGCCGAGCGCGCAGAGCATGCGCAGGCCCAGCGGCACGGGCGTGCCGTCGGCGCGCAGGATCTCGGCCCGCTCGGCCGCCCCCCTGAAGTACTCGAACACCTTCCGCTTGAGCCAGGGGGAGTCCGCGGCCCTGACCTGCACGGCAGTGAGCATGTTCTCCCAGATCCGCGGCGGCGCGAGCAGCGTCGTCGGGCCGAGCTCCCGGAGGTCCCGCTGGACGGTCTCGGGGCTCTCTGGACAGTTGACCGTGAAGCCCGACGCGAGCCCCACGAAGAGCGTGTACACGGCGTCCCCCGCCCACGCCATCGGCAGATACGCGAGGTACTCGTCGTCCGTGCGGATGTCCTCCTCCTTCGTGATGGTCTCCGCGATCGCGACGGCATTCCGGTGGGTCAGCATCACGCCCTTCGGATTCCCGGTCGTCCCGGAGGTGTAGCTGAACATCGCGACGTCTTCCGGCCGCCCCTTTTCGATCTCCGCCTCGAAGTAGCCCCCGTGCTGCTTCGTGAACTCTCGCCCGAGCTCCTGGACCTCCGCAAAGGACCGGAGCCAGTCGTAGCGGTAGTGGAGCATCCCCCGCGGGTCCTCGTAGATCACGAGACGGACCGACGGGAGCTCGTCCTTGAGCGCGAGGACCTTGTCCACCTGCTCCTGGTCCTCTGCGACAATGACCGCGACCTCCGCGTGGTTCCAGACGTAGGCCAGCTCCTTCGCGATCGAGTCCTGGTACACGGGCACCGAGATGCCGCCGAGGCACTGGGCGGCGACCTGGGCCCAGTAGAGGCGTGGGCGGTTGTCGCCGATGACAGAGAGCTTCTCGCCGCGCGCGAAGCCGAGCGCGGCCAGGCCCAACGCGAAGTCGCGCACTTGGTCGTGGTACTGGCTCCAAGTCCAGGTCTGCCAGATGCCGCGGTCCTTCTCGCGGATGGCGGGCCCGTCGCGCAGATCGCGGGCGTTCTTCTGCAGGAGCCGTGGAAGCGTCATCAGGCTCTCTGGAGCCATCTCACCGCTCGTCTCGGCCGTCCAACGGCCTCATCTCGCACTGCCATCACGCGGTCCTCCATTGCCGGTCGTCTTGCTCTCCCCGAGGTACGCCTTGATCACGCGCAGGTTCGTCCGCACCTCGTCCGGCGTGCCCTCGGCGATCTTCTGCCCCATGTCGAGGACGGCGACGCGATCGGAGATGTCCATGACGACGCCCATGTCGTGCTCGACGAGGATCTGGTAGATCCCCAGCTCCTCCTTGAAGTCGAGGATGAAGCGCGCCACGTCCTCGGTCTCCTCGAGGTTCATCCCCGAGGCGGGCTCGTCAAGAAGGAGCAGCGCCGGCTCCATCGCGAGCGCACGCCCCAGCTC
>JACQWC010000075.1 GCA_016209635.1 Candidatus Rokuibacteriota bacterium | reverse complement strand
GGACCCCGCTCGCGATCATCGCGGGCTGGACGCGCGCGCCCTCCTCGTTCGTGAAGATGACCAGCGTCACCGGGTGGCGGGTGCGGACGCCGTGGTCGTTCATGGCGCGGATCACCTCGAGCCCGCAGAGGACGCCGAGCTGGCCGTCGTACTTGCCGCCGGTTGGGACCGAGTCGACGTGCGAGCCCATCATGACGGGGGGGAGCGGCTCCCCCCCCGGCCGCTCGCCGAAGATGTTGCCCATCCGGTCAACCGTCACGCGGAGGCCCGCCTCGCGCATCCAGGCGATCATCCGGTCGCGCGCCCGCTTGTCCTCGTCGGTGAGCGCGAGCCGTGTGAGCCCCCCGCGCGGGGTCTCGCCGATCCGTCCCAGCTCCTCGATCGACTGCTCGAGCCGCTCCCGATCGATCCGCATGCGCACCTCCGTCCCGTCCCCGGTACCGCTCCCTCGGGCGCGACCACGTCAGAGTCCCAGGTAGGCGCGCTTGAGTCGCTCGTCGCCGAGCAGCTCGCGGGCGGCGCCGTCCAGCACGACACGCCCGCTCTCGAGCACGCTGGCGCGGTTCGCGAGCGTCAGCGCCTGGCGGACGTTCTGCTCGACGAGCAGCACGGTCACGCCGTCCGCGTTGATCGCGCGGACGGTCTCGAAGATCTTCGCCACCAGCACCGGCGCCAGCCCCAGGGTCGGCTCGTCGAGCATGAGGAGCCGCGGCCGCGCCATCAGCGCCCGGCCGATCGCGCACATCTGCTGCTCCCCGCCCGAGAGGGAGCCGGCGAGCTGCCCGCGCCGCTCCTCGAGCACGGGGAAGAGCGCGTACACGTAAGCGAGCGTCGCCTCCCGCTGGGCCCGTGCACGCTCGGGGTGCGCGCCGAGCAGGAGGTTCTCCGTCACGCTCATGAAGGGGAAGAGCCGGCGACCCTCGGGCACCTGCACGACGCCGAGGTCCACGCGGCGGTGCGCGGGGACGCGTGCGAGATCCTCGCCCCCGAGGAGCACCTTGCCCCGGCGCGGGACCACGAGCCCCGAGATCACCCGGAGCGTCGTGGTCTTCCCGGCGGCGTTGGCGCCCACGAGCGCCAGGATCTCGCCCTCCCGCACCTCGAGCGAGACGCCGGCCAGCGCCTGGAGATCACCGTAGTAGGCGTCGATCGCGTCAAGCCTCAGCAAGGACGAACTCCTCGCCCAGGTAGGCGTCGATGACGCGGCGGTCGCTCGTGATCTCCGCCGGCGTCCCCTCGGCGATCACCTCGCCGTGGTGGAGCACGACGATCCGCCGGGCCAGGCGCATCATCGCCGCCATCACGTGCTCGATGACGATGAGCGTGAGCCCGTCGTCGTGGAGGCGGCGGATCAGGTCGACCATCCCGCCGAGCTCCGACGGGTTGAGCCCCGCCATCGCCTCGTCCAGCAGCAGGAAACGGGGGCGCGTGGCGAGCGCGCGCGCCACCTCGAGCCGCTTGCGGAGGCCGATCGGCAGCGCCCTCGCCCTGGTGCCCGCGTGCCGGACGAGACCGCATGTCTCGATGACGCGCTCGGCCTCGACGCGGGCCTGGCGGACGGTCGGGAGCCGGGTGAGCCCGCCGATCATCACGTTGTCGAGGACCGAGAGGTTGCCGAACGGCTTCACGAGTTGGAAGGTCCGCGTGAGCCCGAGGCGACAGACGACGTGCGGCGGGAGGCCGGTGATGTCCCGGTCGTCGAGGACGACGCGCCCCGCGTCGGGCCGATAGTAACCGGAGATCACGTTGAAGAGTGTGGTCTTGCCGGCGCCGTTCGGGCCGATGATGCCGAGGAGGTCGCCCTCGGCCACCGCGAACGAGACCTCGCGCACGGCCGTGAGCCCGCCGAACCGCTTGGTCACGCGCTCGAGCGTCAGCATCGGCGGCTCACGCGGGCGCGCGCACCCGGAGGGCGCGCAGGCGCGCGGCGAGGCCCGTCAGGCCCTCGGGCGCGAAGCGGACGACGAGGATGAGGACGGAGCCGTAGATGACGAGGTAGATGCCGGCGAACCCCGTCTTCATGCCCGAGAAGGTCGCCCGGAGATAGGTCTCGAGTGACGTGATCAGGACGGACCCGAGGAAGGGGCCGAGCGCGGTCCCCATGCCGCCGATGATGGTGTTGAGCGCGAAGCGGATCGAGAGGTCGATGGAGAACACGTAGAAGGGGTCGACGAAGCCGACGTACTGCGCCCAGAAGCTCCCGACGACCGACGTCAGCGCGGCGCTCAGCGTCACCGCCTGCACCTTGAGCCGCCGGGTCGCGATGCCGAGCGCTTCCGCCGCGTCCTCGTCCTCCCGCACGCCGGCCAGCTGGTAGCCGACGCGCGATCGCTCGAGGTAGACCTCGACGCCGTAGCAGGCCAGCGCGACCCCGAGCGTCAGGTACACCCACGCCACGTGACCGAGGCCGAGTGTCCAGAACCCCGGGCGGAAGGGGACGGGGATACCCTCGGAGCCCGAGGTGAAGCCGCGCCAGCGGCTCGCCACGATCAGGAGCACCTGCGCGAACGCGATCGTCGACAGCGCGAAGTACGGGCCCCTCAGCCGGTTCGAGAGGTAGCCGATGAGCGCGCCCGCGACGATCGAGAGCCCGACGCCGAGGGCGAGCCCGAGCCACGGGCTCTGCTGGAAGCGCGCGCCCATCAGGGCCGCGGAGTACGCGCCGATGCCGAAGAAGGCCGCGTGGCCGAGCGACACCTGGCCGGCGTAGCCGCCGGCGACGTTCCAGGCGGCGGAGAGCGCGCCCCATATGAGGATCAGAATCAGGCTGTCGAGGAAGAAGGAGTCGCGGACGGCGAGCGGCAGGAGGGCGGCGACGCCGAAGAGCGCGAGGGCGCTCCACCGGCTGGGCGACAGCGACCGCATCAGGCCCCGAGCATCTCGGCGCCACGCTGACCGAAGAGCCCGGCCGGGCGGAAGACGAGCACGGCGATGAACAGGAGGAAGTAGAGGACCTCCTTCCACGCCACGCCGAAGAGGTAGGAGCCGATCACTTCCACCGCCGCCACGATCAGGCTGCCGAGCATCGCCCCCACCATGTCGCCGAGGCCGCCGAGGACGACGACGACGTACGCCAGGAGGACGAACTGGAGGCCAGCCGTCGGGTAGACCGCGTAGAGGGGCGAGACGAGGACGCCTGCGGCGCCGACGCACGCGATGCCGATGGCGAAGGTCAGGCGATAGACGCGGTCGGTGTCCACCCCCATCAGGGTGGCGGCGTCGCCGTCCTGGGCGGTGGCCCGCATGATGCGACCGGTGTGCGTCCACTTCATGAACGCGAAGAGCGCGACGGTGAGCGCGACGGCGATCAGGAAGGCGACGACCTGCGAAAGGTTGAACGCGGTGTCGGCGATCCGGATCACGACGGACGAGTGCCAGGGGCGCACGGTCCGGAAGTCCCCCGTCCAGAGGACGAGGGCGACGTTCTGGAGCGCGGTGGACAGCCCCACGGTGGTGAAGATCTGGACGTTGTGGGACGCGTGGATGACCCCGCGCATCACGAGCGCGTAGGTCGCGAGGCCGACCCCGAAGAAGAGGGGGATGGAGACGAAGAGCACGAAGTACGGGTCGAGCGACCAGGACGTGAACGCCCAGAAGGCGAGGTACATGCCGAGCATGAGGAACTCGCCGTGGGCGAAGTTCACCACGCGCATGATCCCGAAGATCAGCGTGAGGCCCACGGCGATCAGGGCATAGATGCCCCCGAGCAGGACGGTCGAGACGCCGAGCTGGGCGAGGACGCCTATTTCCGCTGGTCCCAGGCCCCGAGCGGAATCCACTTCGCCCGGTTCGTCGTGAACTCCTCCGGCCACACCGTCACGAGCTGGCCCGCCTGCCACTGGAGCATGTAGTGCTGGACCCGCTCGTTGGCGTTCTGGCCGTTCTCCGCGAACTTCGCGCCCCAGCCGTTGATCAGGGAGCCGACCGGGATGTCCAGCGACATCACGGCCGACCGGAACTTCTCCAGCTCGTCGCTCTTCGCGCGGTCCAGCACGAGCTTGAGGATCCAGAGGCCGCCGCCGGCGAGCTGGTGGCCGCCGAGCGGGTAGGAGCCGGTCCGCTTCTGCACGGCCTCCCGGAACTCGCGCTCGATCCTCTGGCCCTCCGGCCGGAGCGCCTCGAGGCGGAAGCCCGGCCCGGGCTCGAGGAGCGCGAACGCGCCGTTGGCGTCGTTGCCGAGCGCCTTGCCGAAGTCGGGCGAGCCGTAGCCGGTCGCGCCCGCGTGGACGTGCGCCTTGAACTGGAAGTTCTGCTCCCGGGCCTGGCGCCAGAAGAGCGGCGCGTCGTTGGTGTACCCGATGTGGTGGACGACGTCGGGCGCGAGCTGCTTGAACTTGGTGATGATCGGGGTGAAGTCGTTGATGGAGGTGAACGAGTAGTACTCCGCCGCCAGCTCCTGCATCCCGAACTCCTGCTTGGCCCGCGCGCGCGCGGACTCCGTCACGCCCTGGCCGTACGAGGAGTCCTCGGAGAGGAACGCGATCTTGAGCTGGTTCGGCCGGAGGTTGAAGCGCGGCGCCAGGTGCTTGGCGATGAACTCGACGTTGTACCAGCCGAACCCGGTGGCGTCGATCTCGGT
>JACQWC010000072.1 GCA_016209635.1 Candidatus Rokuibacteriota bacterium | reverse complement strand
CCTTGATCCACCACCTCGAGGCCTACATCGCCGACTGGAACAGCCATCCGACCCCGTTCGTGTGG
The DNA here is from genome assembly GCA_016209635.1 of Candidatus Rokuibacteriota bacterium. Classification (GTDB taxonomy): domain Bacteria; phylum Methylomirabilota; class Methylomirabilia; order Rokubacteriales; family CSP1-6; genus JACQWC01. The sequence continues at coordinate 42,453 of JACQWC010000072.1, read as the reverse complement.
ACCAAAGACCCCGCCGTGATCGTCAAGAAGGCGATCGGCCGTGGTCGTTAACATGACTTCACGGACGGAACACTAGAGAGGACTACCGGCCGGGCGCCGGCTCCCGCGCGGGCTCCTTGTAGAGCCCGATCGTCACCTCGACCTCGGTCTCCTGCCCGTCGCGCACGAGCACGATGCGGACGCGCTTGCCGACCGGCGTGGTGGAGACGACGCGCTGGAGGTCGCGCGGCCCGTCGAGCGCGACGCCGTCGAGGGCGACGATGACGTCGTTCGGGCGCACCCCGCCCTTCTCGGCTGGCTCGCCCGGCATGACGGACCGTACGAGCACGCCTCGCGCCTCGCGGAGCTTCAGCCGCTCGAGGTCCTCCTCGCCCACCTCCGCGATGCCCACGCCCAGCCAACCCCATTCCACACGGCCCTTGGCGACGAGCTGCGGCACCAGCATCTTCACGAGATTGGCCGGGATCGCGAAGCCGATCGAGCCGTTGCGCGCCGCCATGCTGTTCACGCCGACCACCTCGCCCGCCATGTTGACGAGGGGCCCACCCGAGTTGCCGGGATTGACCGCGGCGTCGGTCTGGATGAAGTCGAAGCCGGGGGCGGCGATCGCGAGGGGGGCGCCCTTGCGGCTCACGATCCCGAACGACACGGTCTGCTCGAGGCCGAAGGGGTGGCCGAGCGCCAGGACCAGCTCGCCGACCCGCAGCCGGTTCGAGTCGCCGAGCGGAAGCGCCATGAGGTTGCTCGCGCCGTCGATCTTGAGGAGGGCCAGGTCCACGCGCGTGTCCTTCCCGATGACGGTACCGGGGAACCGGCGGCCGTCGGAGAGCCGCACCTGCACGGACGTGGCGTCCTCCACGACGTGCGCGTTGGTGACGACGATCCCGCGCGCGTCGATGACGAACCCGGAGCCGCTGGCGCGGCGGGGCTCGGGCTGGCGCTCGCCCGAGTCGTCCTTGGCCGGCGCCGGGCGGCCGACCCGGACGTGCACGAGCCCCGGCTTCATCCGCTGCGCCAGATCCGCGAGGAGGTCATTGACGCGCGCCAGCTCCGGCGGCGGCGTCCCCTGCCCTTCCTTCCAGGCGACCGCCGAGGCGCCCGTCGGGGAGTCGGCGGCGCTCGTCGCGGTGCCGCCCGTGGCTCCCGCGCAGCCCGCGAGCGAACCCAGGAAGACGACCAGTATCAGCCCCGTGACCACGCGTGATGGCGACATCCAGACCCTCCTTCGGGTGATTCGACTCAAGTATACCGTGGCTACCGGCTGACCTCGCGCACGAGGTGGGGTAGCTCCGGGATCAGGAGCTTCTCGAGCGCCAGCCGGCAGGCGTTCGGCGAGCCCGGCAGGGACACGATGATGCGCCCCGCGCGGACGCCCATCTGGGCGCGCGAGAGCATCGCCGCCGCGCCGATCTCCTGGTAGGAGAGCATCCGAAACAGCTCGCCGAAGCCTGGCAGCCGCTTCTCGAGGAGTCCCTCGATCGCCTCGAAGGTCGAGTCGCGCGACGTGATCCCGGTGCCGCCCGTCAGGATCACCGCGCCGACCGAGGGCGCGGCGCACGCCTCCCGGATCACGCGCCCGACCTCGGCCGGCTCGTCGCGCACGATCGTCGAGCCGACGACGCCGTGGCCCGCGGCCGTGAGCAGCTCGCGGATCAGGGCGCCACTCGTGTCGGTCTCCGGCGTCTTCGTGTCCGACACGGTCACGATGAAGCACCCGACGCTCCGCGGCGCGTGCGCCTTGTGCTCCCTCGGCGTCGCGGCGACGTCGGTCATCTCACCGGCTCGGCCGTGGGCGGCCTCACCTCGCACCGCCCCAGCGGCCGCTCAGCTCGCACGACCACCGTAGGCGCGATCGAGGAGCTCGACGAGGTGGAGGACGCGCATCGGCGAGCGCCGCTCCCGCAGCCCCGCCTGGATCTGCAGGATGCAGCCGGGGTTGGCGGTGACCACGGCCTCGGCCCCCGTCGCGAGCACGTGGTTGACCTTCCGCTCGAGGAGCCGCCGGGCCATCTCGGGCTGGGTGAGGTTGTAGATGCCGGCCGAGCCGCAGCACCAGTCCGACTCCTTGAGGTCGACGACCGAGAGCCCGGGGATCTGCGCGAGGAGCTGGCGCGGCTCCTTCCGGATCTTTTGGCCGTGGACCACGTGACAGGGGTCGTGGTAGGTGACCGTCATCGGCACTGGCCGGAGCGGTCCCCGGAGCGGCTCCCGGGTGAGGCACTCGGCGATGTCCTGGACGCAGCGGGCGAAGCGGCGCGCCCGCTCCGCGTACGCGGGGTCCTGGGCGAGCAGCTCGCCGTACGCCTTCATGTGGGCGCCGCAGCCCGAGGTGTTCACGACCACCGCCTCGACCCGCGCGGCCTCGAACACCTCGATCGTCCGCTTCGCCATCTCGACGGCCCGGTCGTGGTCGCCCCCGTGCGCGTTGAGAGCGCCGCAGCAGCCCTGGCCCTCGGGCACCACGACCTCGGCGCCGTTCCGCGCGAGGATGCGCGCCGTCGCGCGGTTGTGCGCGCCAAAGACGACCGACTGGACGCAGCCGGTGAGCATCGCGACCCGCGCCCGCCGTCGTCCTTCCGCCGGAATCAACGGCGGGAGCGGCGCACGCTCGGCGCGCGGCGGAAGGAGCGGAAGGAGCGCCTCCCACTCCGGGAGCGTCCCGGGGAGCAGGCGGACGAGCCCGCTCGCGCGGACGAGGGCCTGGAGCCCCGTCGCCTGGTAGAGGCGGAGGCCCGCCGCGGCCAGGCGGAGCGCCCGTGGACGGGTCAGGAGGAGCCCGAAGTTCAGCCGGCGGAAGAGCTGGCGAACGAGCCCGCCCGGCCGCTCGCGCTCGATCTCGGCCTTCGCCGCCTCGATCAGCCGGCCGTAGGGCACCCCCGCGGGACACACGGTCTCGCACGCGCGGCAATCGAGACAGAGGGCCAGATGGTTCACCGTCGAGTCGGTGAGGGCGATCCGCCCCTCGGCGAGCGACTTGATGAGGAAGATGCGCCCCCGGGGCGAATCCATCTCGGTCCCGAGCAGGGCGAACGTGGGGCAGGAGGCGAGGCAGAGACCGCAGTGGACGCACTGGTTCACGCCTTCCACCGAGAGACCGTGCAGCGCGAGCGGCGCGAGGCTCCCCGCCGGCTCGGTCGAGGTCGCGTGCGCCATGTCCCCTCGCGTCAGATCCCGGCGACGAACCGGCCGGGGTTCAGGATGTTGTTGGGGTCGAGCTGCGCCTTGATGCCCCGCATGATCCGCCCGGCGGCCCCAGGATCGTCCCACACGGGCACCTCGGACTTCACGCTGAGGGGCGCCCACTCGAGTGTCGCGTGGCCGCCGCCCGCGCGCGCGACCTCGCGCCACTCGAGGAGCGTGGCGACGATCGGCTCGACCTCCTGGGCCTCGCGGGCGGAGAAGAGCGCGCCGCGCACGACGCCGACGCCCGCGTGCGCCGCCCACGCCGAGGCGAGCCCGCGGCCGCGCGCCGCCTCCGCGCCCTGCTCCATCGTGTCGGCGACGTGCGTCGGCAGGACGCCGAGCCTCACCAGGGCCGCCGGTGCGGCGAACGCGCCGTGGGCGACCGTGCCGAGGCGCGACCACGTCTCGCCGGAGAGCCGCTGGGGCTCACGCCCCCCGCAGGCCGCGACGAGGCGCGCCAGTTCGGCGCACTGCCACTCGACCTGCTCGGCGAGGCCGTCGAACCCGACCACCAGCGCCGGGGCGCTCCAGCCGACGCCGAGCGCGCGCGCGGCCTCCGCGTCGAGCAGTTCGACGGCGTTCGGGATGAGGTCGCTCCCCATCACCGCCCGCGCGGCCGCGCCCCCGTCCTTCACCCGGTCGAAGCGGACCGCGAGCAGCCGCTCCTCGTCGGGGCGCGGGCGGAGCCGGACCGTCGCCTCGACAATCACGCCCAGCGTCCCGTAGGAGCCGATGAAGAGCTTCGGCAGATCGTACCCGGCCACGTTCTTCACGACCTTGCCGCCGCCGCGCACGACCGCCCCCTCGGCGGTGACCACGGTCACGCCGATGAGGAGGTCCCGCGCGGAGCCGTAGAGATGCCGGCGGGGGCCCGAGGCGTTCGTCGCGAGCACGCCGCCCACCGTCGCCCGCTCGGCCTCCGGCGGATCGAGCGAGAGCCACTGGCCGTGGGCCCCGAGTGCCGCCTGGAGCTTCGCGACGGTGATCCCCGCCTCGACGGTCGCGGTGAGATCGCCCGGCTCGTGCTCGAGGACCCGGTCGAGGCGGCGGAGGCCCAGGACCAGCCCGGCGCGCGACGACGGCGTCCCGACCGCGGCCGCGGTGCCGCCGCCCCACGGCACCACGGGGATCCGCGACTCACCGGCGAGGACGACGAGCGCCGAGACCTCGTCCACCGAACCTGGAAAGACGACGGCGTCGGGCGTCCGCCCCTCGACGACGTACGGGGAGACCTCGACCCCGGTGAGGACGTTCGCGGGACCGACGGTGGACCGGAGCCTGTCGAGGAGCGCTGCCTGCACAGGCGGAGGCGCCCGCGCCTAGAAGCGCTGGGCGAGACCTTTCTCTTCGATCGCGTGCGGTCGATAGGCGACGGGGCCGACCTCGACGCAGGACTTCTTCGTGGGAAAGATCTTCCCCGGGTTACAGAGGCCCGTGGGGTTGAAGGCGCTCTTGAGTCGACGCATCAGCTCGAGGTCCGCGGCCGAGAAGATGAACGGCATGAAGTCGGCCTTCTCGAGCCCGATGCCGTGCTCGCCGGAGATCGACCCCCCCACCTCCGCGCACACCTTCATGATCTCGGCCCCCGCCGTGACGACGCGCGCCTCCTCGCCCGGCTTCCGCGGGTCGTAGAGGATGTTCGGGTGGAGGTTGCCGTCGCCCGCGTGGAAGACGTTGCCCACCCGGAGGCCGTGGGCCGCGACGATCTCGTTCACGCGGCGGAGCACGTAGGGGAGCTTGGTCCTCGGAATCACGCCGTCCATGACCATGTACGCTGGCGACACGCGGCCGTACGCGCCGAACGCCGACTTCCGCCCCTTCCAGAGGAGCTGTCGCTCCGCCTCGTCCCGGGCCGTGCGGACCTCCCGCGCCCCGACGTCACGGCACGCCTCGACGATCCGCTCGGCCTGCGCCTCCATGCCCACGGCGAGCCCGTCCAGCTCGATGAGCAGCGCCGCCGCCGCGTCCCGCGGGTAGCCGCAGCCAAAGGCGTCCTCGACCGCTTGGATCGTGAGCTGGTCGATCATCTCGATCGCGGCGGGCACGAGACCCCGCGCGATGATCGCGCTCACGGCGGCCGAGGCCTGGTCGATCTCGTCGAAGACCGCGAGGACGGTCTTCACCGCCTGGGGCTTTCGGAGGATTCGGACGACGACTTTCGTCGCGATCCCGAAGGTACCCTCGGAGCCGACGAAGACGCCGTGGAGGTCGTACCCGAGCGACTCCCGCGTCCTGCCGCCGAGCCACACGACCTCGCCGTCGGGCATCACGACCTCGAGACCGAGCACGTGGTTCGTCGTGACGCCGTACTTGAGCGTGTGCGGCCCGCCGGAGTTGTTGGCGATGTTGCCGCCGACCGTGCACGCCTGCTGGCTCGAGGGATCCGGTGCGTAGTAGTAGCCGTGCTCGCCGACGGCCCACGAGAGGTGGAGGTTCACCAGGCCCGGCTCGACCACCGCGATCTGGTTCTCGTAGTCGATCTCGATCACGCGGTTCATCCGCATGAGCGAGATGACGAGGCCGCCCTCGGCCGGGAGGCATCCACCGGAGAGCCCGGTCCCGGCGCCGCGGGCCACGAACGGCAGCCCCTCGCGGTTGGCGAGGCGGACGACGGCCGCCACGTGGGCCGTCTCCCTCGGGAACACCACGAAGTCAGCGAGGGCGCGGAAGAGGGTCAGCCCGTCCGACTCGTAGACCAGCAGCTCGTCCGGGTCCGAGAGGACGCCGCCCGGGCCGACGATCGCCTCCAGCTCGTGCCGGAGGGCGCGCTTGCGGGAAACCGTCAGCTCGGCCATGGCAACCAGAGTATAGCCCAAGAGGCGGCCCTCCGGGATCTGGAGGGCCGCGCCCTCGGCACTCGCGGGCCACCGCCCGGTGGCCCCGCCGTCACCCCGCCTACTTCGCCGCGTGCTGCGCCTTGCCCGCGGCGATGCAGGCGCGGTACGGCTGACCGCAGAGTCAGTCGAAGCAGGTATGGTCCTGGTTCGACGTGAACGTGAAGTCCTGCCCGTGCCCGCAGTAGACGGGGGGCACGCTGGCACCCGGCAGCGCCGCGTAGAGATAGAACGCCGGCTTCTGGTTCGCCTGGATCTTGCTTCCGCTCGGTTCCTTCGGTGTCGACCCGGCCGCCTCGGCGCTGAACGCGACCAGCTCCCAGGGCTCGAACTTCCCGCCCTTGAGCGCGGCTGGCAGGGAAAGCCTGAACTCGCCCTTGGTCTTGCCGACGGTACCGGTCTTGTAGCCGACCTTGCCGATGTGGAGCGCCTTCCTGGTCTGCGTGTTGTAGAGCCACGCGTGGAGCTCCGGCCGATCGGCCGGGAGCTTCAACCCCACGTAGGTGCCCGTGAAGAGATTGGCATCCGCCTGGTACGCGATCGTCCCGCGCGGGCTCCGGTCGCCGGGCTGGAACGTGTAGCCGTCGATGATCCACGACCCCACGAGCTCGCGCACCTCCTGCGCAGCCGCCGGCCCGACGGCGCCGATTGCCGCGAGCGTTGCCAGGAGAGCGATGATCGTCCGCATCCGTTTCACCTCCCTTCGCGCTTTCGCGCCGATTCTGGCCATCCCGACAACTCCGACGATGCACGGACTATTCCCGCGCGTTGTGAAATTCCTGTGAATTCCGCGCACGTAGACCCTTTGCCCGCAGGACAGCCCGAGCCCAGCTGCTAGCCCCCCAGCTCGCGGCGGACCAAGCGCGCGCCCTCGACCATCGCCGAGAGCTTGGCGAAGGCGATGTCCCGCGGCAGATGGAGGCAGCCGCAGTCCGGGTTCACCGCGAGCCGCTCCGCGGGGACGATCTCGAGCGCCTGGCGAATCCGCTCGGCGACGAGGTGGGGGGTCTCGACGTCGTGGCTCTTGACATCGATCACCCCGAGGCCGAGCACGAACGGCGGCGCCCACTCCTTGAAGAGCTGGACGTCCTCCGAGCCGCGGCGGGCGAACTCGAGCGTGAGCTGGTGGACGCGCGCGTCCAGGATCGCCGGGAAGAGGTAGCCGTAGCTCCCCTCCCAGGAGGGCTTGCCGTACCGGTTGCCGTAGCAGATGTGGAGCCCGACGTACGCGTCGACGCCCTCGACCAGCGTGTTGATGGCGCGGACGCCCCACGCGAGGTCCTCCGGGAACCCGGAGTAGTAGGGCTCGTCGATCTGGAGGTCCCGCGCCCCCGCGCGGACCAGCTCCCGCAGCTCGAGGTTCATGACCCGCGCGATATCCAGCGCGAGCGCCTCCTCGCTCGGGTAGTACTCGTTCCGAATGCGCTTCACCAGCGAATGGGGGCCGGTGATCGAGACCTTCGAGCGGTGCGAGGTGAAGCGGCGGAGGAAGTCGAACTCCTCGACCAGCCCGAGCGACGCGGTCGGCATCTTCCCCCGCACGACACTCTCGTAGAAGTCGTAGTAGAACTTCTTCGAGGTGAGGTCGACCTCGATCCCGGGCAGGCGCAGCGCGAAGTCGTCGATCATGTTGTCGCGCCGGAGCTCGCCGTCCGAGACGATGTCGACGCCGGCGACCTCCTGATCTTTGATCGCTGCCTTCACCACCGCATCGTGCATCTCGTCGAGATCGTGGCGGCTGATCCGCCGCCGGAGGTAGTCGTTCTTCGCGCGTTCGAGCCAGGCGGGCATGGAGTAGCTCCCCACGACCGCGGTCGGGAGACGCTGAGCCGTCATACCGTGCCCCTCAGTCTCGCTGCGTCGTGTAGAGAATCGAGGTGCGCGAACCCGGCCGGTAATGGAACGGGGTGAAGTGCACCTCGTAGCCGGCGCGCTCGCCGACGGCGCGCAAGAGGCCGCCGTTGACCCAGTTCACCACGGATCCATCGAGCTTACCGGGCCCCCGGAAGCCGTGGCGGTAATCGTCCATCTCCGTGACGAAGATGTCCTGCACTTGGAGGTACCCGCGCGGGTGGAGGAGCGGCAGCGTGTTGACGAAGCTCTCCGCCGCCCCGCGCGACAGATGGAAGCGCACGTCCTCGGGCGCCTCCGCGAGGAGGTCCTCGAGATGGTGCTGATCGAGCCCGGGGGGCAGCGGCGCCTCCACCACGTCGCCGAGAGCGACGAGCCGCTCCTCGAGGCGGAGCGCGTCCCAGACCTCCCGCCAGAAGGCGACGCCGCGGCTCCGGTCGCCGAAGAGATCGGGGCCCGCGTCGACGAGCGTCTGCACTCTCCGCGGCAGCTCCGCGGGCGACACCTCGAATGCGCTCGCGAGGCGCTCGACGGCGCTCCCGGGCAGATATGGGCGCGCCTCGACGACGTAGAGGCGACCGTCACGCCGCACCAGTTCGTCGGAGGGCAGGTTGTCGTAGACGTTGGTGAGGTGGACGTAGAGCACCTTGAACCGGAGGAACGACAGGGTCCTGAACGGGTTCAGGGCATCCATGCCGATCACGCTCACGGCGTCCTGATGGCGCGCCACGGCGGCCATGGCACGGTCGAGCGCCGGCATGGAGTAATCACCGAGGAGGAACCTGAGCCGCGGGTAGTACTTCGTCCCCCGCTCGTCGTCCAGCGCCTTGAAGCGGTCGAGCCAGAGCGAGGCGCGCTTTCCCGACCCCACGCCGATTTCGAGGGCGAAGAGCTCGGCTGGAAGCTGTCCGCGCTTGTCCAGCTCGGCGAGGAGCGCCCAGAAGTCCGCTACCGCATCGGCCACCGCCTGCGGGTGATTCGCGTCGGACCGGCCGCTCGGCAGGGCTTCGTCGAAGCTGCGGCCGGCCGCCGCCTCCCAGTCGTCGAGCCGCTGCCAGAAGAGGCGGTTGAACCGCCAGATCACGCTCGTCCTGAGGGGTCCGAACCCCTCGAGGAACACGCGCCCGCGCTCGGGCGGTGGCTCCGCGCCGATCGCCGCGAGCGCTCCCGCGAGGTCCGCGCGCAGGCGCCCGGGCTCGGCCTGGCGCACGTCGATGGCGATCTCGCTGAGCCCGAGCGGCGCGCCCTCCCGGTCGGTCGCGCGCCGCACAATGACCGGATCGCGGAAGTTCGCGCGGTACTGGATCCAATCGAGATGGACGCGGAGGGCTGGGAGCGCGCGCGGGTCGAGATGGCCTTCTTCGACGAGCGCCAAGAGCGCGCCCACGGTCTCCGTGAGCCGCGCCCCCAGCCCGGGGTGGAGATGGTTGACGTGCAGGATCACGGCGTGCGCCCGTCAGGCGCGAGGCCGCGCGATTGCGGCGAGCGCCTGGTGGAGCGCGGCGAGCGTGACGGGCTTGGCGAGGATGAAGTCGACGGCGCTCCGATCCGCTTCGGGGCCGCCGAGCTCGGCGCCCCACCCGGTGACGAGCCCGACGCAAAGCCGCGGCCAGCGGGTCCGGATCTCCCGCGCCACCTCCCAGCCCGTCATCTCCGGCATTCCGAGGTCGGTCAGGACGCAGTCGATCGGCTCGCCCGCCTCGAGGCGCGCGAGCCCCTCCCGACCCCCGCCCGCCTCGACGACGCTGTGTCCCTGGACCATGAGCATCGTCGCGACCGCCCGGCGCACCTCCGGCTCGTCGTCGATCATGAGAATCCGGAGTGACGGCGCCGGGGTCGGCGCGGCAGCGCTCGGCTCCTCGCTGTCGGTCGAGAGCCCCGCCGGGGCGACGGGAAGGCGCATCGTCACCGTGGTCCCCCGCCCCTCGGCGCTCTCGATCGCGATCTCGCCGTCGTGGCGCTGGAGGACGCCGTACACGACGGAGAGGCCGAGCCCCGTCGCGTGCGGCCCCTTGGTCGTGAAGAACGGGTCGAGCGCCTGCCGCCGCACCTCCTCCGTCATCCCGACGCCGGTGTCGCTCACGGCGCAGTGGACGCTCTCCCCGGCGGCCCACGTCCGGAGCGTGATCCGCCCGCCCTCGGGGAGGGCGTCGATCGCGTTGAACACGAGATTCATCAGCGCCTCTCGGAGCGACACGGGGTCGCCCCGCACGGCGGGGATCGCGCCCGGCTCGAGCGCGGCCTCGATTCCGATCCCGCGGAGCTGGGCCCGGTCCCGCCAGAGCGGCCGGGTCAGCTCGAGCACGTCCTGCGCGAGCTGGTTCAGGTCGACCCGCAGGACCCGGAGCCCGAGGTGGCCCTGGCCGAAGCCCTGGACCCGGCGGACCAGCTCGGCGCTGTCGAGCCCCGCCCGCTCGATCGTCTTCAGCGCGTGCCAGAGCGGCTCGTCCTCCACCTTGAGCAGGAGGAGCTGGATCCGGCCGAGGATCACGGCGAGGAGGTTGTTCAGGTGATGGGAGATCCCCGCGGACAGCTCGCCGAGCGCCCGCAGGGTCTTCCCCTGGACGAGCTGCTCCTGGGCCGCCTTGAGATCGTTCAGCGCCTGGCGCGTCTCCTCGAGCAGCCGCGCGTTGTCGAGCGCGTACGCGACGTGGGTCATGAGGGCGTTCACGAAGTGGACGTCGGTCTGGCTGAACTCCCGCGGCGCGGCACCGGCCGCGGCGCCGGGCGCGCCCGTGGCCAGGTTGATAACGCCGATCACGCGATCCCGCGCCCGAACCGGCATGCAGATCAGCGAGCCGCTCCCGTAGGCCCGGCCGTCTCCCGAGGCGAGGCGCGGGTCGGCGTCGAGGTCGGCGATCAGCACGGGCTCGCCCTGCTTCGCGACGCTGCCCGCGATGCCCTGGCCGAAGGCCACCTCGGTCGCGGCGACCACCTCCTCGGGCAACCCGCGCGCCGCCGCGATCCGGAGCTTCTGGCTCTCGCGGTCGAGCAGCATGATCGACCCGACTCCCGCGCGCACGGTCCGCATCGTCCGCTCGAGGACGAGGCCGAGGAGGTCCGACATCGCGGGGATCTTCGCGGCCAGCTCGACCATCTCGTTCAGCGCCGCCAGCTTGAAGACGAGGTCGTCGAGCCGCTCCGTGGAGGCCCGGAGATCCGCGAGCATGGTGCCGAACGTGCTGGCGATCTGGCCGATCTCAGCGACCGAGCCGAGCCCGGGGACCGTGGAGGCGCGCGGGTCGACGACCAGGGCCCGGCGCTCCTCCGCGGAGGCGCCCACCGCGCGCGCCATCCTCGAGATCCGGTCGACGACGCGACGAAACATGACGAAGCCGAGGACCGAAATCACGAGGGCCAAGAAGACGATGACCTGGATCTCCGCCCGCTCGATCAGCTCGAAGCGCCAGAGGAGGAAGACCGAGACGAGCAGCGGGAGCAGCGCGCTCAGCGCGAAGATCGTCGCGGCCGCCTGGCGAAGGCTCAGCGAGCGCGGGCGCATGCGCTATCCGCCGAGGAGGAGACTCGCCGCGCGCGCGATGGCGGGCGCGTCGATCCCGTAGTGACGGTAGAGGTCGGGGCGCGTCCCCGACTGGCCGAAGTCGTCGACGCCGAGCGGGAGCTGCGGGACGCCGAGCGCCGCGCCGATGAACGCGAGCGCGTGCGAGTGGCCGTCGAGCACCGACACGACCGGCACCCCCTCCTCCTCACCCGTCACGAGCCGGAGGAGGTGGGGCGAGGGCTCCCCGAGGCCCCGGTACAGGCGGTCGGGACTGGTGACGACGAACACGCTGGCGAAGACGCCCCGCGCGCGCAGGATCCGGCTCGCCTCCACCGCCTCGGGGACCATCGCGCCCGCGGCGAAGATGTGCGCGGCGTTCTCCTCGGCGATCCACCCGGGCTCGGCGCGCGCGTCGATCAGACGGTAGCCGCCGCGCAGGACCGCCGCGCGGTACTCCGGCGCCGGCGGCGGAGCGAGCGCCTGGTCGATCGGCTTCGTGGAGAGCCGGAGGTAGAGGCTCTCGCCGTCGCGACGGCCGGAGAGCCGCCGCAGACCGTCGAGCAGGATCCACTCGACCTCGTGGGCGAACGCGGGCTCGAAGTAGACGATCCCCGGCAGCGCGATCCCGATCGAGGGCGTGACCACCGACTGGTGGGCGCCGCCCTCGGGCGCCAGGCTCACGCCCGACGGCGTCGCGGCGACGACGAACCTCCCCCCCGCGTAGAGCGCGTGGTAGAGGGCGTCGAGGCCGCGGCCAACGAAGGGGTCATAGAGGGTCCCGATCGGCAGGAGCGTCCGGCCCGACAGCTCGCGCGTCAGGCCGAGGGCGCCCAGGAGGAGGAAGAGATTGTGCTCGGCGATCCCCAGCTCGATGTGCTGGCCGCCCGGCCCTTCCCTCCACTGCATGGCCTGGGGAGTGTCGGCGAAGTAGTTGGGCTTGGCGCGCGGAAGGTAGACGCCCTTCCTGTTGATCCACCCCGCCAGATGCGTCGTCACCGCCACGTCGGCCGAGACGGTGACGATCGACTCGGCGGCCGGCAGGCGCGAGAGCGCCCCGAGGACGCGGCCCAGGGCCTCCTGCGTCGAGGCGTCCGGCGGGTAGCTCTCGTCCAGCCGCTCGGGGACCTCGGGCTCGGGTGCCGCCGGCGCGGGCGGCGTCCAGAGCGGGGGCAGCCGACGGATCAGCTCGGCCTCGGGGCTTCCCGGAGGGAAGCCGTCCCACTCGCCGCCCGGCGCGATCCCGAGCGACTCGCGCAGCTCGTCGATCTGCGCGGGCGTGAGGAGGGCCGTGTGGTTCAGCGGGTCGCCGGCCAGGGGCAGCCGCCAGCCCTTGATCGTGTGGGCGAGGATCACGCACGGGCGGTCGCGGACCGCCTCGGCCTCGGCGAGGGCGGCGATGAGCGCCTCGAGGTCGTGGCCGCCGAGGTCACCGACCAGCTCCGCGAGCCCCTCGTCGCTCCACCGCGCGAGCAGCCGGTCGAGCGTTCGGTCGGTGCTCCCATCGGGGAGCGTGACGAGCGCCTTCCGGATCGCGCCGGGCGGCAGTCTCAGGAGCCGCTGGTACTCGGCGTTCGCCATCGCGTCGAGACGGCAGCGGAGGCGATCCCCGCCGGGGCGCGCGAAGAGCGCCCGGAGGCGGCCGCCCCATCGTAGCTCGATGACGCGCCAGCCGCTCGACCTGAACAGCTCGCCGAGCTGGCGCACGCGATGATCGGGGATGATCCGGTCGAGGCTCTGGCGGTTCACGTCCACGATCCAGAGGACGCTGCCGAGCCCCGCGACCGCCTCCTCGCCGAGCGCCTCCCAGACGTTGCCCTCGTCGAGCTCCGCGTCCCCGACCATCGCGATGAACCGCTCGGGCGTCGCCGCACCCCCGTGGTCAGCGAGATAGCGCGCGGCGAGGGCGCCGAACGTCGCGGCGACCGCGCCCAGGCCCATCGAGCCGGTCGAGAGGTCGACGATCGCGGGGTTCTTCCGGCGGCTCGGGTAGGCCTGGAGGCCTCCGAAGCTCCGGAGCTCCCCGAGCGCCGCGGCGTCGAGCCGTCCCCGGAGGTACTGGATCGCGTAGAAGGCCGGGGCGGCGTGCGCCTTGACGGCGACGACGTCACCCGGCCGCAACATCTTGAAGTAGAGCGCGGTCATGAGGCTCACCACCGAGGCCGATGACGCCTGATGGCCCCCCACCTTGGTCCCGTCGGCGTTCGGGCGGAGGAAGTTCGCGTGGTGGACCATGTAGATGCTGAGCCAGAGGATTTTCTGCTGGATGCGCCCCAGGACGGCGATCTCGGCGGACTGAGAGCGGGATCGGTCGCGCATCGGGCTCGTCAACCGAGGACGGTCTAACGCCCCTGCGATCGGAGGTCAAGTGTAAACACCGGGGCGCCCCGGTTGCCTTTTCCGGCCGGCCGCCGTAGCCTTGGCCGTAGGAAGCTCACGTGATCGCCGTCCGGCTGCTCGTCGCGGCTCTCGTCGTCGCCCTCGGGCTCGCCCCGGCTCCCGCAGCCGGCGGGGGCCTCCGTGTAAACGTCAACGCCGACTTGAACGTCAACCTGGGCGGCCCCATCTTCTCCGCCGATCGCGGTGACCCGAAGCCCAGGCACGAGCCTGCGTTCCTCATCGTCGACGCGATGCCGGTGGCGGCCGAGGTCTTTCTCGACGGCCGGCGCCTCGGCTCGGCGCACGAGCTGGTCGCGCGGGCGTTGCCGCTCTCGCGGGGACGGCACGCGATCAGGATCGTCTCGCCGGGCTTCAAGCCCTACACGACCGCGTTCACCGCCGACGCGAGCTTCCCCACCCGCATCCGCGTGGTCCTCGCTCCCGAATGAGGCCCCGCCACGCCGCCCTCGCGGCCCTCGCGCTCGTCCTCGTCTCCGCCTCGCCCGCGCGGGCGTACGAGGCCGAGGCGCAGGCGTACGTGAAGGCGCTCGAGTCGATCTGCACGACCGGCGTCACCCCGGAGGTCAAGAAGCTCTACGAGGCGTACGTGAAGGCCGTCGACCTGGCCGAGTACGGCCGGGGTCGAGGGTCGAACTTCGGGGGGCCGAAAGACCCCGAGCACGCCCACCACGAGTGCGTCCAGGCCCCGAGCTTCCTGTGACGCGCTCGATCGCCCTCGCCGCGGCGCTCGACGGGTCGTGCGAACTCAGTCAGGCCGAGCCGAATCGAGTTTCTGACCAGGACAGCGGTCGGCTCGACTGCCGTTAAGGACCTGGCACTACAGCGGAAGATTCACTTGCGCTGTGCCTCGGCGCGGTCGAGTCGCGGATGACAACTTCGGTCTGCAGCTCCTCCTTGCGCACGGGGCCGCCGCCTATCATCTCGAGGAGCACTTCAGCCGCCAGGCGACCCATCTGATACGTGGGCACACGGACCGTCGTCAACGCGGGTCGCAGATGGCTTGCTAGGTCGAGGTCGTCGAAGCCGGCAATGGAGACGTCGGCCGGCACCCGGACGCCGCGGTCGGCGCATTCGAGCCGGGCGCCGACGGCGAGGATGTCGCTCACGCAGAACACGGCGGTCGGCGGGTTCGCCATGGCGAGGAACGCCGCCATCGCCTTGCGGCCGTTCTCGAACGTAAAGGACATCTCCTGGATCAGCGTGGGATCGTCGGGGGTACCGGCGGCGGCGAGGGCGGCCCGGTGGCCGCGGAGCCGGGCCCGTGAGCGGTCGTTGGTGCGCGTGAGACCCGAGACGAAGCCGATCCGACGGTGGCCGAGCCTCAGCAACGTCTCCGTCATCGAGCGCGCGGCGATCCCGTTGTCGAACGACACGGAGGCGTAGCCCCGGCGGCGGTCGAGCTCCCAGGTCGTCACGAACGGACGGCGGCTGGCCCGTAACAGACGTTCGGCTTGCGGCTTGCGGGTGATGCCCGTGAGGACCAGGCCGTCCACCTGACGCTCCAGGAACGTGCGGATGAGCTCGAGCTCCCGGTCGGAGGAGTAGTCGTCGGTGCCGATGAGCAGGTGGTAGCCGCGGGTGTCGAGCACGTCGGCGATCCCGCGCGTCGACTCGGCGAGGATCGGATTGGTGATGGTCGGGATGATCACGCCGACCGTCCACGAGCGCCGGGCGGCGAGGCTGCCGGCGATGGCGTTCCGGAGGAAGCCGGTGCGGGCCATGGCGGCTTGGACGCGCTTGCGCGTGGCCGGCTGCACCAGGCTCGGGCTGTTGAGGACGCGGGAGACGGTGGCGACGGAGACGCCGGCGAGGGTCGCCACATCCGCCATCCGCGGCTTCCCGGGTGCAGCAGGACGTCGGCCCCACCTCGTCATGGCTCTCGCCTCCCCGTCTCCCTCCCGTCTCCTGATACCCGATAAAACCCTTGACACACTACCAGGGGTCGGGCGAAAGATGTAAGCGCTTTCACAGAGGAGGTCCATCCCTGGACCACGCGACTTGTCGACACGCGAGCGGGTAGTAGGTTCCATCGCCAGCCCGCGTCGGCCCCTCATCGCCGCGCACCGCGGCGGCGGCCTGCTCTGGACCGAGAACAGCCTCGCGGCCTTCCGCAACGCGCTGGCCCTCGGTGCCGACTGCTTGGAGCTGGACGTCCACCTGACCTGCGACGGCGAGCTCGCCGTGATCCACGACCCGATGCTCGACCGCACCACGACGGGTCACGGTGCTGTGGGGGAGAAGAGCTGGGCGCAGCTCCGCCGCTGCGTTCTGACGGGGACCGCGCGCGCGCACATTCCCCGGCTCCGCGAGGTGCTCGAGCTGCTGCGGGAGACCGACGCCGGGCTGTTCATCGAGGTCAAGACCGGCCCCCACAGACGGCGGTACGCGGGGATCGAAAAGACCCTGGTCCGGGCGATTGACGAGGCTGGGCTCGCCGACCGGGTGACGATCACCGCGTTCGAGTGGGACACCCTGGAGCGCGTCCAGCACCTCACCGGCAACCTCCGGCTGTCCGGGGTGCTCAGCCGGCGGCGGGCCCGCGCCCTCGGCGGGGTGGGCGGCGCCCTCCGGCGCCTCCTCGGGCTGGTGAAGGTCACGGACCTGGCGATCGAGCACACGCTGCTCTCCGGGGAGACGCCGGGCCTCGTGCACGAGGCCGGTCTCGGGCTCGGGGTGTGGACGCCGAACTCCCGGGACGCCCTCTTGCGCGTGCTCGCTGCCGGCCCCGACTGGGTCATCACGGACCGGCCCGACGTGGCGCTGGAGCTTCGCGCGGGGATCACCATGCGAGCGGGGCTCGGAACATGAGCGGCATCAGGCTGGTCGGCATCGAGAAGCGCTACGGCCAGATCATCGCCAGCCGGATCGACGAGCTGGAGATCGCCGACGGGGAAGTGATCTCGTTCCTCGGCCCCAGCGGGTGCGGGAAGACGACGGCGCTCCGGATCATCGCCGGCCTGACCCCGCAGGACCGAGGCGACGTCTACCTCGGGGCCCGGCGCGTGAGCGACCTCCCGCCCGAGCAGCGGAACACGGCGATGGTGTTCCAGAACTATGCGCTGTTCCCGCACATGACGGTGTTCGAGAACATCGCCTTCGGCTTGCGCGTCCGCCGGCTGGGCAAGGGTGAGATCGAGGCAAAGGTGGCCTCGGCACTGGAGCTCGTGAAGCTGGGCGGGCTGGAGGGGCGCTACCCGCGCCAGCTCTCCGGCGGGCAGCAACAGCGGGTGGCGCTGGCGCGGGCGGTGGTGACCGACCCCGACGTGCTCCTCTTCGACGAGCCGCTCAGCAACCTGGACGCGAAGCTCCGAGAGCACATGCGGTTCGAGCTCCGCAACTTCTTGAAAGCGATCAAGATCACCTCTGTGTACGTGACCCACGACCAGGCGGAGGCGCTGGTGCTCTCCGATAAGGTCGTGGTGATGGAGAACGGCTCCATCGTCCAGCTCGACGTGCCCCACAAGGTCTACCGGACGCCCCGGTCGCGCTTCGTGGCTGACTTCATGGGGCTGACGCGCTTCATCGAAGCGGTCGTGCAGGCGCTCGGCGCCGCCCCGGGCGCGGTGCGGGTGACGACGAGCGGCGGCGAGCTGATCGAGGGGCGCGGCGCCGGGCTGGCGCTTGGGCAGAAGGTGGTGGTGTGCGTCCGGCCGGAGAACATCGAGCTGGCGCAACCCGGCGAGCGGGCGGGCGGCAACGTATTCGCCGGGGTCGTGCAGGGCGTGACCGACTTCGGGGAGTACATCGACTACCACGTGCAGATGGGCCCGTGGAGCCTGCGGGCGAAGTCGTTGACGTCGCGGAAGCCGTGGAAGGAGGGAGACCCGGTCGCGGTGTGGCTGGACCCGGAGGGCTGCGTGGTCGTAGCCGAGTGAACGTGCTCATGGAGGAGGACCGACATGGCTGAGAAGAAGGGACTGCTCGACCGGATCATGGAGGCGGACGGCATCGGTCGGCGTGGCTTCCTCGCGGGCGCCGGCGCGGCCGCGCTCGGGGGGCTCTCGCTGGCCGCGCGCGAGGCCCACGCGGCCAAGCTCAACGACGACCTGACGACGGGGCCGCAGTCGCCGGCGTCCTATCCCTCGTGGTTCCCGTCGTGGGAGGACATCGAGAAGGCGGCGAAGAAGGAAGGCCGGGTCGGAGTGACGGCCTGGGGGTCACCCAGCGCGCAGACCCACTTCAACCGCGTCTGCCAGGAGTTCACGCGGAAGACGGGCATCACCGCCCAGTACACCCACGGCGACTGGTTCGCGGCCCAGCAGAAAATCCTCGGCGAGGTCAAGGCCAAGAAGATGGCCGGGGACATCGACTGCATCTTCCTGTGGGGCCAGCCGTTCGCGAACCTCCTCGAGGGGGGCGGCGTCTGGGAGGTGCCCTTCCTCGACGTCCTGCCGAACGCGCGCAAGATCCCGTACCGCGCCGAGCTCGGTCGGTTCGTCCACGACATGGTGCCGACGTACGGAGCCTACGTGCCGCACGTCAACTGGCAGGACTGCTTCGTCTACAACAAGAAGAAGTACAAGCGCTCAGACATGCCGGAGACCGTCGACGGCGTCCTCGAGTGGGCGAAGAAGCATCCGGGCGAGTTCACGTACTGCGACCCGAACAAGGGCGGGAGCGGCCACACCTGGGTCATGCAGCTCATCTACTCGCTCACCGGGGGCTACGAGAAGTACGCCTTCAAGCCGTTCAAGGTCGAGGAGACCAAGAACTGGACCGTCCTCTGGACCTACCTGAACGACCTCAAAAAGTACATGTACAAGCCGGGGACGTTCCCCCAGGGCAACAAGCAGGTGTCGCAGCTGTTCTGCGCCGGGGAGATCACGTTCACCGTGAACTGGAACTCGATCATGTCCGAGGAGATCAACGCCGGTGCCTGTGACCCGGCGATCCTCGGCATGTACGTGCCCAAGCCGAGCATCTGCTCGCCCTCCGACGGCTTCACGATCCCCTTCAACGCCCCGTACAAAGCGGCAGCGCTCGTCTTTTTGAACTACCTGACCTCGATCGAGGTGCAGAAGCAGGTGGCCGAGACAATGGGCTCCTACCCAGTCGTCACCGAGGCGTGGGACGCGCTGTCCGACAAGGACAAGAACGCGCCATACCAGCCGGAGCGGAACCTGCGGCAGTGGCGGGACCTGGGCACGATCTACGCCCGCCACGGCAAATACATGTTCCACATGATGACGGAGTGGATCGACAAGGTGGCGAGGAAGGCCTGAGGATCTTGCGCGCGGCGCCCGGCCGGGCCCGGTCGGGCGCCGCTGCCCCGAACCCCCGTCACGAGCCATGAGCGCGAGGAGAGAGCGGCTCGCCTTCGTCCTGTTGGTGCTGCCGCTCGTCGTGTTCCTCCTGTTCATGGTCATGGTGCCGTTCGTGATCGCCGTGCTGAGCTCGGTGGGGCTGACCCAAGTGGCGCCCGGGCTGCCCGACGGGTTCACGCTGCGCGGGTACCGGGACTTCTTCGATCCCGAGAAGCCGAACCTCCAGGCGCTCTGGTTCACCATCAAGATCACCTTCATCTCCACGGTCCTGGCCACAGTGCTCGGCTACGGGCTCGTGCTGTTCGTGAAGTTCCGTCGCATCCGGCTCGGCCAGACCCTCTCGCTCTTGGTGAAGCTGCCGCTCTTCACACCGTACCTGGTCACCGCGTTCATGTGGTGGGCGCTGCTGTTCCCGCGCGGCTACATCGGCATCTTCGTCCAGAAGGTGCTGATCGAATATTTCCGGCTCGCCGAGGAGGCCCCAGCGCTGATCTCGGACCCGTACGGGATCGGCATCGTCGCCTGCTCGGTGTGGATGCGGTTTCCGGTGGTGTTCCTGATCATGCAAAGCCTGATGGAGATGGTGAACCCGTCCTACGAGGAGGCGGCGCGGAACCTCGGCGCCCGGACCCCGACGATCATCCGCCGAATCTACTTCCCCCTGACGATCTACGGGCTGCTCTCGTCGGTGACCCTGAACTTCCTGGCCTTGTTCATCGCGTTCTCGATCCCGTTCATCCTTGGTGCCAGCTGGCCGCAGTTCCTGTCGGTCTTCATCTACGTGAACGCCAAGGACAAGGGTGACTGGCTGATGGGGTACACCACCTCGGTGATCTACATCGCGATCTCACTCGTCATCAGCTACGTCTACACGCGGAGCCTGGCGCGGAGAACCGCGCATGTTTAGACGGCGGCACTCCCGCGCCGTCACCGCGCTGGTGCTCGGGGCCCTCGCCGTCTACGTCCTGGCCCCGGTCTTCGTCGTGCTGGAGTACGCCTTCGCCGAGAAGTGGTTCCCGTCCCACTGGTGGTTCCCGCAGGAACTCGGCTGGAAGTGGTTCCGGGAGATGTTCACGGTCGGCAACATCATGGTCACGATCGGCCTGAGCTATTGGATCGCCTTCTGGGTGACGATGAGCACCCTGGTGATCTGCGTGCTGGCGGGCTACGCGATGGGCTCCCGCGCCTTCCGCCAGCAGTCCGGCGCCGCCACGCGGTTCATGGAGGCCTTCGTCAACATCCCGCTGGCGTTCCCCGCCATCGCCCTCGGCATCGGCCTCCTGCCCGTGTTCGCCCAGCTCGGGCTGCTGAAGAGCGTCGCCGGCATCGTGCTCGCGCACATGGTCACGGCCGTGCCGTACGCCCTCCGGAGCATCGTCGGGGCGTTCCTGCTGGTGCCCCCCGAGCTCGAAGAGGCCGCCCGCAACCTGGGCGCCGGCCGCTTCTACACGCTGCGCCGCGTGCACCTGCCGCTCGTCTGGCCCGGGATCGTGGGCGGGGCGGTGTTCGCGTTCACGTGGTCGCTGAATGAGTTCGTGCTGACCCTGCTCCTCGGCTACCCGACCGTGGAGACGATCCCGGTCCGTATCTACCACTACATCGGGGGGTACTACCTGTCGCCGAACAGCGCGGCCGCCCTGAGCCTGTTCCTGCTCCTGCCGACGCTCGTCTTCATGTACCTGACCGAGAAGGCCCTCAAAGCGGGCGGCGTGGTCTCGGTGGGAGGATGACGATGCTGCGCACCACCATCGCCGGGAGCCTCCCCAAGCCCTCGTGGCTGGCCGATCCGGATTATCAGTTGTTCGCGCCCTGGGTGGTGCCCCGGGAGCGACTGTGGGAGGCGCAGCAGGACGCCATCCGGCTGGCCCTCGCCGAGCAGGCCGCTGCCGGTTTCGACGTCGTCACCGACGGCGAGCAGGCGCGGCGGCACTACATCTGGGACTTCCTGGACGGCCTCACCGGGACCGACACCCACCGGACGGTGAAGAAGCGGACGCGCGGCGACCGGTACGCGGTCCCGCAGGATGTCGCCCGCATCGTCGGTGAGCTGTCGCGGCCGCGGCCGATCATGGTCGACATCCTGCGCTTTGTGAAGCAGCACACCACCCGGCCGGTGAAGGTGGCGCTGCCGGGCCCGATGACGATCATCGACACGACGGCCGACGAGTACTACCGCGACGACGAGAAAACGCAGGCGATGCGGTGGGCGGCCCTGGTCAACGCCGAGGCCAGGGATCTGGCGGCGGCCGGCGCGGACATCGTCCAGATCGACGAGCCGTGCTTCAACGTCTACCTCGACAAGTTCGAGGAGTGGGGGGTGGAAGCGCTGGAGGCGGCGATCGAGGGGGTCTCGTGCACCACCTCGGTGCACATCTGCTACAGCTACGGGATCCCGCTGGTGCTGGAGTGGAAGCAACGGAACACGGAGTGGGGGCAGTACGGGGTGACGCTGCCGCGGCTCGCCCGCTCGGGGATCCACCAGGTCTCGGTGGAGTTCGCCGCCTCGAGGATGGACCCGGCGGTCCTCGCGAGCGCGGGCGACAAGGACATCGTGCTGGGGGTCATCGACGTCGGCACCGAGGCCGTCGAGTCGCCCGAGATCGTGGCCGATCGCATCCGGAAGGCGCTGACCTACGTGCCGCCGGAGCGCCTCTACCTCTCCACTGACTGTGGCATGGTCCCGCGGAGCCGGGCGGCGGCCTACGGGAAGCTGCGCGCGCTCGCGGCGGGGGCGAGGATCGTGCGCGACGAGGTGCTCCAGCAGCGCTCACCCGCATGATCCTCGCCTCATACAACATCCACTTCGCGATCGGTTTCGACGGGCGCCACGATCTCGACCGTATCGCCGCCAACGTGCGGGCGGCCGACATCGTGTGCTTCCAGGAGGTCGGCCAGCACTGGCGGCGCAACGACTTCGTCGACCAGGCCGAACGCCTCGCCGCCCGCCTCGGCTATCACGTCGTCTTCGGCGCCGCCTTCGACGTGGACGCGAGCTACCAGAACGCGAGCGGGCGCCTGGTCAACCGCCGGCGGCGGTTCGGGAACATGGTGGCGAGCCGCTGGCCGATCCGCTCCACCCGCACCGAGCCGTTGCCCAAGCCGCCGGTGCCCGACGTCTTCGATCTGCAGCGGTGCCTGGTCGAGGCGGTGGTGGAGACGCCGTTCGGCGACCTCCGCGTCTACAGCGTGCACCTCTCACACAGCTCACAGCACCGGCGGCTCGTTCAGGTCGAGCGGCTGCTGGAGTTCGTCCGGCGGGCACCGACCGAGGGGAGCGCCTGGGATCATGTCCGTCTCGACGAGGACTGGACCGAGGGCTGGGAGACGCCCACGCTGCCTCGGCCGGCGATCCTGGCTGGCGATCTCAACTGCCTCGCCGACAGCCCCGAGTTCGCCGAGCTCCTGCGGCCAGCCGAGGCGGGCGGGCAGACCGAGCCCGACGGCGATACGACGCTGTACGACGCCTGGGCGCTGGCGGGGAACCCGAGGAGCGAGGGGATCAGCCTCGCCGGGCGCGAGCCCGGATACCGCATCGATCACGTGCTCGTGAGTGGGAGCTTGCGGGCGAGCGTGCGGCGCAGCTGGATCGAGCGCGACGGCGGCGCCTCCGACCACTTTCCCATGTTCGTGGAGCTCGATCTCGGCCTTCTGTGACAGCGCGGCGAAACCGGCCGCTCAGGCCGCGGTGCGAACCGTCCTCGAGCTGCCGTTTCATCGCTGCTGTCAGGTGTGCGAATTCACCTGCGAAGCCCCTGCGCTGTTTAAGAACCGGCGGGTTTCGTAGATACTAAACAAGCCCCAAGCCGCCGACAACGCGGGCGAAAGCGCGGCGCGACTCAATCCCGGGTTCGCATCCCGTCTGTCCACATTCACGACCGCCCGGCTCCGTCGTTGGTTCCACGTTGGTTCCAACTCATCCCGAAGTATGGCGATGTGTCAGCACGGGGCGTCACCCCGAGCGAAGATACGTCGTCGAGCACGCGTCTATGCGCCGAGTCCTGCTCGGGCCTCGGCAACGAACATCGCCAGCACACCTGGGGGATCAGGCCACCCTCACGATTCTGCGGATTTGCAGGACGCCGACAGGTTCGAATCCCGCCCGGGTTCAG
The DNA here is from genome assembly GCA_016209635.1 of Candidatus Rokuibacteriota bacterium. GTDB lineage: Bacteria > Methylomirabilota > Methylomirabilia > Rokubacteriales > CSP1-6 > JACQWC01. The sequence continues at coordinate 19,313 of JACQWC010000072.1, read as the reverse complement.
GCTCGACGACTGCGCCACGCAGCGGAACCTGAGCGAGACGGGCCGCCGGGACGCCGTGCGGCTCGGCCTCGCCCTGCGCGACCGTAAGATTCCGATCGCCGGCGTGCTCTCGAGCCGCTGGTGCCGGTGCCTCGGCGCGTGTGGCGTTCGGCGCCGCCGAGCCCTGGCCGGCAGGCGGGAACCTCGTCATGATCACCCACGGGACCAACATCTCGGCGTGGACGGGCGTCCATCCCGCCCAGGGCGAGATGGTCGTCCTGACGCCGCTCGGTGACGGCGCCTTCCGCGTGGCGGGACGGCTCGCTCCCACCGAGCTCCCCGAGTGATCATGCGCCGCCGCGCTCGCTGGCGGCGAGGTAGGCGCGCCAGCCTCCGTAGCGGGTGATCTCGCGCATCCCCTCGCAGACGAGCGGCTCGCCGAGGACGCCGAGCGTCTCCTGGCCGTCCTCGAGGCGCACCTTGCCGACAGAGAGGCCGAGTGGCTCCTGCTGGAGAATCGTCGCGAGTCCCGCCGCCGGGACCTCCCACACCTCCACGGCGATCGCTGCGCCTCCCGAGGCGACGCGGAGCATCGCCGGGTGCCGGTCCTCGATCGACCAGAGCCGATAGACCGGCGCCGTCCGCGTCTCCCTCACGAACCGGGCACCGACGGCGAGGAGACCGCCGTTCAGCTCGAGACCCCGCATGAGGGTGCCGTTAACGGCCAGGAGTACGTTCACAGGCCTCTCTTTCGGGCCACCCTCGCGCCACCCGCGGAAGCCTAACACGACCCCACCCTTCGTGATATCGTGCTGCCTCGTCCAGGGAAGACGATGGCGGTACGCGCGATCGTGCGGTGCTCCCACTATCAGGACTCGATGGCGCTCATGCGCCTCGCCGAGGCGCTGCGCGCGCTGCCCGGCGTCCGCGAGGCCGCGGCGCTCATGGGGACGCCGGCAAACCACGAGATGCTCGCCGTCGCCGGCCTTGCGATCCCGGAGGCGAAGGACGCCGCGCCGGGCGACCTGATGATCGTCGTGAGCGCCGAGACCGACGAGGCGGCGACCTCGGCGCTCGACCGGGCGGCGGGCCTCCTCGAGGCGAAGCGGCGCGTGCGCGAGACCGCGGGCCGCGCGGTGCCGCGCACGCTCGAGTCGGCCCTCCGGCAACAGCCGGACGCGAACCTCGTCGCCGTCTCCGTTCCCGGGCCCTACGCGAAGCTCGTCGCCCTGCGCGCGCTCAGGCGCGGGCTCCATGTCTTTCTCTTCAGCGACAACGTCCCACTCGCCGACGAGATCGAGCTGAAACAGGCGGCCGCGCGCCGCGGCCTCCTCTGCATGGGCCCGGACTGCGGCACCGCGTACCTCGGCGGCGTCGGCCTCGGCTTCGCCAACGAGGTGGCGCCGGGCCGCATCGGCTGTGTCGCGGCCTCCGGCACGGGCCTCCAGGCCGTCGCCTCCCACCTGGCGGCCCTCGGCGAGGGGATCTCGCACGGGATCGGGGTCGGCGGGCGCGACCTCTCCGCGGAGGTCGGCGGGATCATGACGACGGCGGCGCTCGAGGCGCTGGCCGCGAATCCCAGGACCGAGGTGGTCGTGCTGATCTCGAAGCCGCCCGCGCCCGGCGTGATGGCGGAGCTGGAGGCGGCGATCCGGACCTTCCCGAAGCCGGTGGTCGTCTGCTGCCTCGGCGCCGCGCCGCGCGGGGACGGCCGCGCGCCCTGGGTCAGGACGCTCGAGGACGCCGCGCACGCCGCGGCGGCGCTCGCCAGGCGCCAGCCGTGGACGGCGCGCGCGTTCACCGATCCCGCCGCCGTGCGGACGCGGCTCGAGTCCATCCGGCGCGGGCGAGGCGAAACCCGCGTCCTCGGCCTCTACACCGGCGGGACGCTCGCCTGGGAGGCGCGACTCCTGCTCGAGCCCCTGCTCGGCACCGTCGGCGCGCGCCTCGACGATCGGGGCCACCGCGTGATCGACCTCGGCGGGGACGAGTTCACCATCGGCCGGCCGCATCCGATGCTCGATCCCGAGGCGCGCGCCGCGCGCGTGCGGCAGGCCGGCCGGACCAGAGACGTGGGCGTCCTCCTCGTCGATCTCGTGCTCGGGCGCGCCGCCCACCCGGACCCGGCCCGTCCGCTCGCGGCGGCGATTCACGACGCCCGCCGCGCAGCCGAGGCGGACGGCCGGGCGCTCGTCGTCGCGGCGTCGGTCGTCGGAACCGAGCGCGATCCACAGGGACTCGCGCGCCAGGTGACCGCGCTGGAGGCGGCTGGCGCGCACGTCCTCCCCTCGAACGCCCAGGCCGCGCGCTTCGCCGCCCTCGCCGTCAAGCCCGATCTCGCGCCAGCCCTCCTCGGAGGAACGGGATGAGCGTGCAGAGCCTGCTGGAGCAGCCGCTCCGCGTGATCAACGTAGGGCTCGAGGTGTTCGCGCAGGCGCTCGAGCCCGACGGGGTCTCCGTGATCCACGTCGACTGGCAGCCGCCCGCCGGCGGCGAGCAGGCCGCCGCGATCCTCGCCCGCCTGGACGACGAGGGCGACCTCGCGTGACGGGACCGCCTACGGCGCGGCCTGGCGCAACTCGGGAATCACCCAGCGCGGCGGATCACCGGCGGCGACGCGCTGGATGTTGTCGAACGCGTTCCGGAACGCCTTGGGCCAGTTCTCCCAGGTCGGCCCGGCCGTGTGCGGGGTCAGCGTCACGTTCTCCAGCGCGAACAGGGGATGGTTCACCGCCGGCGGCTCCTCGACCATGACGTCGAGCCCGGCGCCGGCGAGCGTCCCCGTCGTGAGCGCGGCGTGGAGGGCGTCCTCGTCGACGACCGGGCCGCGGCACGTGTTGATGAGGATCGCGTCGGGCTTCATGCGCGCGAGCTCCCGCGCCCCCATCATCTTCAGGGTCCGGTCGGTCAGCGGCACGTGGAGGCTCACCACGTCCGACGTCTCGAGCAACTCGGGGAAGAGAACGAAGCGGACGCCGAGCGCGTCCTCCTGGTCCTCGCTGAGCCGCGCGATGTCGTAGTACTGGACCCGCAAGTCGAAGGCGACCGCACGGCGCGCCACCTTCTTGCCGATCGCGCCGAGGCCGACGATGCCGAGGGTCTTTCCCGCCAGCTCGTGGGGGCGCGTCTCGGCGAAGTCGCCGACCCGCCACTTGCCCGCGACCACGTTCGCATGCTGCCAGACGAGCTTCTTCATGACGGCGAGAATCAGCATCATCGTGTGCTCGGCCACCGCCACCGAGTTGGCGCCGCCGTTGTTGGCGATCGGCACCCCCGCCTGGCGCGCCGCCTCGATGTCGAGCCGGTCGTAGCCGGCGCTGATCAGCTGAACCAGCCGGAGCCGGGGCGCGGCGCGGTAAAACTCCGCGCCCATGCCACCGCGGGCGAACCCCAAGAAGTACTCCGCGTCGCGCATGGCCGGGAGGAACTCGGGATCCCGGCGATCGAGGATCTGGAGCTCGTAGCCCGGCGGTAGCAGGGCGCGGGCGATGTCCATGATGGCCGAGGGCAGCCGGGGGGCGAAGACGATCTTGATCGGCACGATGTCCTCCTTCGCTCGAGGTCGGTGCGTGGCCCGCGCCTACCCGTCGTAGCGCTCGCGCGTGCGCAGCTCGACGAACACCCCGTGCGCGTCCCGCGGGTGGACCCACGCGATGTCGGGGCGCGGGTGGTCGACCCGGGCGCCCCGGGCTCGGAGCTGTGCCACGCCCGCCGGAATGTCCTGCACCTCGAAGCCGACGAGGTAGACGCCCTCGCCGTGCCTGGCGAGGAAGCGGCCGACCGCCTTCGTCGGGTCCGTCGGCTCGAGCAGCTCGATGTGGCCGATCCCGGTCGGCAGGATCGCGTTCTTGAACCCGAACTCCTTGGACTCGCCGCGGCGATGGACCGTGAGCCCGAAGAGCCGCGTGAAGCGCTCGACCGCCGCCTCGAGATCCCGCACGACGACGGACAGCTCGACGACGTCACCCAGCATGGGGGCCTCCTCCCGCGTGGGCGGGATCATATCACCGTCCCTCTCCCTTCTTGTGAGAGCGACCCGACGCTGGCACTCTAGGGCGATGGCACAGAAGCGCTGGTCGCTCTCGGTGCCGCTCGACGGCTTCCCCCTCGCGGCGCACGCCGAGATCGCGCGGGAGGCGGAGCGGCTCGGGTACACCGACGCCTGGTCGCTCGAGGTCGACGGCGTCGACTGCTTCGCGCCGCTCGCCGTCGTGGCGCTGGGGACGGGGCTCCGCGTCGGCACGGCGATCGCGAACGTCTACACGCGGGGCCCGGCGACGCTGGCGCTGTCGGCGGCCGGGATGGCCGAGATCGCGCCGGGACGGTTCTGCCTGGGGATCGGGGCGGGGTCGCAGCCGATCGTCGAGGGGTGGAACGGGGGGAGCTTCAGCCGACCGGCGACCCGCGTGCGCGAGATGGCGCGGTTCCTCCGGTCGGCGCTGGCGGGCGAGCGCGTGGTCTTCCGCGGCGAGACCTTCGCCGTCGACGGCTTCCGGCTCACGCGCCCGCCGGCCCAGGCGGTCCCGATCCACGTGGCCGCGCTGCGACCGGGCATGCTGCGGGTGGCGGGTGAGGTCGCCGACGGCGCGATCCTCAACTGGCTCTCGCCCGACGACGTGCCGAAGTCCGTCGCGGTGGTGCGCGAGGCGGCGGCGAAGGCCGGGCGCGACCCCGACACGATCGAGATCACGGCACGGCTCATGATCAACGTGGACCCCCCGGGCCCGGACTCCGACGTCATCGTCCGGCGGCACGTGACGGCGTACCTGAACGTCCCCGTCTACCGGGCGTTCCAGGAGTGGCTCGGGCGGGCAGAGGCGCTCGGACCCATGTGGGACGCGTGGGGCCGCGGCGACCGCAGGGCGGCGGTGGCCGCCGTCCCGGCGAAGGTGGTGGACGACCTCATCCTCCGCGGCTCGATGGAGGCGATCCGCGCGCGCGTCCGTCGTTACATGGACGCGGGGATCGACACCGCGTTTCTCTCGCTCCAGACGAGCGAGCAGGATCCCCTGCGGAGGTGCGAGATCTTGCTCACGGCGCTCAGGGCGCTGGCGCCCGCGGGCCGGTAGCGTCGCCGCGCCGCCGGCCAGGTTCGCTAGAGGCGCGTCCGGAGGTCGTCGATGTCGCGCCGGACCCCGGCGAACGCGGCGTGCATCGCGGATCGCGTTCGAGACCCAGGAGCGCCTTCAGGCGGTGCGAATGGCGCGTGGACTTGACGTACTTGTTTCCTCCGCACCGGCTCACTAGGTGAGCGAACCGAGCGCCAGCCGCTCGTACAGCGCGCTGATGATCTCGTCCACCGCCGCGCACGCCCAGATGCGGAAGAACGGCGAGCGCTGGAGCTCCTGGAACTCCTGCTCCGCCCGCCGCGGCGTCTCCTCCTTCGCCTCGCCGGCCCGCGCGGACCGGATGCGCCCGACGAGCCGGTCCTTGTCGTAGATGGCCGGATACTCGGTGTAGTGATAGAGGTACCCGAGGTCGCGGGTGTAGAAGACAGCGACCGGGATCGACTGCCACGTCTGGCCGTTCTTCTCGTTCAGGAACTCGGCCATGAGGTCGGCGTTGCTGTCCGGCGCCTCGGCGAGGGTCGGACGGTTGCTCCGGCTGAAGCGCTGGCCGTCGCGCGTGAAGATCCGCATCTCGAGGCTGGCCGCCTCCGCCACCCGCGCGAGCGTCGGCACGTCCCGGCGGCAGTCCGACGACCACTCCTCCGAGATGACGAGCAGCCTCGCGGGGCCGTTGGCCTGGCTCGCGAGCCATCGGAGCGCCGCCACCTGCGCCTCGTTGAGACGCGCGGCCTCGTACGCCCCGCGGAGGAACCCGCTGAAATCGCGCCGCGGCGCGCCCTGGGAGCCCTCGCGCCGGAGGTTCTCCGGGCTCCCGACATACGCGACGTACTGATCGAACGTCATCCCTCCCGCGAAGCGCTCCGGCGTGACCACGCTCGGCTTCCCGTCCACGGCAACCCTCCTTGTCGTGCTGGCTCGGGCGGCACTCTAGCACGATCGCCGTCCCGGCTCTCGCCTGTGGCGGCCCACGCGTCCGTTGACAACGACGGCCGCCGCTCGTAGCGTTCCGTCATCGTCCACTGCTGAGGGGAGGAGACATGGGCGCGTTCCCGCGAGGACGGCGAGTGGTCCGGACCATGTGCCCGATGAGCTGCCACCCGACTCTCTGCGGGATGCTCGTCGAGGTCGAGGACGAGCGCGTCCTCTCGGTCACCGGCGACCGGGAGAACCCGGACAGCCGGGGTTTCCTCTGCGTCCGCGGCCAGGCGTCGCGCGAGATCATCGGCAACCCGGCACGGCTCCTCCATCCTCTCGTCCGAGCGCGCCGCGGCGACGACTGGCGCCGGGCGAGCTGGGACGAGGCTCTCGCCTTGATGGTCGACCGCATGCGGGCCGCCGGCCGCGAGGCGGTCGGCACCTGGTCGGGGCACGGCATCTTCGCCAACAACTACGGGACGCGCATCAACTCGCACCTGCTCCGCCGCTTCTCGAACCTCTACGGCTGCCAGTGGTGGAGCCCGGCGATCATCTGCTGGGGGCTCGGCGCCTTCGGCCTCGGCCTGACCGGCGTTCTCGAGACGAACACCAAGGAGGACATGGGCGAGCACGCGGCCCTCATCCTGCTCTGGGGCGCGAACCTCGCGTCCCAGCCGAACACGGGGCGCCACCTCGCGGCGGCCCGCCGCCACGGCGCGCGGGTCGTCACGATCGACATCCGTGAGACGGAGGCCGCGGCGCAGTCGGACGAGGTGCTACTGATCCGACCCGGCACCGACGCCGCGCTGGCGCTCGGGCTGATGCACGTCATCGTCGCGGAGGGGCTCCACGATCGGGCGTTCGTCGCCGCGCACACCGTGGGCTTCGACGCCCTCGCGACGCACGTGCGGAGCTACTCGCCGGCGTGGGCGGAGAGCGTCACCGAGATTCCCGCCGAGCGCATCGTCGCCCTCGCCCGCCGCTACGCGACGACGCGCCCCGCGATGATCCTCCTCGGCGGCAGCTCGATGCACAAGGGGGCGAACGGCTGGCAGGGCGGCCGCGCCGTCGGCTGCCTGCCGGCGCTGACCGGGAACCTCGGCATCCCGGGCGGCGGGCTCGGGCCGCGCCACGGCGGCGCCACCCACGGCCAGGCGCTGCGGAGCATCGTCGCCCTCGACCGGCGCCCGCCGGGCCGGTACATCCCGAACCAGATGTCGCGCATCACCGAGGCGCTCCTCGAGCGGCGCGTCCGCGTGCTCTTACTCTTCGGCACCGACATGCTCTCGTCGTTCGCCGACTCTGGCCGCGTCGCCGAGGGCCTGGCCCGCACCGACCTCGTCGTCAGCTACGACCTGTTCATGAACGACACGGCGCGGGGGTTCGCCGACGTGGTCCTGCCGGGGACGTCGTGGCTCGAGGAGGTCGGCTGCAAGAGTACGAACACGCATCTCTACCTCACGCCCAGGGTCCTCGACCCGCCCGGGGAGACCCGCTCCGTCACGTGGATCCTCCGGGAGCTGGCCAGCCGCCTCGGCCTCGCGGACTTCTTCCCGTGGCAGTCGGACGAGGGGCCGATCGACGCGATCCTGGATCACCCGTCCACGGGGCACGCGACGGTCGCGACGCTCGCCGCCGAGGGCGGGATGCGCGCCCTCAGGGTCTCGCACGTGGCGTATCCGGACCGGAAGTTCGACACGCCCTCGGGCAAGGTCGACCTCTACTCCGAGCGCGCGCTGGCGCTCGGGCTCCCGCCGCTGCCGGTCCACGAGGATCTGCCCGCGTCGACCTTCCCCCTCGCCTTCCGCCAGGGACGGACGCTGACCCAGTTCCACGGGTTCTACGACCACGGGCGCGCCCTGCCGTCGCTCGCCAAGGCGGACCCCGAGCCCTGGCTCTGGATCTCGCCCGCCGATGCGGCGGCGCGCGGCCTCGCGGATGGTGCGGCGATCCGGCTCTACAACGAGCGGGGCGAGCTGGGCGCGCGCGCGCGCGTCACGCCGAAGATCCCGCCGGGGACCGTGTGGATGCGCGACGGGTGGGAGGGCCTGAACACCTTGACCTCCGGCAGCCCGGCGATCCCCGACGGCGCGGTCGACCTCTTCGCCTTCTCGGCGGGCCAGGCCTCGTTCGACGCGATGATCGAGGTGGCACCCGCCTGACGGCTGCCGTCACCCTCCCGGCCGGGCGGAGGCCGGCAGGGTGAGGCCGGGGACGACACGCGTCCGGGGCAGGCGTCCGAATACCTCGGGCGAGGTCTTGATCTTCGACGACCGGCTCCCGCTCCCGAGGATCACCCAGTCGAGCGCGGCGATCCCCTCGTCGACGTAGATCGGGAGGTCGTCCGGGAGCGCGAACACGGTGACGCCGCCGATCATCATGCCGGTGAGCGCCTGCGTCTCCTCCGCCGACGCGAACGAGAGTCGCGAGACGCCCATGAGCTTCCGGACGGTGTGGTTCACGTCGAGCCGGGTCGTCGCGAGGACGACGCAGGCCGCGTATTGCTTCGGCTCCTTCTTCGACCCGACGATGATCGTGTTGGCGGAGCGCTCCAGCGGGAAGCCGTAGCGCTCGCAGAAGGCGGCGGTGTCGGCGTACTCCGGGTCGATCGGGATCAGCTCCCAGGCCACGCCGAGGCCGTCGAGGACCCGGACGACTCTCTGGTCGATCGCCCCGTCCTGGCCCATCTCAGATGACCGCGATCGCCTCGACCTCGATCAGGTAGTCGGGGTGGGCGAGCGCCTTCACCTCGACCATCGTCGACGCGGGCCCCTTCGGGCCGAAGAACTCCTCCCGGATCACGCGGAACTCGGGACGGTACCGCACCTCCGTCACGTAGGTGTTGAGCTTGACGACGTTCCGGAGCGTCCCGCCCGCGGCCTCGACGAGCGCCTTGATCGCGCCGAACACCTGCCGCGCCTGGCCCTTGAAGTCGCCGCGGTGGGCCGGGCCGCCGTCCCCGTCGTAGGCGACCTGGCCCGCGAGGAACAGGAGCGTCTGGGCGCCGGTCACCTTGATCCCCTGGCTGTACCCCGGCGGGTCGTAGACGCCGGGTGCGCAGAACTTCTCGATGTTCGCCATCGCCTCCTCCGTCATCCGAGAGCCCTGGCCGTCTCCTGGATCTTCTTCCACGCCGCCTCGACGTGGTGGCGCCGGGTCGCCGTCTGGCCGATCGCCAAGCGGATGGCGAAGGTCCCCCTCACCCGGTTCTGCGTGAGGTACAGCTCGCCGCTGTCGTTCAGCGCCTCCAGCAGGCGCTCGTTCAGCCGGTCCAGCTCCGCCGGGTCGCCGACACCCTGCGGCCGGTAGCGGAAGTTCAGGAGAGCCAGGCTCCGCAACGCCATCAGCTCGAAGTCCGGGGCCGCCCCGATCCACGCCTCGACCTCGCGCGCCAGGTCGATGTGCGCCGCGACCATCCGCCGGAGCCCGTCGACCCCGTAGGCGCGGATGACGAACCAGAGCTTCAGCGCCCGGAAGCGCCGACCGAGCTGCACGCTCCAGTCGCGGTAGTCGATCACCTGGCTCTGCTCGCGGGTCTTCAGATACTCGGGAAGGATCGCGAGCGTCCGCACCAGGGCCTCGGGGTCCCGCACGAAGTGGGCGGAGCAGTCGAAGTTGGTGAAGAGCCACTTGTGGGGGTTGACGACGAAGCTATCGACCAGCTCGATGCCGTCGAGCATCCCCCGGTGCTCCGGGAGCACGAGTGCGCTGCCGGCCCACGCCGCGTCCACATGGAGCCATACCCCGTGGCGGCGGCACACCTGGCCGAGCGCGCGGAGCGGATCCATGGCGCCGACGCCGGTCGTCCCCAGCGTCGCGACGACGCAGATCGGCCGGGCGCCCGCGGCCAGGTCCTCGCGGATCGCGGCCTCGAGCGCATCGGCCCGCATGGCAAAGGCGTCGTCGACCGCGACCTTCCGGAGATTCCGGCGGCCGAGCCCCGCGACCTTGACGTCCTTCTCCGTCGAGGAGTGGGTCTCGGTCGAGCAGTAGACCGTCAACCGCTCGACCGCGCCGAGCCCCTCCTCGTTGACGCGCCAGCCGGTTGCCCGCTCCCGCGCGGTCAGGATGGCGCAGAGGATCGCGCTGGAGGCGGAGTCCTGGATCACGCCGGCGAACCCTTCGGGGAGGCCGAGCATCTGCCGGAGCCAGTCGAGCACCCGCGTCTCCAGCTCGGTCGCCGCGGGCGAAGTCTGCCACAGCATGCACTGGGCGCCGAGCGTCGCGGTCAGCATCTCGGCCAGCACGGACGGCGGGCTCGAGTTCGCCGGGAAGTAGGCGAAGAAGCTCGGATGCTGCCAGTGGGTGATCCCCGGCAGGAGGTCCCGGGTGAAGTCGGTGAAGATCCTCTCGATCGGCTCGCCGTGATCCGGCGGGGAGGCCGGCAGGCGGGCGGCGATCTCGCCCGGCTTCGTCTGGGCGCGGACCGGATAGGTTTCGACGCGGTCCAGGTACTCCGCCATCCAGTCGACGAAGGCGTGGGCGTGGCGACGGAACTCCTCGGTGTTCAATCCGGTCCTCGCTGGGTCGGGGGCCGGTCGTCCGGCCCCGGGCGGATGGTGATTACTCCGGGCCGCGCCGGAGTTCGATCGGGCGGCCCGGCGCGGTCTCGCGCGCGGCCACCTCCCACTCGCGGGCGCGGCGGGCCAGCGCCGCGGTCGAGAGCAGTCCCTTCTCCGCGACAAGCTTCTCGAGGGCGGCGAGCCAGTGCTCGTAGTAGGTCGTCCCGTCGTCGGGCTCGCCGCGCGCGGCGGCCGCGCGGATCTCCGCGGCGAGACGGCTCGCCCACTCCTTCCACGTGAACTGCCCCTGCGCGTGGAGCGTCAGCGCCATCGCGAACGCCTGCGCCTCCCAGGGCGCCCGGAAGACTGGCCCCTCCTCGTCGCGGGGCAGGGACGGTAACGCGCGGAGGTCCGGGGACTCGGCCATCACGGCTCAGGCCCGATCCAGGTAATCGTCCCAGAGATCGATATAGACGCCGTCGCGGGCGGACGCTTCCGGCCCCCACAGCTCGCGGGCGCCGAAGCGCACGCTGTAGACGTGCTGGGGCCTGGCACCGAGACCCGCGGCGTGCGTGTCGGGGAAGACGAAGACCCCGTGATCGCGGTCGATCACGCCATGGCGGCCGCGGGCGTAGCGCGGCAGGCGGGTATGCCCCCGGGGGTTGATGTTGCGCGCGACGACCCGGTCGCCGGGCTTGAAGCGCGGCGGAACGTCCTCGTGGACCCTGGCGCTGCCGCCCTTCCGCAGCACCTTCCCGACGTCGGCGGCCGCGAGCACGCGTCCGGCGGGCTCGGGCTTCGTCACGGGCGCCGCGCGTCCGGCCAGGCGCGCCTCGACCTCGTCGGGCGTCACGAGGGCGCGCTCGGCGAGAAGCCTCTCGAGCCCGAAGAGCCAGTGCTCGTAGTAGGTCGTCGCCAGGTACTCGGCGGGCGGCATCTGCTCCCGCGCCTGGCGCGACATGTCGGTGTTCCACTGGCCGGGGTACGCGGCGGCGAGCGTCAGCGCGAAGGCGCGCCGCTCCCACTCAGCGTGGAAGACGGGCTCGTTCTTCTCGCGGACGATCGGGCCCATCCCGTGCATCCCGCCCATGTCGTGGACGCCGTTCACGCGGACCTGCCCCCGGACCCGACGACGACCCTGGCCGTTCCGATCATCGCGTCGCGGGTGACGAGCGCCGCCAGCGCCTCCTCACTCATGCCCTCGGTCCCGGCGGGGCGCGCGGGGAGCACGAGGTAGCGGAGCTCCGCGGTGCTGTCCCAGATCCGCACCTCGACGTCGTCGGGCAGGTCGAGACCGAACTCTTTGAGGACGCCGCGCGGGTCGATGACGGCGCGGGACCGGTACGGGGCCGACTTGTACCAGACGGGCGGGAGCCCGAGGACGGGCCACGGGTAGCAGGAGCAGAGGGTGCAGACGACGAGGTTGTGGACCTTCGGCGTGTTCTCCACCACCACCATGTCCTCGCCCTGGCGGCCGGTGAAGCCGAGCTCGGCGATGGCCGCCGTCGCGTCCCTGAGGAGCCATTCCTTGTAGGCCGGGTCCACCCACGCCCGCGCGACGACCCTGGCGCCGTTCCGCGGCCCCACCTTCGTCTCGTAGGTGTCGATCAATTCGTCGAGGCCCTTCGGGTCGACCAGCCCCTTCTCGGTGAGCAGCGACTCGAGCGCCTTCACGCGGAGCGCGGGGCCCGAGAGTGGGGCGTCGTGCTCTCGCGGGTGATGGTCGTGGTCGGTCATCGGCTCTCCCTCCGGATCCCGCGCCTGTCGTCTCTCAGGCGGGCTCGCCTCCGGTCGGCTTCGCCTCGAGCGGCAGCCCGGCATTGGTCCAGCCGCCGAGCCCGCCCCGGAGGATCCTCACGTCCCCGAACCCGAGGCCCCGGAGCCGTCGCGCCACCTCCGTGCTCGCGCGCTCGGCCTCCGAGGTGCAGTAGGCGACGACGGTCCGCGCGTGGTCGATCGAGAGCGACGTCGCCTCTCGCTCCAGGTCATCCGGCGACACGTGGAGCGAGCCCGGGATGCGGAACGGGCTGAGCCCGTACGCGAACGGCGCGCGGACGTCGAGGATGACCGGCGGCGAGCCGCTCTCGAAGAGCCGGACCACCTCGGCCGGCGAGACGCGGAAGCGGCTCGACCCGAGGCGCCGCACGTACATGACGCCGACGGCGCCGAGGCCGGCCAGCGTCACGGCGGCCCACGCCCAGGCCCACGGGAAGGGGCGCGGAGGGGGGTTCTTGATCTTCTCTTCTGCCTCGGCCAGCATGCGCTTGACGTCCGGGAACTCGGGCTGGAGCCGGTTCGCGTCACGGAACCCGGCCGCCGCGCCCTTCCAGTCGCCGCCGAAGAACTTCCGGAGCCCGGCGAACCATTTCTCGTTGAACGGGCTCCGGTCCGCGAGATCCACGGGCGTGCCCCGGAGGAACTCCTTCACGGCGTCGGCCGGGATGATGAAGTTGAAGCCCTGGACGATGGCGCCCTCGGGACCCGGCGCGAGCGAGACGAAGGTGAGCACGCCGACGATGTCGCCGCGCGAGTTGACCGCCGGCCCTCCGGAGTTCCCCCACGCGGCCGGCGCGTCGGTCTGGATCACGGACTGGTTCTGGACGTCCTGCTTGAAGCCCGAGATGGCGCCGTTCGTCACCGAGGCCTCGACCTTCGCGGTCGAGTTCAGGAGCTCGTGGGTCAGCACAACGCCCGGGTACCCGAGGATGTGAATGGGATCGCCGATCTTGACGTTCTTCGACTCCGCCAGCTTGAAGGCGGGCATCTCCGACGCTTCCACCTGGAGGAGCGCCAGGTCGCGCCCGGACATGACTCCCGCGCCGCTCTCGGTGCTCACCGGAGGGCTGTACTTGGCCACCTTCGCGGGGAGGCGGAACCCGTTCGACATGAGGATGAAGATCGACGGCTTCAGCTCGACCCGCGCGGTAGGGAGCGCGCGGTCCAGCGCCCGGCGCCTGAGCTGGTCCTCGACGTCGGGCCGCTGGCCGACCCCGATCCCCTGCCGCCGCAGCTCGGGCCACACGCACGCCGCCACCACCGCCCGCTGCGCTTGGTCGTTCGCGAGCCAGCGGGGCGTCGTGTGCGCCGGCTGGACGACGTGGGCGTTCGTCATCACCCAGCCGTTCGAGTCGAGGAACCAGCCGGTCCCCGTCTCCCGGAACGGGTTCGGCGTCACCTCGATCTCGCCCGCGCCGCAGTTGAGCGTGACCGCCGACGCGACCTCGGACACGATGAGGACGGTCGCCGGCTTGGCGCGGAGAATCGCCTCCTGGAGCGAGATCGACTCGTCGGCCGCGTCGACCTCGCGGGCGCCGGCGGCGAGCAGCAGCAGGACCGCTGCCAGCGCCGTCACTCCCAGTCTCACGGTGAGCATCGGCGGGGGCCCGGCTACGGCGTCGAGATGGTGGCCGCCGCCTCGGCCTGGGCGAGCGCGGCCTTGGCCTTCCACATCGAGTGGGCGTGGTCGATCTTTGCGTTGCCCTCGTTGTGGTGCTTCTTCGACTCGGCCAGGAACTTCTTGGCCTCCGTCAGGAGGGCCTTCGCCTCGGGCGGCGTGTTCATCGCCTCGGCCTTCTTGATCGCCTCCTCGGCGGCCTTCCACTGGACGGGACACTGCCAGGCGAGCGCCGGGCCGAGCCCGAGCGTGATCACCACGGCCAACGCGAGCGGCACGACCACGAGTCTCTTCATGGTCCCCTCCCGATAACAAGGATGAGCGACATCCGATCCCTCACCGCCGACATCTCTACGCCGGGGAGAACCCGGATGGATGCCCGGCGGTTCGGCCGTGGCACCAGTTCACAGAGAGTTCACACGCGACCCCGTTGGGCACTTGTATATCACAGGTACCAGTCGGATAGCCTGCGCGACAGGCGGAGGCGACGGCCATGGAAGGTATTCCTCGCCGCGTTGCGTGATGACGAGATGCCTCGCTCCATCGGCCATGGATGGACGATAGGGGTCGAGTCGGCCTCCAGGCCATTTCATGGGACGGCTCCAGGGCTCATAGACAAATTGCGCGTCAACGCCTCGACCTCACGCGCCAGACCCTCCGCTGATCAACCCGCGCAGCGCGTGAAGAGAGCGCCGAGGAGAGGATGGGGGCCCTCCGGCAGCGAGACCGGTCGGTCACTCGCCAGCTCGATGGCGACCGGACCCTCGTCGGACGCGGGATCGATCTCGACGGCGAGACGCATCGGCGAGCCGGGCCAGCGGTAGACGAGCGCGCCGGCGCTATCCTGCACGCATTCCCCCTCGAGGACGAGTCCCCACTGGGTCAGCGCGCGCTCGCGGGACCGCGCCCGCATGCGTAGCCCCAGGACCGTGACGGGCGGGCGCGGATTCGCAGGCCCCGGCGGGGGCTGCCAGCGCCGCAGGCTCGGGGCGGATCGCGACTCGGCGAACTGGACGACGATCCCGAGCGCCTGCTTCGGGTGGAGGAAGGCCTCCTTCCACCCAGGGTCGGAGCCGTCGTAGCCGACGATCGTGTAGCCCCGCGCGCGGGCGCGATCGCACACATCACCGAGGCTCGGGACCTTGAAGGTCACGTGGTGGATGCCCGGGCCGCGCTCCCGGAGGAACCGGTGCAGGAAGCCGTCCTCGCCCAGCGGCTCGAGGATCTCGATGCGCCCGCCGCCAAGGAAGCGCCACTGTCCGAACCGGTAGACGCCGGAGGGCGATCCGTGGTCGGGCACGCCGCCCAGCTCGCCCATGAGAAAGGGCGCGGCGTCGTCGATTCGCGTCATCGCGATCGCGATGTGATCGAAGCGGATGCGTGACATCGGGCCTCCGTTCGGTGCGCCGATGCTGTAGTGTACGTCATCGCATGCCCGACGCCGGAGAGCGGCCCGACTTTCCGAGGCTCGACCGGTGCGACCTCTGCAAGGCCGCCCGCCTCACTCCCTGGCACCACGAGGACGACGTCTGCTGGATCGCCGAGTGCGAGATCTGCGCCGTCCCGATGGTCGTGTGGCGCTTCCACGGCACCGAGCCGCCGGCCGAGAGCATCTCCCACATGCGCGAGCGGCTACGGGAAGTTGCCCGGTGACGGATCGGCGATTTCAGGATCGACGACCACATGCGCAACATCCCCGATCACTACCACGCCCACGCCCGGCCGCAGGGCGGCTTCTTCGGACACGGCGTCCGCCGCTAGGATGCGCGTCCCGTTCTTCTACGGCTGGATCGTCGTCGCCGTCGCGTTCGTCACCATGGGGATCGGCGTCAACGCGCGCACCGCTTTCTCCCTCCTGTTCCCGCCGATCCTCGACGAGTTCGGCTGGGAGCGCGGGCTCACGGCGGGCGCCTTCTCCCTGGGCTTCCTCGTCTCCACGCTCTTCGCGCCGCTCATCGGAAAGCTGATGGACTGGCGCGGCCCGCGCGCGGTGATCCTGCTCGGCGTGGTCCTCGTCGCCGCGGGCCTGGCGGGGGCGACGCGCGCGCGGGAGCCCTGGCACCTCTACCTGACCCTCGGCGTTCCGGTGGCGGGCGGGAGCCTCTGTCTCGGCTACACGGGGCACGCGCTCTTCCTGCCCAACTGGTTCGTCAAGCGCCGGGGCCTGGCCGTCGGCATCGCGTTCAGCGGCGTGGGCGTGGGATCGATCGTGCTGCTCCCCTGGATGCAAGGGCTCATCGCCCGCGCGGGATGGCGCGAGGCCTGCTGGGCCATGGCCGTCCTGCTCGTGGTGGTGCTGGTACCGCTCAACCTCGTCTTCCCGAGGCGGCGGCCCGAGGAGATGGGTCTCCTGCCCGACGGCGAGCACGCACCCCGCGACCCCGGGGACGCTCGTGCCCATCCCGCGAACGTCGTCGATCCGGCCTGGGCGTCCGTCGACTGGACGCTCGCGCGCGCCGCCAGCACCGGGCGCTTCTGGTGGGTCTTCGTGGGCTTCGTCTCGGGTCTCTTCGCCTGGTACGCCGTCCAGGTGCACCAGACCAAGTACCTGCTCGACATCGGGTTTGCCCCCGGGGAAGCGGCGTACGCTTTGGGCTTCGTCGGCTTCACGGGCATCGTCGGCCAGATCGCGCTCGGGCACCTCTCGGACCGCGTCGGACGCGAGTGGGTCTGGACGCTCGCGAGCGCCGGGTTCGCCCTCTGCTACGCGCTCCTCCTGCTCATGCGATCCCGCCCCACGCCGGCGCTCCTCTACCTCATGGTCGCGTCACAGGGGGTCCTCGGCTACGGCCTCGCGTCCGTCTATGGCGCGATCCCGGCCGAGCTGTTCCAGGGCCGGCACTACGGCCTGATCTTCGGCACGCTCAGTCTCGGCTCGGGCGCGGGGGCGGGGCTCGGCCCGTGGGCGGCCGGCGCCCTCCACGATCGCACGGGGAGCTACGTCAGCGCGTTCTGGATCGCGATCGGCTGCTGCGTCGTGTCGGCGATCGCCATGTGGCTCGCCGCACCGCGCAAGGTCCGGGCCGTCGAGGGCCGCATCCCGAGGGTATAGTAGGCGCGCGATGGCAGGATCCCTGCTCGTCGGCGTGGACGTCGGCGGGACGTTCACCGACCTCGTCGTCGTGGACGACGTCAGCGGCGCCGTGCGCGTCGCGAAGGTCCCGACGACGCCCGCAAACCAGGCGGACGGCGTCCTCGCCGCGCTCGCCGAGGCCGGGGTGAGCCCGGGCGACGCGCGGATCGTCGTGCACGGGACCACGACCGCGACCAACGCGCTGATCGAGCGCAAGGGGGCCACGGTCGGGCTCATCACCACGCGGGGCTTCCGCGACGTCCTCGAGCTGGGCCGCCGGACCCGCCCGAAGCCCTACGGGCTCACCGGCTCCTTCGAGCCCCTCGTCCCGCGCGATCTCCGGGTGGAGGTCGCCGAGCGGGTCGACGCCGAGGGCGAGGTACTGATCCCGCTCGACGAGGACGACGTTCGGCGCGCGGTCGACCTCCTGCTCACGCGCGGCGCCGAGGCGGTCGTCATCCACTTCATCCACGCGTACGCGAACGATCGTCATGAGCGGCGCGCCCGCGACGTCGTTGCCGGCCTCTGGCCGAACCGCTACATCACGGCCGGGTCGGCGATCCTGCCCGAGTACCGCGAGTTCGAGCGCGGGACGACGGCCGCGATCAACGCCTACGTCCAGCCCGTGATGCACCGCTACCTCACCCGGCTCGCCGAGGCGCTGCGCCGCCGGGACGCCCGGGGCGACCTGCTGATCATGCAGGGGAACGGCGGCACGATGTCCGTGGCCGTCGCGACCGCGCATCCCATCGGCACCCTCATGTCCGGCCCCGCGGCCGGCGTGAAGGCCGCCGCCTACACGGCCGCGGCCGCGGGGTTCCGGAACGTCATCTCCTGTGACATGGGGGGCACGAGCTTCGACGTCGGCGTGATCCGGAACGCGGAGCCGTCGGTGAGCGCCGAGCTGGAGATGGGGTACGGCCTGCCGGTGCGCGTGCCCATGATCGACATCCACACGATCGGCGCGGGCGGCGGGAGCATCGCCCGCCTGAACGCGGCGGGCATCCTCCAGGTGGGGCCCGAGAGCGCGGGCGCCGCGCCGGGGCCCATCGCCTACGGGCGCGGCGGGGAGGAGCCGACGGTCACGGACGCGAACCTGCTCCTGGGCAGGCTCAACCCGGCGGGCCTGCTCGGGGTCCGCGCGGGCGTGGACGTCGAGCGGATCCGCGAGCTGTTCGACAAGAGGCTCGGCGCGTTCCTCGGGATGGATCCGGTCCGGGTGGCCGCGGCGATCGTCCGGGTCGCGAACGACCGGATGGCCGGCGCGATCCGCCTGGTCTCGCTCGAGCGCGGCCACGACCCGCGCGACTTCGTGCTCTTCGCGTTCGGCGGCGCCGGGCCGCTCCACGCCGCGGCGCTCGCCCGCGAGCTGGCGATCCCGAAGGTGCTCGTTCCCGCGCTCCCGGGCATCACCTCGGCGCTCGGGTGCCTCGTGGCGGACGTCCGTCATGACTACGTGAAGACGATCAACCAGGATCTCCTCCGCATGGACCTCGACGAGGCGCACGGCCTCCTCGCCGCCCAGGTCGAGGAAGGGAGGCGAACGCTCGCGACGGAGGGGGTGGAGCGGGAGAGCGTGACCGTGCGCCACGAGGCCGACGTCCAGTACGTCGGCCAGAGCCACGTGCTCACCGTGCCACTCCCGCGAACGGGCTTCGAGCGGGAGGAGCTGCGGGCGGCGTTCGAGCAGGCGTATCGCGAGCGCTTCGACACGGAGCTGGGCGAGATGCGCTGCATGGTCGTGAGCCTGCGCACGGCGGTCGTCGGCCGGCGGCGCCCGGTCCGGCTCGAGGCGCTCGGGCCGACCGCCAGTCCGGGCGGCGCGCAGCCGGCGGGGAACCGCACGGTCTGGTTCGGTCTCGGCTCCCACGAGACGCCCGTGTACCGTCGCGAGCAACTCGTGGAGGGAACGGTGCTCGCGGGGCCCGCGATCGTCGAGCAGCTCGACAGCACCACCGTGATCGAGCCGGGCGACCTGGCTCGCGTGGACAGCCTCGGCAACCTCGTGATCGACGTGTCGGCCGCGGCGCCGGCCGGGTCGGCAGGCTGAGGAGGGCGACATGGAACGGATCGATCCGGTCACGCTCGTGGTCGTCCAGAACGGGCTCCAGCAGGTGGCGAGCGAGATGGACCTCACCTTCGAGCGTGCGGCCTTCTCGCCAGTCATCTCCGAGGGGTTCGACCGCTCCGACGGCATCTACGCGAAGGACACGGGCGACGTCATCGCGCAGGGCGAGCTCGGGCTGCCGATCTTCGTCGGCGTGATGCAGTTCACGACGCGCGCGGTCATCGAGCACGTCTCGCGCCCCGGGGCGCAGCCGCTCGAGCCGGGCGACATCTTCATCGTCAACGATCCCTACGCCGGCGGCACGCATCTGATG
>JACQWC010000071.1 GCA_016209635.1 Candidatus Rokuibacteriota bacterium | reverse complement strand
GCGACCTCGGGGCGGAGCTTCTCGAGCTCCTTCTCAGCCAGCTTGGCCTGTACGGTCGCGTGCGAGTCGGTCGCGAGCAGCTCGGGCAGGAGGGTGAAGAGGTGCCGGGTCTCTTCGACCCACTTGGTCACTCGCTCACGAGCTTCAGCGGTCACTGTCGCGTCCATATCGGTCCTCGTTCGCCCATGGGGCGCGCCCCGTCGGCCAAACGTCACGGCTGGGAGGTCGACGGTCACCTGCCGGCCCGCGTCGCGGCGTTCGTGGGAAGGAGACTAGCACTCTCGTTCGCTGATTAGCAACCCGGGGATCCACCACGCGCGCGTGTGCCCGTCAGCTCGGCACGGACGAGCGCGGCGGCGGCCGCCAGCGCGGTGATCTTCTGGTTGCACATGTAACGCGGGGACCAGCCGAAGCAGCAGTCGGGGTTCACGGTGAGCTTCTCGGCCGTACAGACCTGGAGCACCGCCCTGATCCGCTTCGCCACCTCCTCGGGCGTGTCCTGGGCGAAGCCCTTCACGTCCACGACGCCGGCACCGAGCTCGCGCCCCTCGCCGTGTGTCTTCCAGAGGTCGAGCTCGCTCAGCTCGCGGCTCGCGAACTCGAGCACGAACTGGTCGGCGCGTGCCTCGAGGATCCCCGGGAAGTAGGGCGCGTACGTCCGCGAGAAGCGCGAGCGCCCGAAGCGGTTGCCGAAGCAGATGTGGTAGCCGAGCCTCGCGTTGATGCCGGCCGTGGCCACGTTGAAGAGCCGCGCCATCTCCTCGCCCGAGACGTTGCCGCGCGCCGGCTCGTCGATCTGGATGAAGTCCGCGCCCGCCTCCACGAGCCCGCGGAGCTCCTCGTTGATGACTTCGGCGAAGCGCTCGGCGACGGCCACGACGCCGCCGTAGAGCTTCCCCGGGTGGATGCGGGAGCCGAACGTGAGCGGCCCCGCGCAGGTCGCCTTGGTGTGCCGCGTCGTGTGCTTTCGGAGGTACTCGAACTCCTTGACGATCCCGAGCCCGCCCGGTGGCGGCTCGATCCTTCCCACGGCCTCGTACCGGGTCTGCTGGTCGTAGCCCCACGGTCCCGCCTTGCGCCGGACAGGCAGGGGCTCGATCCCCTTGATGATCGCGTAGTAGGAGTCCACGTAGCCGTCGAGGCGCCGCACCTCGCCGTCGGTGATGATGTCGATGCCCGCGCGCTCCATGTCGCGGATCGCGGTGTCGGCGGCGTCGTCGAACATCTCCTCCAGGTCGGCGGGGCCGAAGTCGCCGCGCTCGTGGGCCTTGACGGCGGCGAACCACCACCCGGGTTTGCCGTGGGAGCCGACGACGGCGCTGGGGATGAGTGGGAGCGTCATGATCTCTCGCCTCCGAGTGCCGCATTCTAATTCCTTCGGGCGGGGAACGGCTAGTGGCATCTCGATTCCTGAGTCGCGTCACCGCCGGGTGAGGGCGCGCAGATAACGGCTGTCAGCCGGTTCCGCGATGTGTAGAATGTCGCCGATGCAGGTGAAGTTCTGGGGCACCCGAGGATCCATTGCGGCCCCCGGGCCGAACACGACCGCCTTCGGCGGCAACACCTCCTGCGTGGAGGTCCGGACGTCCGACGGGATGGTCATCGTGCTCGACTGCGGCACGGGGGCCCGCGAGCTTGGCCTCCATCTGGCGAAGACGATGTCGCATCCGCTCCGGCTCCACCTCT
The DNA here is from genome assembly GCA_016209635.1 of Candidatus Rokuibacteriota bacterium. Classification (GTDB taxonomy): domain Bacteria; phylum Methylomirabilota; class Methylomirabilia; order Rokubacteriales; family CSP1-6; genus JACQWC01. The sequence goes on along the minus strand of JACQWC010000071.1, from coordinate 1,407 downwards.
TCATCGGTCACACGCACTGGGACCACATCCAGGGCTTCCCGTTCTTCAGTCCCGCGTTCCTCCCCGGTGCCGAGCTGAACATCTACGCGCCGGTCGGCTTCCAGCGGAGCCTCGAGGAGGCGATGGGGGGCCAGATGGAGTACTCGTACTTCCCGGTGAAGCTGCGCGAGCTGCGGAGCCGCATCCACTTCACCGAGCTCGACGAGGGTTTTTTCCGGGTCGGCGACGTGCTCGTCGAGACCCAGTACCTGAACCACACCGCGCCGACGATCGCCTACCGCATCACGAGCGGCGACGCGACGTTCGCCTACGTGACCGATCACGAGCCCTTCTGGAGCCCGACCGGCCGGATCTCGCAGCATCCGGGCGACGAGCGCCACATCGCGTTCATGCGCGGGGCGGACCTCGTGATCCATGACGCGCAATACACCGAGGAAGAGTACCGGGGGAAGATCGGCTGGGGGCACAGCCCCTTCGAGTACGCGGTGGACGTCGCCCTCGCCGCGGAGGTGCGCCGCCTCGTGCTCTTCCACCACGATCCCGGGCACGACGACACGGTGGTGGAGCGCATGGAGTCCCTGGCCCGCGCCCGCGCGGCGGCACGCGGCCGGGGCCTCGAGGTGCTCGCCGCGCGGGAGGGGATCGAGCTCCACGTGAACGGGAGCACGGCCGCCCTCGACGTCGGCGGCACCTCCGCGCTCCAGCACCGCCCGATCGCGGGCGGCCGGGTGCTGGTGGTGAGCGGCAACGAGGACGAGATCGCGGCGATCGAAGAGGTCCTGACCGACGACGGGCTGGTTCTGCTGCGCCTCCCCACGATCGGCGCGGCGGTGAACCGCGGGCCCGAGCTGCTGCCCGATCTCGCGATCATCGACCGCGAGCTGCTCGAGAGCGCCGGCGACCCGGTGCTCGATGCGCTGCGCGAGCGTCTCGGGCGGCCGAGCTTCCCCATCGTGGTCCTGGCCGACGGCTCGATCGCGACGGACGCCGTGTACCGCGGCGAGATGTCGTCCACCGATTACATCGCCAAGCCGTTCAGCCCGCCGATGCTGCGCGCCCGCGTCCGCGCGTGGCTCGCCCGGACGCTGACGGCGTTCGAGGTCGCCGACGCCGCGCGCCTGTCCCTGGCCGCCGTCGCCGCCGATCAGGCCGGCCGCGGCGACGCGCGGGCGCGCCACGCGAGCCTGCTTGCGGCGGTTCCGCTCTTCCGGCCGCTCACGAGCGAGCAGCGCGAGCTCCTGATCGCGCAGGCCTCGGAGGAGTTCTTCGCGCCGGGCCACACGATCATCCAGGAGAGCGATCCGCCCGACCGCCTTTTCGTGATCCTCTCCGGGCGCGTGCGCGTTCTGGAGGCGGCGTCCGACACCGCGGTGGACCTGGGCGAGCTCGGCGAGGGCGAGATCCTGG
>JACQWC010000005.1 GCA_016209635.1 Candidatus Rokuibacteriota bacterium | reverse complement strand
GATGATCTCGCCCGCCGTCGCCCGGTCCTTGAAGAACCACCCCTGCTTGGCGTTCACCCGCATCCGCGAGGTCTGCGCCGTCAGCCGGTCCAGCTCGATCTCGATCGTCCGGTCCGCCGCCAGCGCCACCAGCCGCCGCCCCGCCGGCGTCCCCTCGTCCTCCGTCACCTTCATGTCCATCCGCCTGAGCGTCTGCCGCGTGCCGCGCTCGAGCGTGTCCACCGGCGTCGTGAACGTCTTGTACGCCACGCTGTCCAGCGTGTAGGAGACCCCCGTGCCCGCCGCCACGCCCGCCCCCACCCCGAACAGCGTCAGCCCCACCGCGGCGCACCCCTGCCCCCCCAGCACGCTCACCACCACCAGCAGGACCCCCATCGAGCGCGGCCTCATCGCCTCTCCCCTTGCCCCCTGGGCGTCTAGTGTTTGCCATGGCCCAGGCCGCCACCCCCGTGGCTGGCCCCGTCCGAGGCGCCGGACCGGCCGCTCACCCCGCCGTCCTTGGCGCCGCCGTCAGTCCCCGACCTCTTCCCGGACCCCGCGCCCGCCGCCGCCACGCGCGGCGGTCCCCCGGCCGTGTAGGTCGTGATCACCCTATGCGCGTGATCAGCGCCTTCACGTGAGTGGGATCGATGGGCTTTTCCAGCACGTGCGCTACCCCGAGTTGCCGCGCCTGGGCTTCGACGTGAGGTCCTCCCTCCGCCCCCGTCACCACGACGGCAACGTCCGGATTGAACGCGCGGAGGATGCGCACCAGATCCCATCCGCTCACGGTGATCCCCTGCACCGGAGAGAGGTCGAGATCGATGATGGCGATCTCGAACGGGGTCTCCTTCATCTTTTTGATCGCATGCCAGCTGTTGGCCGCCGCCTCGACGCGATAGCCGGCCGCCGCCAGTGAGTCTCTGAGTCCGTCTCGACTCGGGCGATAATCGTCCACGAGCAGGATCCTCTTCGGTCGAGTGGCGACGGTTGCGTCTCGCCTGGCGTCCCGGGCAAACTCGTTTGCTTCCGCCAACATGTCATGACACTGGGTAGCAACCGCCGTGCCGAGGGTCACCGGAGGGCCGGGGCACGCTCGAACCCTTTGATTTCTCGAGCGTTGTCGGGCTCTTGGCCCTGGGAATGGATGGATCGTCGTAGCGCCGATGGAGGGTGGGTCTTACCTGTCATCCGTGAAAAACTTACGTGGGGGAGCCCCGCCTCAACGGACCGCCCGGGACAGCTCGTCGGCCAGGACCCTGGCCTTGTCCGCGAGGTTGAAGGCGCGCTGAAGGTCCCTGGTCGACAGCGCCTCCTTCGCCTTCGCCACGAAGCTCTGGATCGTCATCAGGGTCTCCTGCTGATCCCTCGCCAGCTTCGTGGTATCGATCTGCCTGACGATGCGCTCGGTCCCGTCGATCCGTGCCCGCGTCTGCTCGGCCAGTCGATTCTCTTCCGTGTCGCCCACCTGCGGAGACAGTACCGGCGGCGGTGGCTTCGGCGGTGGTTTCGGTGGTGGCATCGGCGCTGGCGGAGCCGTCTGCTCGGCGCACCCAGCGATCAGCAGAGCGAGGATGATCCCGAGGTAAAGTCGCCGCATCCGTCGCGCTCCGGGGCGGGGCGCCCTACCCGACTGGAAGCCCCACGAGCACGCGTGTCCCCTTGCCAACCTCGGAAACGACATCGATCACGCCGTCGTGCATCTGCATGATGCGGTAGACGAGCGAGAGGCCGACGCCGCTCCCTTCGGGCTTGGTCGTGTAGTAGAGCCGGAAGATCTTATCGAGATCCTCGGGCGGGATGCCCACCCCCTCGTCCGCGACGGTGACCCTGGCGAAATTCCGCCGTTCGAGCTCCGTCGTGATCGTGACCGTCCCCCCGTTCCGCATGGCCTGACAGCCGTTCACCACGAGATTCATGAACGCCTGGTGGAGGAGCTCCTCATCGCCGGTGATCGGAGGCAGCTCCGGGGCCAGCTGGAACGCGAACCCGACGGACTCCTTCTGCCACTCGGCCTCGAGCAGGGCCGCGATGTTTCTCAGGAGGCCGTTGAGATCCACCGGTCTCAGGGTCAGCTCCTGAGGGCGCATGAACTTCAGGAACCCCTGCACCACGCGGTCCAGCCGCCGGACTTCGTTTCCGATCACCACGAGGCTGTGCTGTGCCTCCTCGGGCGACACGTCCATCTTCTCTTTCAACAGCTCGAGGTGAATCATCATGGCGTTCAGGGGATTCTTCACCTCGTGCGCCACTCCCGAGGTCAACCGCCCCAGTGCGGCGAGCTTGGCCGAGTGGCTGACGACCGACTGGACCGTTCTGATCGATTCGAGATCCTTCAACAGCACAACCGCCCCCATGGCCTTCTGACCGTCCGCGGCGAGGAAGACGGACACGAGAAACTCCGCCGGCCGCCCGCGCACGGGCAGCGTCAGCGTCACGTTGCGAGCCGGGACCTGCTGCGCGAAAGCCCGCTCGAGCAGCGGCCGGAGCGGATGGGAAACCTCCAGCAGATCCTCTAGCGAGGTTCCGAGCACGTCCGCGAGCGGCCTCCCGAGAACCTGTTCCGCGGCGGCGTTGAGGAACAGGACCCGGCGCGCGTGGTTCAGCAGTACCAGGCCATCCTCCAGCTGGTCGACCACCTGCTCGAGTCGGGTCTTCTCGCCGAGGATCTTGAGGCGGTCGACCTGGAGCTCCTGGCCGAGGAGCTGTAGCTGGGAGGCCAGCTCGCCCAGCTCGTCCTCTCGGTGCAGGCCGCCGCCGATATCGAACTCGCCCTGCCTGAGCCGACCGACTTCCTGCGAGAGCGCGCGGATCGGCCTGAGCATCAGGTTGGCGAGGCCCATCGCGACGAGCCACGCCACGACCAGCGCGACGGCGGCCAGCGAGAGGCTCCGGGTGAGGGCGCCGTTCAATTCCCGCTTGAGGAGGGTCGTCGAGACGCCGATCCGGATGCTCCCGAAGGGCTCGCCGTTCAGCAGCATCGGCAGCCGGGCCTCGTAGATCTGCCCACCCCGGGAGAGTCGGAGGAAGCGACTGATCGGATCGAGCGAGAGGAGTTGCTGGAGCGGAGGGCGCTCGGGCGCCGTCGTCCCCTCCCGCGCGCGCTCGCTGTGCACGATCGTTCTGCTGTCACGGTCGGCGATCAGCGCGTAGAGGAGGTGCGGCGAGTAACCGACGCTCGCGTCCAGCAGGTTGCGGAGATCCCGATCCCTCCCGAGAACGTCCCGAGGGCTACGAGCCGCCGTGCGGGAGAGGGAGCGACTGCTCTGCGCGTACACTTGCTTCGCGATCAGGTCGGCTTGTTGCGAGACCTCCTGAACGACGATCCGGCTCAACTGGGAGAGATGAATCGCGGTGGTCGTCGTCACCACCAGCAACGTGAGGAGGGTGACGGCGACGCTCTCCTTCGCCTTGAGGCCGAAGCGCATCAGACGCCGTAACGTCGCAGTTTGTTGTGGAGGGTCTTGGGGCTGATTCCGAGGAGCGCTGCCGCCCGAGTCTTGTTGTTGTTCACGGAGGCGAGCGTTTTCAGAATGATGTTGTGCTCCGCCTCCTCGAGCTTGATGCCCAGGGGAAGGGTGATTCCCGCTGCGTCGTCACCCCGCGTGACGCCGGCGGCCGCGAGGGGGAGGTGCCGGGTCTCGACGAGGTCAGCGTCGCAGACGATCACCGCTCGCTCGAGCGTGTTTCTGAGCTCCCGCACGTTGCCGGGCCATGGATGCTCGAGAAGGGCGCGCAAGCCCGCCTCGTCGACCGATTTGACCCGTCGCCCGTGTTTCGTGTTGAACTCCTCGATGAACGACTCGATGAGCAATGGGATGTCCTCCCTTCGCCCTCTGAGCGGGGGAAGGGCGAGGCTGAACACGTTCAGACGGTAGTAGAGATCCTCTCGCAGGGCGCCGTCCTTGATCGCCTTCGTCGGCTCCTTGTTGGTCGCAGCCACGATCCGTACATCGACCTTGATCTCGACCTGACCACCCAGACGCCGCACGACCCCGTCCTGGAGGATCCGCAGAAACTTCGCCTGAGTCGCCGAGCTCATCTCGGCGATCTCGTCCAGGAAGAGCGTCCCGCCGTTGGCCAGCTCGAAACATCCCGTCCGGCGCTCCAGGGCGCCCGTGAACGCGCCCTTCTCGTGACCGAAGATCTCGCTCTCGAGAAGCGTCTCCGGGATCGCCGCGCAGTTCACGGGGACGAACGGGAACCGTCGCCGGGGAGATCGATCGTGGAGGGTGCGAGCCACCAGCTCCTTGCCGGTCCCGCTCTCGCCGGTGATCAGGACCGGCGCGGTCGTCGGGGCTGCGAGCTCGATCAGCCGAAACACCTCTTGTATCGCGGCACCGTTGCCGACGAGCTGGCCATACCCCCACACGTTCTTGACGCGCCGTCGCAGGAGGACGACTTCCCGGAGGGCGTCGGCCTGTTCGAGTGCCTTCTCGATCAGGATTCGGAGTCGCGCCGCATCGACGGGCTTGGTCAGGTAGTCGTAGGCGCCCTCCTTCATCGCCGCCACGGCGCTCTCGACCGTTCCGTGGCCCGTCAGCAGGATGACCACGACATGAGGGAGCTCGTCGCGAAGGGCCTTCAGCAGCCCTAGCCCGTCCAAGCCGGGCATCACGAGATCGGTGATCAGGACGGCAGGCCGGAAGCCGCTGGCCGCTTCGAGCGCTGCGTGCCCATCGGCGGCAGTCTCGACCTCATAGCCCCAACCCTCGAGGAGCGTCTTCAGCCCCTCGCGGGAGGCTTCCGTGTCATCAGCCACCAGGATCCGATGCGCCATCGCCCTCCCCCGGCTCCCAGTATGCTACGGGCCGCCGATGGGGAGGCTGCGAATGTGCGCCTCGGCGACGTTCCTGGCTCGGCGCAAAGATTGGCATCGCGAACACGACCGCCGGGTACGATGTGGCGGTGGCCCACCGAAGTGACCTCGTGATCGCAAGCCTCGACCCGGCCCTGCGGCGGCGGCTCGTCCGCGGACTCCGCCGTGAGCCTGGCATCGGGCGAGTTCTCGAAACCCAGGACCAGGTAGGCCTGGGGCGGACCCTCGCCAGGCTCACCTCGCCTGTTCTCCTCCTCGACTTTCCGATTCGAGGTCTCGAAGACCTCCACGCGATCCCGACGGTCGCCGCGAGCGCCCAAGTCATCCTCCTGGTCGATTCGCCCGACGACTCCGCGGCCGTCGAGGCGCTGAAGGCAGGCGCCCGGGGCTACTGCGCCAGGTCGACCGACGTCGCCCTGCTCCGGCGAGCGATCGCGCTGGTCCGGGAGGGCGAGATCTGGGTGGGACGGCGCGTCATCCTCCAGCTCATCGACGAGCTGACGGCCCTCCACCGGCGCCGGGCCCGGACCGCCCGAGCCCGGTTCGCGCGGCTGACGAAGCGCGAGAGCGAGATCGGCCGCCTCGTCGCCACCGGCGCCAGCAACAAGGAGCTGGCCGGCCGACTCGCGATCACCGAGAAGACCGTCAAGGCGCACCTCACGAGCATCTTCCAGAAGCTCGGACTCTCGAGTCGGCTCCACCTGGCCCTCTACACCCTCGAGGCGAGGCCTCCGGAGTAGGACCAAGGTCCAATAGACGAGGGAGAGCGGCTCTGGTACGAGAGTGACGTGGCGCGTGTCACGGTCCTGATCGCCGCCGAGGCCCGCGAGCGAGCGCTCTGCCGGAGCCTCCTCACCCGCGAGGCGGGGATCGCCCTCGTCGGCGAGACTCGACCGGACCCCGCACCGGCCACCCTCGCGCGGCGGCGTTCCCGCATTCTCCTCCTCGATCTGACCCGGCCACGGCTCGACCGGCTCGCCGCCCTCGCGCGGGTCCGCCGCCAGAGCCCGCGCGTCAGGGTGATCCTGCTCACGACCCGGCGCACCCCGGAGGCGCTCATCCTCGAGGCGCTGACGCTCGGCGCCCGGGGCTATCTGGACCGGGCGGCGCTTCGCACGTTCCTCCCCAAGGCGGTCAGGGCGGTTGACGCCGGCGAGGCCTGGGTGCCGCGCCGGATGGTGTCGAAGATCCTCGACCGCCTGGTGTGGCTGTCGGCCGCGGAGCGGCAGGTCCCCGGGGTCGCGAGGGGCTGATGGAAGAGATCCGCGTCCACGGTGGACTGACGGTGCGGACCGCCTTCGACTTCTGCCGGAGCGTGCGCGAGCGCGTGCGGGCGGGTGTCCGCACCCTCTGCCTGAACCTCGAGGGCGTGAAGACGACTGACGTGGTCGGGCTCGCCGCGCTCCAGCAGAGCGCGCGGTACGCCGAGGGCATGGAGGTGCGCGTCTCCATCTTGCCGAGCCCCGCGCTCCACCGGGCCGCGCTCGATGCTGAGCTGCTGGACGACCTCCCCATCGACACAGGAATCAGTCTCGAGCCGCCGGTCGCCGCAGAGTCGGACGCGTTCGACACGCCCGGCTCGTTCCTGGCGCGCACGAGGAGGCTCGGCCTCCGGCAGCCGACGTGGGAGGAGCTGGCGCTCTTCGAGCGCTGGGCGCGCGAGCCGTTCCTCGACCAGATGGTGGGGAGCGAGCTCCTCTACCGCTGCCGGCATCTCGGGCCCTACCACCCGGAGTTCATGTCACTCGTCCTGAACGACGCCACCTCGCTGACGCTCCTCGTGCAGCCGCACGACGTTGCCGCCCCGCCGGTCGGCTTTGCGCGCCTCTACAACATCCACCTCGTCGCGCAGTTCGCGTTCCTCGAGATCGCGGTGGCGGACCTCCACGCGCTCAGGAAGGGGTGGGGAATCGAGGCCTCGCGCCTCCTCATCGCCTACGCGATGGACGTGCTCGACCTGCGACGTGTGGAGGCCAAGGTCTACGCGTACAACGTCCTCAGCATCAACTCGCTCCGGCGCAACGGGTTCCAGCAGGAGGGTGTCCTCCGCGAGGCGCGGCCCTACGACGGCCAGCGCTGGGACATCCTCGTCTTCTCGCTCCTCGCCGGAGAAATGCTGGAGCAGCGCAAGCGCGAGCAGTTCCCCTACATGGGCTTCTGGGGCGGCGGGTGATCGTCCACAAGCTCGTCCCGCTCTTCGCGCTCGGGCTGAACCTCCTCCTCCTCGGCTCGGCCCTGGCCCAGGACCGGAAGAGCCACCCGAGCCGGATCTTCGCCTACCTCGCGGCCGCGCTCGCCCTCTGGAACCTCGGGGTGCTGGGGCTCAGGTGGACCGACGATCCCGCGGCCGCACTCGTGTGGGAGCGCGTCGTGCATCTCGGGGTCATCCCGATCCCCGTCCTCTTCTACCACTACGTCCTCCGCTTTCTGGACGTTCCCCGTCGGCGCCGGTCGCTGATCACGGGCTACGTCCTCTGCGGCGTGTTTCTCGCCGTGAGCCCCACGCCGGCCTTCATGCCCGGTGTCAGGCAGACGTACTGGGGCTTCGCGCCCGAGGCGGGTCCCCTCTACGCGCCCTTCTTCGTCTACTTCCAGGCCTACCTCGTGGTCGGCCTCGTGCGGCTCGCGCGGGCGTACCGCGCGCTCGAGTCGAGCTTCCGGCGGAACCGCACGCTCCTGGTCATCTTTGGCGGCGCCGTGAGCATCCTCGGGGGCGTGATCGACTTCGTCCGGTTCATCCTCGGCTGGGAGCAGCTCTACCCCGTTGGCATCCCGAGCAACGCCGTCTTCGCCCTGGCCCTCGGAGTCGCGGTCGTGCGCTACCGTCTCATGGACATCGGGGTGCTGGCCAAGCGCGTCGTCCTCTACGTCCTGACCTCGATCACGCTCGCGCCGATCCTCTTCGCCGGCTTCTCCCTCGTCGACCAGCTCACGCCCGACCTCATCACGCTCGGCGGCCGGTTGGCCACCGAGCTTCGCTACCCGATCACGCTCCTCGTCGCCTTCACCCTCGCCCTGCCGCTCCTCCGGAAGCTCGAGGAGGCCCTCGACCGGCTCATGTTCCAGCGGCGGCACGGCGTGCGGGACACGCTGGTCGCGCTGACCAAGGCGATGCCCGCGGTGCTGGACATGCGGACGCTCGGCCAGACCCTGACCGAGGGCCTGGTGGCGCGGATCCCGGTGATGCACGCGAGCCTGGACCTCGTGGAGCCGGCGACCGGCGCCTTCCTCCCGTTCTCGCGGACGATCTCGGGCGCCGTCGAGACCGGGGCGGCGGACGTCCGCGTCGATCCGATGCTCGCCATGTGGCTCCGGGTCACGGGCAAGCCGCTCGTGGTCGAGGAGCGCGCGTTCCAGACGATCGCCGACGCCCGGATGCGGGCCGTCGTCGCCAGGCTCGAGGCTGCCCGGGTCGCCCTCCTGGTGCCTCTCTTCCTCGAGGGCGAGCTGGCGGCGATCCTGGTCGTGGGCGAGAAGCTGTCGGGTGAGATCTTCGACTCGGAGGAGATCGAGCTGCTTGAGACGCTGATGGGCCAGACCGCGATCGCGCTCAAGAACTCGCGTCTCTACGAGGACCTACTGGCCCAGATGGACGAGCTGCGGCAGACGCAGCTCCAGCTCGCCCAGTCCACGAAGCTCGCGGCGATCGGCGAGCTGGCGGCGAGCGTCGCGCACGAGATCAACAATCCCCTCATGGTCGTCGTCGGGAACACCGGCCTCCTCGCGCGGGAACTGCCGGCCGACTCGCCCGCCCAGATCAGGCTCGCGAAGATCGAGACCGAGGCCATGCGCGCGGGCCAGATCGTCCGCGATCTCCTCGACTTCGCCCGCCGGCGGGAGCCGGAGCGCCGTCTGCTCCTGCTCGACGACGTGATCACCCGCTCGCTCGACCTCCTCCGGGCGAAGCTCGCGGGCGCTCGCGTCGGCGTCCAGACGCTCTTCGACCCCGAGGTGCCTCTGATCATGGGGGACACCGATCAGCTCACGCAGGTGTTCCTGAATCTCGTCACCAACGCCGCCGACGCGATGCCGGACGGCGGGACCCTCGAGGTCAGGACCGAGCTGCGCCGCCTCGAGGGCGCGCCCTTCGTCGCCGTCACCGTCAAGGACGACGGCGTCGGCATGCGCGCTGAGCAGCTCGCGCGGATCTTCGAGCCCTTCTACACGACGAAGCCGGAGGGCCGGGGCACGGGGCTCGGCCTCTCGGTGAGCCAGGGGATCGTGAAGAAGCACGGCGGCACGATCGAGGCGGAGAGCGAGCCCGGCAAGGGCACCACGATGCTCGTCCACCTGCCGTGCCCTTCGCCGGCTCTGGAGCGCCCCCCCGACGCTCCTCGAAGTTGACAATCCGTCGTCGGCTCGTCTACTTTCTTGATCATGTGAGGCGTCTTGATTTCGGGGCGCTGAGTCCATGACGAGACGGCTCGTCATCGCTAGTCTAGCGTTGCTCCCGATCGTCTCCGGGGGTCCCTCTCCGGTTCCCGCGACGGCGACCCCCTGCCTCAATTCGGCCGGCGTCGGTGTCGTCGGCAACGAACACGACTCCACCGTCTCATTCATCAATCTGGGCCTCCTGCAGGAGTGCGCGAGGCTGAGCAGCCCGGGTGCGCCTCTCGGTGCTTCGGTCACCCCTGACGGCACGCGGGCGCTGGTCTCGAGTTTCATCCAGCCGGGGTTCGTGGAAGTCTTCGACCTGACGCAGGACCCCCCCGTCTCGCTCGGCCAGATCGGGTTCTCGACCAAGACGGAGAGCGTCTGCATCACCCTGGACAGCCGGTTCGCGGTCGCCGTCGACGGGAGCCTCGCGACCGAGGTCCAGTCGATCGACATCGCCGCCGTCGTCACGGTGACCACCCTCTCCATGGGGACCATCAACGGCTGCGTCATCAGCGACCGGACCCTGCCGCTCGGCTACTTCACCGTCGTGGTCACGGACTACAACGCCAACGTCTTCAGGATCCTCCATCTCGACGCCACGACCGGCGTGCTGACCGATCCCGGGATCAGCGTGGCAAATCCGAGCGGCGGTCTGCTGGGCGCCATCGCGATCTCGCCGCGGGGCCGGGGGCTCGCCATCGCGACGAACCGCGACTCCGATGACGTGACGGTGCTCGGCATCGACGGCTCCGGGACGCTGACCGTTGTGGGGACCATCCCGACCGGGGACTTCCCGAGCGCCCTCGCGATCGCCCCGAACGGCGAGACCGCCTGGATCGTCAACCACGGCGATTTCGCGACCACCGACAACATCGCGAAGCTGGCGATCGACCCGTCCGACGTGGTCACGGACACTGGCGTCCGGATCTCTATCCCCGGCGGCCCGCCCGACAGCTTCTTCGGCGCCTCTGGCATCGCCGTCATGGCGGACTCGACGAGAGCCCTGGTGTCCGATCACTCCAACGACCTCGTCCAGGAGTTGGACCTCCTGAACGGCGTCTTCACGGGCGTCACGATCGCGGTCGGCGACGGTCCAGCGCAGATCGGCCTCCCCCTGCCGACACAAACGGCGCCGGCCGCGCCCACTGGCCTCACGGCGAGTGGCGCTCCGGGGACCCAGGTCTCCCTCGCGTGGACGGACGCGAGCGGCAACGAGACCGCATTCGAGATCGAGCGGGACGAGGGCGGTGGCTTCGCGCTCCTGTCGACGGCCGGCGCCGGGATCGAGACCTTCCAGGACGCGACCGTGACCGTGAACCGCACGTACAGCTACCGGGTCCGGGCGGTCAACGAGGCCGGCGCGTCGGACTACTCCAACATCGCCACAGTGACCGTCTTCGCCGGCAAGCTCGTGGTGCTGCCGGTCCGGATGACGTTCTTCCGGACGTCGATCGGCGACTTCCAGACCCAGACGGTGATCGTCCAGAACGTCGGCCAGGGCACGCTGACAGGGAGTGTCGCCGGCTCGCTCTCCGCGCCCTTCAGCCTCGTCGGGGGCGATGGGGCACTTTCCTTAGCGCCCGGCGAGACTCGCACGGTGACGATCGGCTTCCAGCCTTCGGCGCGCGGGACCTTTAGGAGCTTCCTGACGATCACGAGCAGCGACCCCGCGCGTTCCACCACGCGGGTGCAACTCCAGGGCATCGTCCGCTAGGCCCGAGACCCGGGCCGTCCTCGGGGCCTGATGAGCCTGGCAGCTGTCCTGCCCGGCGTCAGTCCGCCTTGACGTCCCCCCTTGTCGCCTCGAGCCCCCAGCGCGTGACCTCGGCCACGAGGTCGTTGGTACGCCGCAGGCGCTCGATGAACTCGCGGACCATGGCCGTGAAGAAGGCGATCGCCCCCCGTGGGCTCATCGCGACGAGGTGCAGGAGGGTCTTCCGGTCGAGAACGAGCAGCACCGCGTCGGTTTCCGGCTGAGCCGTGGCCGAGCGCGGCAGGTCACCGAACGGGCTCATCTCGCCGAAGAAGTCGCCCGGCCCCATGCGCGCGTGCACCTCGTCGACTCCGCCCGTCACCGCCTTGGAGATGAGGATCGTGCCGCGCCGCACGAGGAACATCTCCTGGCCCTCATCGCCCTCGCGGAACAGCACCTCCCCGGCGCGGAGCGTCCGCTCCCGCAGACGGCCGGCGAGGGCCAGCAGCTCCGGGAGGGTGAACTCCTTGAACAGGCGCACCTCACCCAGGAAGGCGACCGTGTCGTGGGCCGCCAGCCCGCCGGTGGGCTCCGCTCGCGCGCCGGTGCGGGCGCCGGCATCGCCGGCGGCACTCACGACGGCGAAGCCCAGCGCGGCCAGCTCGGCGTCGATCTTGCGAGACCGGCGCTCGCCGTTCCCGAGGTCGGCGTGTCCACGACGCCTCCGCCGGCGCCTGTCGGGGAGGACGTCGACACCCTCGACGCTCGACAGATTCCGCTTCAACGCCTCGTAGAGGTCCGAGCGACGGTGATCCACGATGAAGAGGTGTCGTGCCATCGCGTTCCCCAGACCTCAGGTGCCGGGCGGGCGGTAATCGACGGTCTTCTTCGTCGCCTGGTCCATCTCCTCGGGCGTGAGGAGAACGGTGGTCTTGGCGTGCACCGCGCCGCTCGCGCTCACGGCCAGCGAGACCGCGGCGGCGCTCGCACTGTCCGGCATGTCGGCGATGGCGAAGACGTCAGTGTCGCCGAAGGCGAAGTAAAAACCCTCGAGCCGGCCCCCGAGACCCTTGACCGCCTGCTCGGCCGCCGCCCGGCGCTTGGAGCCGCCGTCCCTGAGGAGTCCCTTGACGCCCGCTTCCGTGTACGAGGCCTGGATCAGGTACTTCGGCATAGGGCACCTCCCGTGTCGCTACCCCTTCCACTTGAACGGGGCGAAGTGACCGTTGTTCCTGCCCGTCGTGTCGTCCCAGTCCAGGCCAAACGTGTGAAGGTGACTCCGCGTCGCCCGGGCGAGCGCCAGGCGGGAGTTCGCGGGATGGAGAGTGTTGTCGATGTGGAGCGGCGCGTTCGGACCTGCGGCGCCGGGGACCCCCTCGACCGCCTGATCCAGGACGCCCGGAATGGAGACGGCACGGTGCATCCCCTTCTTCTCGAAGCGGATGGGCTTGCTCTCGACGCCGAGGAAGGTCTTGATGAGCGGGCCGACCGCCGCCATCGGGCCTCCCGCTTGCCCGCTCGCGATGGCGGTGACCGCGTCCCTCTGTCGCGCGCTGGCGCGCTCGTCGACGATCAAGCCGACCGACCAGCCCCCCTCGCCCATCACGGTCGGCGCCAGACCGACCACGGCGAAGTTGAGACCGTCGAGCTTCACGTCGCCATGGCGTCCCTCGGCCACGTGAAACGCGAAGGCGAACGTGCAGTGGCCCTTCGTGGGTTTCGCCGCCATGTTGGTGGGAATGCAGGGACAGAGGTAGTCACAGCTGCAGGTCTCGAAGTAGTCGCCGCTCAGGTGCCACTTCGTCTTCGCCATGACTGACCTCCCTGGGCTGCGGGTTCAAGGGACGGAGGACGACGGTCGGGAGCGCTGTGTCGGGGAGACTCTGCTCCCGGCCCTCAGGGTTGTCAAGGCGCTCGCTCGAACTCCCTTGACGCGGACGCTCGTCCCGGCGGATTCTCGACCCACCCGGGAGCGCTGGCCGTGCCCAGCGGAGGCTGACCATGGATTCGCCTGTCGATCGGCTCCGGCGCCTCGTGCTCCTCGTCGCGCTGGCGCTCGTCGCGTCGGGAGCGGGGGCGGACCCGTTTCGCGCGCTCGATCTGATCCGCCTCGGCAACCCGACCCCCGCCCGGGACTTCACGGTGCCGGGGCTCGGATCCGAACCGCTTCGCCTGAGCGCCTTCAGGGGGCAGGTCGTGCTACTGAACTTCTGGGCGACGTGGTGTCCCCCGTGCACGGACGAGATGCCGTCCATGGAGCGGCTGTACCAGCGCTACAAACCCTTCGGGTTCACGATCCTGGCGATCTCCGTCGACATGGAGGACGCCGCGACGATCGCGCCGTTCGTCGAAGCCCTGAAGGTGACGTTCCCGATCGGCCTCGCCCCCAGCATGGACGTGCCGAACCAGTACGCGCTCCGGGCGCTTCCCTCGAGTTTCCTGATCGATCGAAGCGGCAACACGGTGGCCATCGCGCTGGGCCCTCGCGACTGGGATGGAACGGTCGCCCACGCCGTGATCGAGGCTCTGCTCAAGTGAGCGTCCCGGATCGCGCTCGCAAGGAAGGAGGCCCGGGCATGTCCGACACGGCACAGGAGCTGCTCTCCCGTCGGCTGGCCCGCTTCGTCGATCGGCGGGCCGACTGGAACGCCTTCGCCGACGCGCGCCACAAGGGCTACAAGCGCGCGCAGCACCGCTACATCGGAACGGGTGCCTCGGGCAAGCCCGACGCGAGCGTCGTCCCGGCCGAGCACTTCACGCTCAGCGTGATGTTCGTCCCGCCCGGACAGGGGAACGCGGCGCACACGCACGAGGTCGAGGAGGTCTTCTTCGTCCTGTCCGGCAAGGTCTCGGTCTTCGTCGAGGACGAGGCGGGGAACCGCGCCGAGGCGACGCTCGGGCCGTGGGACTGCGTCTCCTGCCCCGCGGGGGTCGTCCACGGATTCCAGAACGTGGGGCTCGAGCCGGCGTACCTCCAGGTGATGCTCGGCAAGGCCCAACCGGCCCTCATGAGCTACAAGGACCCGGAGCTCCAGAAGCGCCGCGACGCGCACTTGCTCGGAACGAAGTCGTGCTAGGCTTGCCGCATGCGCGTGCTCGTCGTCGAGGACGACCGGAACATGGGTGATCTGTTCGAGGATCTCCTGCGACAGCTTGGCCACGAGCCCGTGCTGGTCCGCACCGCCGAGGCCGCGCTCGGCACCCTGGAGACTCAGAGCCCAGACGCCGTGATCCTGGACATCCGCCTCCCGGGGATGAGCGGCCTCGAGTTCCTCCGCTTCTGGCCCGTCCGCGAATCCGGGCTGCCCGTGATCGCCGTCTCGGGCGTGGCAACGGATAGCGAGGCGGGCGAATCGCTCCGGCTCGGGGCCGTCGAGTTCATGGGCAAGCCCATCGGGCTCGAGACGCTCGGGAATGTCCTCAGCTCGCTCGAGCCTTACGCGCGACGGCGCCGCGTCGCCGAGATCGCGCGCAAGGTGAACCGGCGGCGGGTGCCGCGGGCGCCCCTGGCGATTCCGGTGCGGGTCGTCGAGAACGACGCGACGGAGTGGCGGGGGACTTCCGTCGACCTCAGTGTCCTCGGCATGAAGGTCATGCCGGACGGTCCCGTCACGCCGGGGCGGATGGCCACGATCTCCTTCGCGCCGCCCGACGGCGGCGGACCGCTCGCGGTACTAGCGCTCCTGGTCCACAGCGACGCCGGCGGCCACGCCTTCTACTTCGGCAAGCTTGCCGAAGACGACTTCCGGAGGCTCGAGAAGGTCATCGCCCGGCTCGGCGACGCCGGCTCAGAACTCGACCAGGGTCGCTAGGTCGACGCGCCGCCCCTCCAGCCGCTCGGAGAGGGCTCGCACTTGATCGGCCGCTTCGGGGTCGCCAGTTCGCGCGGCCAGCCGCTGGCTGATCGTGAGGCACTGTGCCACGACCTCGCGATCGCCGAGGGCCGCGAAGGCCTCCGCGGTGCGGAGCAGCCCCGCGAGGGATCCCCGCTGGCGCGCCCGCGTGAGCGCCGCCAGGTAGCTCCGGCGCGCCATCGCGGTCACGTCCATGCGCGAGCCGAGGACGTCACCGCTCCGGAGGTACGCGTCCCCGACCGCCACCAGACCCTCCCAGCGCGCGCTCGCCACGGCGGCCCGGTAGGCGTCTCCGAGCGACCGAGCGGCAGCGGAGCGATCTCCGGCGCCGAGCGCCCCGTCGAATCGCGCCAGGTGACGTTCCCAGGCCCGCTCAGCGGCGCTGACCGCCGGTGCCCCCTGCCGTGGTCCGGACCACGGCGTCGTCGACTGGGCCGCGACTCCCTCGAGGACCGCGAGGCCGAGAAACGCGAAGCCCAACAGATAGAGCCACACCCTGCTGCGAGAGATCGCCGTGCGCCGCGTCAAGCTCATCGCCGTTCTCCCTTCCGCGTCCGCGAACCGGACGCTGGTGAACCACGCTCTCCCGGATGAGCAACGGCGATACCAACGCGGTCGGACGCCGACAACCTCGGCAATACGAGGAGTTGAGGCTGGAGACGCTCGGTGGGCCCGGGCGGCCACCTGCGCAGGCTGGCACGTCCGGGTGACGACTTCGGGTATTCTGCCCGGGCCGCTACGGGCTCAGGCCAGGATCGTGCTCTCCGCCCACAGGCTACACGTACCCGTACGACGACCAGCCGCCGTCGACGGTCAGGACCTCGCCGGTGATGAACGACGCGGCGTCGCTCGCGAGGAAGACCGCGGCCTCGCCGATCTCCTCGGGCGTGCCGAGGCGCCCCATGGGCGTACGCGCCGCGAGCTTCGCGCGATCGAGGATCCCGCTGGCCGACAGCGACTTCACGATCTCGGTCTCGACGTAGCCCGGCGCGATGGCGTTCACGCGCACGCCGGCCTGCGCCCACTCGATGGCCATGACCCTGGTCAGCATGTTGGCGCCCGCCTTCGACACGCAGTAGGCGAGCCGCTGCGGGAACGGGACCGTGCCGTTCATGGACGTGACGTTGATGATCGCCCCGCCCCGCCGCTCGAGCATCCCCCGCCCGATCTCCTGCGAGAGGAGGAAGTAGGCGTTCAGGTTGAGGTCGAGCGTGTACCGGTAATCGGGCTCGGGCAGCTCGACGGACTTGGCGACCCGGGGCTGGCCGGCGTTGTTCACGAGGACGTCGACGCGCCCCCCGAGCGCCCGCGTGGCCTCGCGCGCCAGGCGCCGCACCTCGTCGGACCTCGAGAGGTCGGCCGGCACCGCAACGGCGCCCGCGCCGAGCTGCCCGGCGACGGCGGCGCAGTCCTCCGCGCTCCGCGCGTTGACCGCGACCCGGGCCCCCTCCCGCGCGAACGCCCGGGCGATGCCGAGGCCGATACCCTTCGTCGACCCAGTGACGATCGCGGTCTTGCCGGCGAGCCTCACTTGGAGCGGACGCTGCGGAGGAAGCGGAGCACTGCCCGGTTGAAGAGGTCCGCGTGCTCGATGAAGAACCCGTGGCCTCCGGGCAGGACGGTCAGCCGGGCGCGGCGGATGAGCTTCGCGAGCGCCCTCGAGAAGTGGGCCGGCGTGAGGATGTCGTCCCGACCGACCAGGACGAGCGTCGGGACCCGGATCGTAGAGAGCCGCTTCACCCGCGTCCCGTTCCACGCGAGGAGGCCGCGCGCCTGGCGCTCGAGCGCCTCGGCCTTCGTCTGGTGCGGATACGCGAGCGCCCGCTGGAACGCGGCCTCGACGTTCTCCTTGCGCGAGAAGAACTCGGGGCTGAAGAGCCAGGGGTAGAGGAGATACCGGTAGCGCTCCTCCACGGGGACGCGATAGGCGAGCGACATCCACGCCTCGATCGTGTGGAGGAAGCGGGCGTCCGCCTGCGCCCAGCTGCACGCCAGCACGAGTGATCGCACGAGGCGCGGGTGGCGGAGCGCCAGCTCCTGGGCGATCGTGCCCCCCATCGAGGCGCCGACGACGTGCGCGCGGGAGATCTTGAGCTGGCGGAGGAGCGCCGCGGCGTCGTCCGCCATCTGCGCCGTCGTGTACACGGGCTCCGGCGGCAGGTCGGTCTCGCCGACGCCCCGGTTGTCGAAGGTTATCGCCTGGAAGTGCGGTGAGAGCGCCTTGACCTGTAACACCCAGTTGGCCGCGGGCGCCGAGAGCCCGTTGATGAGGAGCACGGGGTCGCCCGCGCCGGCGACCTCGTAGTGCATCCGGATCTTGTTGATGATCGCGTATGGCATCGTCAGACCACCAGGGCCACCTTGATCGAGGCCGGGTCGCGGTGCACGGCGAACGCTTCGTTGATCGCGTCGAGCGGGAAGCGGTGCGTGACGAGCGGCTCTACCCGGACCGCGCCCCGCTCGAGCAGGCGGAGCGCTTCGGGGAACTCGTCCTGGTAGATCATCGACCCCAGGATCGTGACCTCGCGCCGGACGACGGCGAAGAAGGCGAGGGGCGTGGGCTCGTGCGGGAGGCCCGTCAGGACGACCCGTCCGCCGGGGCGGACCAGCTCGAGCGCGTGCGCCACCGCCGCCGCCGTCCCCGCGGTCTCGACCACCAGATCGACGCCCTCGCGCCTGGAGAAGCGGCGCGCGGCGGCGTCCAGTGGGCCGTCGGCGACGGCGTGCACCTCCGCGGCCCCCAGCGCGCGCGCCAGCTCGAATCGCTTCGACGTCCGGCCGACGACGAGCACCCGGACGCCGCGGGCGCGGAGCACCTGAAGCCCCAGGAGGCCGAGCGTCCCCGCCCCGACCACCGCCGCGGTCCAGCCCTCGCGCGGGGCGCCCCGGTTGACGGCGCGTACCACGACCGCCAGCGGCTCGGTCAGGAGGACCCGGTCGTCCGCGAGGCGCGGCGGCACGGGCCAGCAGCAACGGGAGGGGAGGCGGGCCAGCTCGGCGAAGCCGCCGTCGATGTCGATGCCGACGGCGGTCCGGTCGAAGCAGAGGTTCCGGTTCCCCTCGAGGCAGAGCGAGCACCGGCCGCAGGAGTAGTTCGGCTCCGCCACCACGCGATCGCCGGGGCCCATCCCGACGACGCCCTGTCCGACCGCCTCCACACGCCCGACGAACTCGTGGCCCATCACGCGCGGGTAGGCCACGGCCCTGTCGCCGGTCCAGATGCGATAGTCGGTGCCGCAGAGGCCCGCCAGCGAGACGCGGACGAGGACCTCATCGGGCCCCACGCTGGGCGCCGACGCGGACTCGACGCGGAGCTCTCTCGGCCCATGGAGAACCGCGGCTTTCACGCCGCCACTCTATACTTGCGGGCTCAGGCCTGCATCAAGTTTTGTGGCCCGCAAGTGGGACCCCGACACGCGACCGCCTGTGGCCTTAACCCACTGAAAAACAAGGGAGAGGCGGCGCGGTAAAGAATTTGCCGCCTAGGTTCCACGGGCGAGCCCGGCGAACCACGCGAGCGTCCTCCTGAGCCCCTCGTCGAACGTGGTCATCGGCGTCCAGCCGAGGAGCGTCTTCGCGCGCGTCACCTCGAGCACGCTCCGCCGCTGCTCGCCGGGCTTGGGCGGTCCATGCCGCGCCGGGATCGAGACTCCGGCCGCCCGAGCCAGTCGACGGTAGACCTCGTTGACCGTGGTCTCGACCCCCGTGGCGATGTTGACGATGCCGCACGCCTCGGGCTTCTCCAGCGCCCGCGCGACCGCGTCGGCCACGTCCGCCACGTAGACGTAGTCACGCGTCTGCTCACCGTCGCCGTTCACGACACACGACTCGCCGCGCAGGAGTCGATGGGCGAAGATCGCGATCACACCGGCCTCGCCGTGCGGGTTCTGCCGCGGGCCGTAGACGTTGGCGAGGCGCAGCGTGAGCGGCCGGATGCCCGCCAGCCCCGCCCAGCACTCGACGTACCGCTCGGCAGCGATCTTCGACACGCCGTACGGTGACGCCGGCCGCGCCGGATGGTCCTCCGGCGTCGGCAGGACATCCGTGTCTCCGTATCCAGCGCCGCCCGTCGACGCGTACACGAAGCGACGAGTCCCCGCACGCCGGCACCCCTCGAGCAGCGCGAGCGTCCCCAGGACGTTGACGCTCGCGTCGAACAGCGGGTCGTCGAGCGAGCGCGGGACGACCGCCTGCGCGGCGAGGTGTACGACCGCGTCGGGTCGCGCAGAAGCGAGCGCGGCGCCGAGCCGGGCGCTCCGGATGTCCCAGACGAAGAGCCGCGCCGCGGGATTCACGTCCTCCCGACGTCCGGTGCTCAGATTGTCCACCACCGCGACCGTGTGGCCGTCCGCCACGAGGCGATCGACGGTGTGCGAGCCGATGAAGCCCGCGCCTCCGGTGACGAGGACCTTCACCCGTGCCCTGCCTCCCGGGTCACTCTACTTGAGGCGCAGCACCGGCATCAACTTCCCCGGAGCGGCCCGCCTTGTGTTCGCTCCCGTCCTTGAACACAATGATCCCGATGACCGACGGTCGGACCGATCTGCGGGAGCGGCTCGCCGCGCTGACCGAGCGGGTCTCCGGACTGGCGACACGCCTGGCCGAGGCCGCGGAGGGGGCGCGGCAGGCGGGCGCGATTCCTCCGGAGGCGCTCGCCCACGAGATCGTCGCCATCCGCCGGGACTTCGACGATCTCCGCGCAAGAGCGCTCGAGGCCGCCGCGGCGCTTTCCCTCCGGCCGGGCGCGCCGCCCGAGGCCCTCGCCGGCGTCGGGGACCTCCTCCGCGCGATCGTCGAGGCGGAGCGGCGAAAGGCGCGACAAGGCGCGCTCGTCGAGGCCCGCGACCGGGCGCTCGCGGTCCTCGATCGCGTCGCCGCGCTCGCTCACCGGCAGACGAACCCGTTTGCCCCGCTCGTCGAGTCTCAGGCCAGGGCTCGCGAGCTCCGCCTGACGCTCGCCTCCGCCCCGTCCGGCGACGTCGACGAAGCCATCCGGGCGTTCGCCGAGACGACACGGCCCTTCGTCGAGCTCCTCGGCGTGGCGGAGGCGCACGATGTCGTCGACGACGAGCGGTGGGCGCTTCTCCACGACTCCCTCGTCCAGGTCTTCCCGCGGCCTCTGGTCGTGGCAGCGCTGAGGGGCCAGATCGGGATCGGCGGCCAGCCCGCGCGGCCCGCGCCCCCGGCGGCGCCGGTGACCGCCGAGCGACCGCCGGTGGAGCTACGACAGGCCGCCCCCGCGCCGCCTCGACCCGTCGAGAAGGCCCGGCCCGCGCCCCCGAAGCCTGCCATCGACCGACGCGAGCTCGAGCGGACGGCTCAGTGGTGGCTCCGCGCGAGCGCCGCGTGGAGGAGGCTCAGAGACCAGGGAGTGTCGTTCGCCGACGCCGCGAGGGAGGAGCTCAGGAAGTACCCGCACCTCCTCAGCGTGCCGATCCAGGAGACCACGGAGCACGACGGAGGCCGCCTGGCCGAGGGGTACGCGCTCCTCCTCGACCACCTCGAGCGGCAGGAGCCGGGGTTCGTCGAGGCAGCGCTCGATCGGCTGAACCCCGACCTCGTCCGCGGCGCGAGCGCCGAGGGGTCTTCGCTCGGCCGCCAGCTGTACGACTACGCGGTCGCCGAGGGACGGCTCTACCGGACGTACATCGACTTCGTCCGGGAGGTCGTGGCGAGCGCGATTCCAGACCCCGGGTGCTGGATCGAGGCCGGCATCGCCGAGTCCGAGGCGGAGACCTCGGTCCTGACGCGTCCGACCGCGAGAGTGGGCGACACGGAGCAGGCGTGGCGCCGGCTGACCGATGACAAGGCGCGGTTCACGCAGCACCGCTTCTCGACGACCGTCGCCCCGCTGACGGCCCGGGTCTTCAGCGTCGACGCGGTCGGCGACCTGGAGGTCACGCGCGACGCCGAGGTGAAGCTCACCGAGAACGACGCGCCCGCCGACAGGGCGTGGCTCGTGGTCTTCCCCGGGGCCGGAGGGGAGCAAGCGGCCGCGCTGCGAAGGCTCCGGCCCGCCGGGATCGTCGTCCCCGAGCTCGGGAAGGAGTACCGGGGCCTCAGGATCGCGGTGTTCAATCCCGACCCCTACACCACGAAGCGCTACGAGCTGATCCTCGGGCTGAGCCGGAAGCCTGTGCCGACCGCGTTCGCCCGACTGGCCAAGAGCGGATCTCCCCGCAAGAAACGATAGGCCGCACCCGCGGTAGGCGACGCGCGGTGTCATCTCGCGGACGCCCGTCGTTCGGAGCCTGACAGGCCGGTCTGAGCCCACGCCCCCTAACTCTGCGATTCCATTGCGCCGCCTCCCGCGGCCGCGCCTGGCATCCGAGTTGCGCAGAGGTCAGGCATGGTGAGGTGGTTCCATCTCGTCCTGGTGGCCGTTGGGGCACTGCTCTTCGCCGTCTACATCGGGCTCCTGCCGCCACTCGGGGAAATGGTCGAGTGGCTCGCGAGCCAGCCGGGCGTTCCCGAGATGTTCCGGGACACCGACAGGGCCGAAGCGTTCGTGGTCCTCTTCTGGGTCGTGCTGCTGACGCCGGTCGTCTCCCTGGTTGCGTTCTTCGTCGTCGGGTTCGCGTTCGCTCTGAGCCTCTGGCCCGTGGAGCGGGCGCTCCCCTTGCCCGAGTGGGCCTGCGCGATGATGCTCGGCGCGGTCTTCGCCGCGGCCGGCTACGCCACGAGCCCGCTGTGGCTCCCGCGAACCCTCTGGATCCTCGGTCTCATCGCGCGCGCCTACCGTATCGCCCTCACGTAGAGGGGTTCGTCCCCGCGGCCGCTCCGATATAGAATGGCCCCCTGGGGGGCAGGCTCCTGTGACGGAAACTCACGACCATCTCCTGGAGCGATTCGGCGCGCTCAGAGAGCGGTTCAGCCACCTCGCGGCGGGGCTCGCCGACGTGGCTCGAGGGCTCCAGGAGCGGGGCAGCCTTCCTTCCGGGACGGTCGTCGACGAGGCGGCGACGGCCCGCAGGGACTTCGCCGATCTCCGCACCGCGGTCCTCGATCTCGCCGGGTCGCTCTCCGTTCCACCTCCCGCGACGGTCGTCGGCCTGCGCGATCTCGAGCCTGTCCTCCGGGCCGCGCTGCGTGCGGAGGAGACGCGAGCGAAGCGGCACGCGTTCGAGGAAGCGCGCCAGAGCGCGCTCACGATTCTCGACCGGGTCCTCGCCATCGTCCACCAGGACGAGGCGGGCTTCGCGCCACTGCTCGCCTGCCAAGCCAAGGCGCGCGAGCAGCGCGCCGCGCTCGCCGACCTCGAGGGCGAGCCCGTCGACTACGACACGAACCTCTTCGCGGAGAAGACGCGCGCGTACGGCGATCTCCTGATCCTGGCCGAGGGCTGGGACGTCCTCGACGACTCCCGCTGCGCCGTCCTCCAGGACACCCTCACCCAGGTGTTCGGCCGCCCGCTCGCCGTCGCGGCGCTTCGGGGGAAATTCGTGAGCGCGACGGAGGCCGCGGCGCGCATCCAGACGCCGGCCGCGGCACGGCCACCGGGCCCCCGCGCGGAGCCTCGGAGCGCGGCGCCCCCGGGCCAGCCCGCCTCGATGCCGTGGACGGCCGAGCCGGTGGCTCCGGCCGCCGCTGCTGGAGCGCCGCCCGTCGCGGGAGGCGTGCCTCGCGCCGCGGAGCCCGTGGGCCAGGCCGGCAGTGACCGCCCCGGGATGTCGCCGCCGGCCCCGGGCATCGGCCCACCCGGAGGAGCGCCGCCGGCAGGCGCCGTGATCCAGCCCGGAGGCGCCTTCGTTCAGCCGATGGGCGCCGGAATCTCCATCGGCGTCCCGCAGGGCACGCCGTCGCCGACGACCGGTCCCGTCACGCAGGTGCCGCTCGGGCCGATGGTCGGTGGGCCGCAGGGACCGCTCGTGCTCGAGATCCGGCTCACGGGCGACAAGGTCTCGGTGGGAACACCGGAGGAGCGGCGCGAGAAGGAGCAGCTGCTCGAACGGCTCGCGTCCGAGACGGCCCAGTGGTGGATCGGCGCGAGAGAAGGCTGGACCGCGCTCAAGGACCGGAACCTCGCCTTCGCGGAGGCCGCGCGCGAGGAGCTGGCGAAGTTTCCGTACCTCCTCAGCGTTCCGATCCAGAAGAGCACGGGCTATGAGGACGGGCGCCTGGCCGAGGGCTACTCCCTGCTGCTCGCGCACATCGAGAAGCAGGAGGAGGGGTTCGTGAACGAGGCGCTGATGCGCCTGAACCCTCAATTCACGACCCGGGCCGAGGACCAGTCCTACCCTCTCGGCCAGGAGCTCTATCTCTACATCGTCGCGGAGGGGCGCCTCTACAAGACCTACCCCGACTTCATCAAGGACGTGCTGGCGAGCGCCCTGCCGAACCCCGGGTTCTGGACCCAGGCCGCGATCGTCGAGACGGAGTCCGAGACTCGCCTCCTGGTCCGGCCGGGCGCGGAGGTCGGAGAGACGGAGCTCGAGACGCACGCGCTGACGGATGCCGCCGAGCGAGCGACCCACACCTTCTCGGTCCCGCTGGGCCCGCTCACCACCCGCTTCTTCACCGTCGAGGCGAGCAACCTCGAGGAGCCGCGCGACGTCGAGGTGAAGCTGATGGACGGTGACGTCCCCACGGACAGGGCGTGGCTCGTGACCCTCCCCGCCGAGGGCAAGCTCTCACCGCGCAAGCACCGACCGGCCGGCACGGCGCTGCCGGCCCTGGGGAAGGAGTACCAGAGCCTCTGGATTGCCGTGTTCAACTCGGACCCGAACGCGGAGAAGCGCTACGAGCTCACCGTGAGCCTGAAGCGGAAGGCGCCGCCGCCTTCCGCGAAGACCGCGAAAGCGGAGGCCGACAAGCCCTCACTCTTCGGGAAGCCCTCGCCCTTCGCGCCGAAGAAGGGCAGGTCCTAGCGCCGGCCGGCCTCCTGGAGCACCGTCCGGAAGGTGCGGTAGAACTCGTCGTTCTCCGCGATCGCGCGCTGCAGGACCACCGGGAGGTGCGGCAGGTCGTTGACGTTGACGACGACGTTCGCGCTCTGCGCGAACGCCATCATGTTGTCGAACGTCTTGAACTCCCTCCCGAGGAGCGCGACGAACATGTGACGCCGGACGGACATCGGCATCACGCGAATCGCGCGGAGCACGGGGTTGTCGAGTGGCGTGCCCCCCTGGAACTGCTCGTCGAGGACCACCACGTCGTACGGCTCCTTCCGGACCCGCTCGACGGCGTCGTCCGCGCTCTTCGCGAGGTAGACGACGTACCCGAGCTGCTGGAGCGCCCCCTGGACGGCTCCCTGGCGCTCAGGGGCGTCCGCACAGACCAGGGCGAGCCGCCGGTTGACCTGGAACCCGGCCTCGGCCTGCGGGCCTGCCGGCATGTTCATGGCTACTTCTTCCGCATGGCGCGGCCGTAGTCGCTGTCGAGCCTGAGCCCCTCGACGTCGGTGGTCTTCTCGCCGCGGGTCTGCTTGACCTTGTCGGTCCCGCGCTGGACCACGGCCTTCCGCGTCGCGTAGCCGACGGCCGTCTCCTCGGTGATGAGGCCCTGTTCGTACGAGCGGATGATGGCCTGATCGAAAGTCTGCATGCCGAAGGTGTCGCCCACCTCCTGGATCTCGTAGAAGCTCTTGCCCTCCGACTCGCCGACCAGGATCAGCTCGTTCGAGCGGATCGTGTTGCACAGGATGTCGTGGACCGCCCACCGGCCGCCACCCACCTTGGGCACGAGGCGCTGGCCGACGACCCACCGGACCGTGTCTGCGAGCCGCTGGCGGATCTGCTTCTCCTCCTCCTGGTCGAACATGCCGACGATGCGGTTGATCGCCTGGCCCGCCGTGACGGTGTGGAGGGTGCTGAGCACCAGGTGGCCGGTCTCCGAGGCCTTGAGCGCCAGCTCGGCGGTCTCCCGGTCGCGCATCTCGCCCACGAGGATGATCTTGGGCGCCTGGCGCAGGGCGGCGCGCAGGCCGTTCGAGAACGAGTCGAAGTCGAGGCCCAGCTCGCGCTGGTTGAAGGTCGACTTGCGGTTCGGATGCACGTACTCGACGGGGTCCTCCAGGGTCACGATGTGGACCGACCGGGTCATGTTGATCTCGTTGAGCAGCGCGGCCAGCGACGTGGTCTTGCCGCTCCCCGTGGCGCCGGTGACCAGGACGAGCCCGTTCTTCTCGCTCGTCATCTTCTTGAACGCGTCGGGGAGCTTCAGCTCCTCGACGGTCGGGATCTTCGTCTCGAGCTTCCTGAGCACGATCGACAGGTTTCCGCGCTGCGAGAAGATGTTCACGCGGAACCGGGCCTTGCCCTGGAGGAAGTACGAGGTGTCGCAGGACCCCGTCTTGACCACGAACTCGCAGAGGCGCCGGTCGCTGTTGATGAGGTTGAGCGCGAACACCTCGGTCTGGAAGGACGTCAGGCTCTCGATGGCCGGGTCGACGGGCACCGGCACCAGCTCCCCCGAGGACTCGACCTGGAGCGGCCGGTCCACGGTGAGGTTGAGGTCCGACACGTTGTCGTGCGAGTCGAGCATGGCCGACAGCAGATCATCGACCTCAGGCTTTCGCATCGTCGGGCTCCTCCCTCGGGCGCGCCGGAGCGACCCGAAGCGCTACTGGTTCAGCTCGTCCGGAGGCGTCTTGAGGAATTGCTTGAACCGGTTCTTGTCGATGCACTTGTCGTACGCCTCTTCGGGGCTGATCCACTTCTTGTTCAGCACGTCCAGGATCGCGTCGTCGAGGGTCTGCATGCCGTACTGCTTGCCGGTCTGGATCGCCGACGGGATCTGGACGGTCTTGCCCTCGCGGATGAGATTGCCGACGGCGGCGGTGCATACCAGGATCTCGAGCGCCGCGCAGCGCCCCTTCTTGTCGATCCGCTTGAAGAGGTTCTGGGCGACGACGAGCTTGAGGCCCGTCGAGAGACCGTTGCGGACCTGCGCCTGCTCCTCGGCCGGGAACACCTCGATGATGCGGTCGATCGTCTTCGCCGCGCTCGTGGTGTGGAGCGTTCCGAACACGAGGTGGCCCGTGTTGGCCGCCTCGAGCGCGAGCCGGATGGTTTCCAGGTCGCGCATCCCGCCGACGAGGATGATGTCGGGGTCCTCGCGGAGCGCCCCGCGCAGGGCCGCCGAGAAGCTCCGCGTGTGGCTGCCGACCTCCCGGTGGTTCACGAGGCACCCCTGGCTCTGGTGAACGAACTCGATGGGGTCCTCGATGGTGATGATGTGATCCTTCCGGTTCTTGTTGGACTGATCGAGCATGGCGGCGAGCGTCGTGGATTTGCCGCTGCCCGTGGGCCCCGTGGCGAGCACGAGTCCCTTGTTCAGCATCGCCGCCTTCTTCAAGATCGGCGGCAGCCCCAGCTCGTCCGCCGTCAGCACCTTGGTCGGGATCTGGCGGAAGACGGCGCCGCACCCGTACTTCTGCATGAAGAAGTTCGCGCGGAAGCGGGCGACCCCGGGGATCTCGTAGCCAAAGTCGACGTCGCCCGTCTCCTCGAAGACCTTGACCTTCTGCTCCGGCGCGATCTCGTAGAGCATGGCGCGCAGCGTCTCGTCGTCCAGGGGATCGTACTTCACGCGCTCCAGCTCGCCGTGGATGCGGAGGATCGGCGGCTGACCGGAGGTGATGTGCAGGTCCGAGGCGCCCTGGTCGAACATCAGCTTGAAAAACGCGTCGAGCCTTGCCATGGCATCACTCCTTCGGGGTCGTCGGGGTGCACGCCCAGACGATCAACGCGAACGCTTCGAGCCTAAGCCCCACCCTCCGCCGAAGTCAAGGCAATCGACCCCGGCGCCCTCAGGCGGCCGAGTGGCCTCCGTCGAGGAAGATCGTCTGGCCCGTCATGAAGTCCGAGGCCGCGGAGGCGAGGTACACGGCGAGGGGCCCGATCTCCTCCGCGTGGCCGGTGCGACGGGCGGGGATGTCACGGGTCAGGCGCTCGCGGATCCCGGGATCGGCGAACGCCGCCTCGTTCATGTCGGTCACGAACCACCCGGGGGCGATGGCGTTCACCTGGATCCCGTGCCGGGCCCACTCGACGCCCAGCGCCCGTGTGAGCGCGATGACGCCGCCCTTCGTCGCGGCGTAGAGCGCGTAGCCCGGCAGGCCGACCGCCGCGAGCACCGACGCGACGTTGATCACCTTGCCCGCGCGCCGGGGGATCAGGTGCGGCGCCGCCGCGCGACAGCCGTTGAAGACGCCGGTGAGGTTCACGTCGAGCATGTACCGCCAGTCCTCGGGCGTGGCGTCGGCGAGCGGGACCACGCGGGCCACCCCGGAGTAGTTGACCACGATGTCGAGCCGGCCGAGCGCGGCCACCGCGCGCTGCATCAGCGCCTCGACCTCGGGATAGCTCGACACGTCGGTGGGCACGACCACCGCCCGTCCGCCGCCCCCGGCGACGAGACGGGCGGTTTCCTCGAGGTCCGGCTTCGAACGGGCCGCCAGCACCAGGGCGGCGCCCGCCCGCGCCAGCGCCAGGGCCATCGATCGGCCGAGCCCCCGGCTCGCGCCCGTCACGACCGCCACCTTGCCCGCCAGCTCGCCGGAGGCCGTCAGCGATACAGCTCCTCGATCGCCTCCCGGTACTTCTCGGCCACGACCTTCCGCTTCACCTTGAGGGTCGGGGTCAGCTCGCCCCCGTCCTGGGTGAAGTCGACGGGAAGCACCCTGAACTTCTTGATCTTCGCGTACGACTGGAGCTGCGTGTTCTTCTCCTCGACCGTGCGCGCGACCCGCTCCATCACCTTCGGATCCTTCACCAGGACGCCGGGCTCCATCGTCAGGATGCCGTGCTCCCGGGCGAACCTCGCCAGCTCGTCCGGGCTCACGGTGATCAGCGCGACCGGGTACGGGCGCCGGTCGCCGTACACCATGACCTGGCTGATGAACGGGTCCGCCTTGAGGAGGTTCTCGATGTTCTGGGGCGCGATGTTCATGCCGCCGGCCGTGACGATCAGGTCCTTCTTCCTGTCGGTGATGAAGAGGAACCCCTCCTCGTCGAGGTGGCCGATGTCGCCGGTGTGGAACCAGCCGTTCGGCTCGAACACCTCCCGCGTCGCCTCGGGGAGCTTCCAGTAGCCGCGCGTCGCGACGTTCGGGCCCCGCGCCAAGATCTCGCCGTCGGGGGCGATCTTCAGCTCGACACCCGCCAGCGCTTGCCCGACCGAGCCGAACCTGTAGCGGTCCGACCGGTTGAAGGTGAGCGCCGGGCAGGTTTCCGTGAGCCCATAGCCCTCGAGGACGAGGATGCCCGCGGCGTGGAAGAACTCGGCGATATCGCGCGCGAGCGGCGCGCCGCCGGAGACCGCCCACTGGAGGCGTCCGCCGAGCGCGGCGTGGAGCTTCGAGAACACGAGCTTCTCCGCGATCCGGCGCTTGAGCGCGAGCCCGCCGGGGATCGGCCGCCGCGCCTGCTGGAGGCGGCTCACCTCTCGGCCGACGCCGAGCGCCCAGTGGAAGATCTTCTGCTTCAGGGGCGAGCCGGCCTCGACCCCCGCGAGGATCTTCGCGTACACCTTCTCGAAGACGCGTGGGACGCTGCAGATGAAGTGCGGGCGCGTCTCCTTGAGGTTCTCGCCGACCTTGTCGAGGTTCTCGGCGAACGCCGTCGTGAGCCCGTGGTACACGCCGAGGAAGGACTCGAGCCGCGCGAACGAGTGCGCGAGGGGAAGGAAGAGCAGGTGGACCCATCCCTCCTCGACCGGCGTCGCCTGCCCCAAGGCCCGGAGGGCCGCGATGTGGTTGCCGTGCGTCTGGATCACGCCCTTCGGCGGCCCCGTCGTGCCCGACGTGTAGACGATCGTCGCGATGTCCTCGGGCCGGGTGGACGCGACCCGCTCCGCGAGCGTGCTCTTGTAGCGCTCCTCGCGCTCCCGCCCGCGCCGCCTGAGCATCTCCCACGTCAGCACCTTCTCGGGCGGCTGCGGCGCGTCGTAGCCCGTGATGACGACGACCTGCTCGAGCGCCTCCATCTTGGGGAGCGCCTCGAGAGCCTTGGCGAGCTGGCCGGCATCCTCGACGATCAGGGTCCTCGCGTGGGAGTCGTTCACGACGTACGCGACGAGGTCCGGCGGGTAGCTCGGGTAGACCGGAACGGTGACACATCCGGCGCTCAGAATCGCGAAGTCGGCCTGCACCCACTCGGCCCGACTCGCCGAGAGCAGCGCGACGGCGTCGCCCTTCTCGCGGCCGAGCGCGATCAGGCCGAGCGCCAGCTCGCGGACCGTCTCCCCCAGTCCGCGCCAAGTGATCGTCTCCCACCGGTCGCCTCGCTTCCACTGCTGGGCGGGCCGGTCCGCGCTCCGCTCGATCCGGCTCCAGAACATCCGGGCCAGCGTGTCCTCGGCCATAGCGCTCCTCCTGCCCGTCCGGGGCCGAAACCCTTGCCTTTTCGCGGCTTCGAGACCATAGCACGAGCGGGATGACGCGCCGCGATAAAAGGCTTGACAGGACTAACGCGGCGCGTTAATCTCCCTGCAAGGAGTCAGGCGATGGCCAGAGCGAAAACCCGAGCGAAGACATCGAGAACCGAGGAGGCACCAGCCATGACCGAGGCGAGCAAGACCCCCGAGCCGTTCAACCAGTTCACGGACAAGGCAGTCGATGCGATGACCCTCTGGGCCGACGCCAACCAGCGCGTCGCCCGCGAGCTCGTCGAGCTGTCCGTCGGCGCCGCGAAGGAAAGCGTCCGGCTCTACGCCGAGATCCAGCAGGGCGCCATCGAGGCGATGCGCGAGACGCAGGCGACCGCGCTGCGGTGGCAGTCGGCGTGGCAGGAGGCGCCGAAGGACCCCGTCCGCTGGTATCAGAAGACGCTCGTCGAGAGCGTCGACACCGCCCAGAAGGCGTTCCGCTTCGTCGAGGGCACCTCGCAGGCGGTGACCCGATCGGCCGAGCGGCTGCAGGCGTCGGCCGAGCAGGCCGGAAAGAGCATCCAGGAGACGTTCACGTCGCTGGTGGGCAAGACGAAGGACCTCTACTCCCAGAACTGATCGACGGGGCGACGCGAAGGGCAGCGACGGCCCGGCGCCGCCGGGTCGTCGCTACTTCCCGTTGCCCTTGCGCTTCTCCAGCCGCTCCTCGAGCGCGCGGAGCCGCTCCTTGAGCGCGGTCACCTCTTCCTTGAGCTTCTCAGCCTCGCGGGGCTTCTCCGCGTCGCGCGGCTTGTCCCCCTCGGGCTCGGCGCGAACATCGACCCGCGGGAGGATGCTCGCCCAGCCGGCGCGAACGGCTAGATCGCGGAACACGCGGTCCATCTCGCGCTGGCTCGAGACGACCCCCTCGAGGCTCGCCCGCATCGACCGCTGAACGAACTCCTGCCACGCCTCGCCGTGCTTGATCAGCTGGTGGAGGAAGGCCGCGGGGAGCGTCGCGCGATGGTTCCGCTCGTTCTCGAGGATGATCTGGGTCAGCGTCACCGAGGTGAGGTCCTCGCCGGACGCGGCGTCCACCACGGAGACTTCCCTGCCCGTCCGGATCATCTCCTCGATCTCCTCGAGAGTGACGTACCGGCTCTCCTGCGTGTCGTAGAGTTTCCGGTTCGAGTACCGCTTGATGACGTGCGCCATGGACCTCCTCCCGCGTCGAGCCGCCCGCCCGGAGGCTCGAGTCCGCGGCGAGTTTAACACTCCGCGTCAAACGCGACAACCGGGGCGTGCTACACTCGGCCTCCACCGGATCCGAGGAGGCGTCGCGCATGAAGCTCAAGGGTCGAACCGCCCTGGTCACCGGAGGCTCCCGTGGGATCGGCCGCGCCATCGCGCTGGCGCTCGCCGAGGAGGGCGCGGACGTCGCCATCAACTACGTCTCGAGCGAGCCCGCCGCCCACGACGTCGCGAAGAACATCATCAAGATGGGACGACGAGCGATCCTGGCCCGCGCCGACGTCGCCGACTATCCCGACACGTTCCGCATGGCGCACGACGTCCTCGCGGAGTTCGGGCACCTCGACATCCTCGTGAACAACGCCGGGATCAATTCCGACAAGACGTTCGTGAAGATGGACCACGCGTCGTGGCCAAAGGTACTCGCCATCAACCTCGACGGCGTCTTCAACTGCACCAAGGTCTTCGTCGACCCGATGCTCAAGCAGAACTACGGCCGGGTCGTGAACATCACCTCGGTGATCGGCCAGATCGGCAACTTCGGTCAGGCGAACTACGCCGCCTCGAAGGCCGGGGTGGCGGCGTTCACGAAGTCACTCGCGAAGGAGCTGGCTGGCAAGGGCGTGACCGTGAACGCGGTCGCGCCGGGCTTCGTCGAGACGGAGATGATCGAGGGCATCCCGGAGAAGGTCCGCCAGCGGCTTCTCGACCAGATCCCGCTCAAGCGCTTCGGGCGCGCCGAGGAGGTCGCCCGCGCCGTCGTCTTCATCGTCTCCTCCGACGGCGACTACATCACCGGCGCGGAGCTATCGATCAACGGTGGGCTCCTGATGTAGGTCCGCGCGTCCCGCGCCTCGGGGCGCCTAGCTCCCGCGGCGCCCCAGTCCGGCCTCCAGGAGCGAGAGGTTCCACATCCCCCAGAGGGCCAGCCCGTGGGCGGCCCACGCCCACGGTGGGACGGCCCAGAACCGGGCCGCCGGGCGGGGCGCCGGGGTCTCGTAGACGACGGAGGTCCTCGACGGCATCACCCACGCTTCTCCCGAGAGAACCTCCTCACCCCGCTGGTTCGCGCAGACGGTCTGGAGGCGGATGCGGTTCCGCTCGGGGACGACCTCGACGACCTCTACGCGCGCCGTGATCGTGTCCCCCGCCTTGACCGGCTTCACGAACTTGAGGCTCTGCGACAAGTAGATTGCGCCGGGACCGGGCAGGCGGGTGCCGATGACCGCCGAGATGAGCCCCGCGGTGAAGATGCCAGGCGCGATCGGCTCCTTGAAGGAGGTGGTGGCGGCGTATGCGGGATCGGAATGGAGCGGGTTCAGGTCTCCGACTGCGTCGATGAACTCGGCGACGTCGTCGCGCTGCACCACACGGGTCAGCTCGGCGCGGTCGCCTGGGGCGAGTTCCGCAATCGTCTTCCCCCTCATCGTGGCTCCTTGTCGAGTCGTTTGAGAAGCGTGGAGATGGTGTCCTCGAGCCCCTCGATCCGCTCCTCGAGCTCGACGATCTGCTTCGCGATCCCCGTGACCTGGGTGCGCGACGGCAGGTTGAGCGCGACGAGCGTGTTCTCGACCGACTGATCGGTCGCGCGCTTGAGCGGGCCCTGGGCGACGAGCCACTGGTCGAGGTAGCGCCCGAGCATCTGCGCGAACCCCTCGGTGCCCATCGCCTGGGCGAGCGCGCGCGACCACGCGTCGATCCACTGGTCGACGAGCTGCTTCCACTGGCCCATGAGGTCCGGCGTCAGCGGGATCTGGCCGACGGTCCGCGACCAGGTCTGGAGCCCCTGCTCGATCACCGGGCGCCAGAACGCGAACGGATCGGCGGCGGCGCCGGGCGCCTGGTTGACGAGGCGCGCCCAGGCCTGGGCGCCCTCCTCGACCTGCTTCTTCCACATGTCGAAGAGCTGCTGGGTTGACGCGGTGTCAGCCATCGGTCACCGACCCCTCGAGGCCATGGTAGCCCATGTTGACGCTCTGCGCCAAGGCTTCGCCGGTCTCACGAGCGCGGGCCGAGCCAGGCCGTCACCCGGGGCCAGCAGTGGACCGAGGCCCCCCGCCCGGCGATGAGCGAGATGTGTCCACCGGGCAGCTCCACATACTCCCGCTCGCGGCTCCCGACGGCGTCCACGAGCGCGCGGACACACTCGGGCGGCGCGATGTAGTCCTCCTTGGCGCCGATCACCAGGACGGGGCACGTGATCGCGCCGAGGCGCACGGGCCGGCCGCCCAGGACCAGCTCGCCCCGATAGAGCTTGTTCTCCTGGTAGAAGTCGCGCACCCACTGACGGAAGAACTCGCCGGGAAAGGCGACGTACTCGTTGGCCCACTTGTTGAGCGCGTTGAACCCCTCCACGTACTTGTCGTTCCAGAGATTCCACCAGAGATTGAGGTTTGTGGAGAGGTCCATCGTCGGCTTGAGGAGCTTGAAGCCGGCCTTGACGAGATCGGCGGGAATCGAGCCCAGCGTGTCCACGAACCGGTCGACGTTGAAGTACTTCTTGTCGAGCCAGAGCCCGAAGAGGCCGACCCTCGAGAAGTCGATTGGCCCCGCCATGTTGATGAAGTTCCGGACCGGCACCTCGGGGTGGGAGGCGACGAACGACGCCGAGACGGGAGCGCCCATGCAGTAGCCGAGCACGGTCAGCTCGCTCGCGCCCGACGACTCGAGGACCTTCCGGGCCATACGCGGCAGGATCTTGGTGGCGCAGTCCTCGACCGTCAGGTCGTTGTCCTCGGGCCCGAACACGCCCCAGTCGAGCAGGTAGAAGTCGAACCCCTCCCGCGTCATGTGCTCGATGAAGCTGCCGTGCGGCAGGAGGTCGAAGATGTAGGGCCGGCTGATGCCGAGGTTCGGCACGAAGAGGACCGGCGTCCGGTAGGCGCGTCGGGACGCGTAGCGGTAGAGGCGCGACTTGTTCTTCTTGTACACCTCCTCGCGCGGCGTCTGGCCCGTCCTGGGCTCCTGCGGGTCCAGGACCATCCCGGCGAGGTTCTTCATCCGCTTGAAGTTACGGTCCATCTCCTCCTGCCACTGCCGGATGGTCTCGGGCGAGGCGGCGGCCAGCCGCTCGTATCCGTTCGTGAACCGCTCCACGACGTCCGCGAACCGTTCCTGGCCCATGGTCAGAGAACCCCCTCCTCCTTGAGCTCGGCCAGCCGACGCGGACCGAGGCCGAAGTACTTCGCGTACAGATGCGCGTTGTGGTAGCCGACGGGCCGGCAGGGCCACCGGAGGCGCGGCGGCGTTCGCGTCATGCGCCACGCCGGCATCTGCAAGACCAGCTCGCCGTAGAGGGGATCCTGGATCCTCCGGAAGCAGCCGCGCTCCCACCAGTGCTCCTCCGCGAGGGTGCGGGTCGGCGTGTTCATCGGTCCGAACACGACGGTCCCCGGTCCCGGATCCGCAAGCACCTTGTCGAGTATCTCACCCGCGTTCAGGTTCACCGACCATTTTTCGATCTCGGCCCGCAGCGCCACTTCGTTCGCGTGCGTGGTCCGCTGCAGCGTCGTGTTGAACCGCGGGTCGTGCGCCAGCTCCGGGCGACCCATGACGCGGCAGAGCGCGCCGAAGTTCGGGTCCGTGTACCCGGCGATGAACGCGTAGCCGTCGCGCACGCGCACGAACGTGTACGGGAAGACCGCGAGCTCGTAGAGCCCGGTCCGCCCGCGGACCTCGCGGGTCGTGTGGTAGAGGAGGACGCTGTACTCGAGATAGCGCATGAGGGCCTCGGCGCCCGAGATGTCGATCATCTGCCCCCGGCCCGAGGTCCGACGCCACGAGAGCGCGGCGAGCGTCGCCATCGCCGCCCAGGCCGCCTGCGCATACGCGCCGATCCAGCACCCGACGCGCTCGGGCGGGCCGTCCGGGTCCCCGGTGATGTGGACGAGGCCCGAGAGCGCCTGGTCGATGAGGTCGTACTCGCGCGGCTGCCCGGGCGCCAGCGGGCCGAAGTGCCCGTACGCCGAGCACGCGACGTACACGAGCCGCGGATTGAGCCGGGAGAGCTGGCGGTAGCCGAGCCCGAGGCGGTCGAGATGGCCTGGTGCGAAGCCCTCGACCAGCACGTCGGCCCGCCCCGCGAGGCCGCGCAGGAGCCGCCGGCCCCGAGCCGATCTCCAGTCGAGGGTCATGTGGTAGCGGTTCCGCGCTTCCGCGACGAAGGCGAGCCCCTCGCCCGCCACGGCGGCGTCGGGCGGTCCCCACGCGCGCGCCGGATCGCCCTCCGGCGGCTCGATCTTGATGACCTCGGCGCCCAGCTCCGCCAGGTAGGTCGCGGCGAGGAGGGCGCCGTAATGGCCGTGCGAGAGATCGAGCACCGTGAGGTCGTCGAGCGCCTCGGGCTTCCCCGAGACCCGCTCGGGGTCCTCCTCGGCGCGGATCCAGTGCTCCCACCGGCTCACTGGAGCAGTCCCTCGCCCTTCCACCCGTCGGGCGGTTTGGGCCCGGCCCGATCGGCCCACTTGCCGATGACCTTGTCCGCCTCGAGCGCGCGGATCTCGGCGTCGGTGAGGCCGAGGATCTTCCTCAACACGAACTCGTTGTGGAAGCCCACGGGCTTGCCGGCCCAGCGGATGCGCGCGGGCGTAGCGGAGAGCTTCGGCGCAGGACCGTACTCGACCATCGGCCCGTAGACCACGTCATCGTGCTCCCAGACGGCGCGTCGCCGCCGGAAGTGGGCGCTCTCGTAATGGTCCCGGGCGGTCATCACCGGCGCCGCGGCCACGCCGGCCCGCCGGCACCGGCGCTCCACCTCCGCGCGCGTCCGCTCGCGGCACCAGGCCGCGATCAACTCGTCGAGCGCGGCCGCGTTTGCGGGCTCGCGCCGGGCGCCCGCCGTCGCGAAGCGCGGATCGCGGACGAGTGCCCCCCGGCCCAGCAGGCGGCCGAGCCCACGAAACTCGGCGTCGGTGCCGGCGACCAGCGCGACCCAGCCGTCGCGACACTGGTAGACGCCCGACGGCGCCCAGACGGGATCCCGGTTGCCGGACTTCGTCCGGTCGCGTCCGGTGAGCCCGGCGTAGAGCCACGTCCAGTCCATGGCCCGGATCAGCCCCTCGCACTGCGCCATCTCCACGAACTGGCCCTCGCCCGTCCGCTCACGCCAGTGGAGCGCCGCGAGCGCCCCGAGTGCCGACATGCAGGCGCCGAACCAGTCGCCGATGTAGTTGCCGATCTTGGTGGGGACGTCCCCCGAGCCGGTGATCGACGTGAGGCCGGACACTGCCTGCGCGAGCCCGTCGTACGAGGCGCGCCCGCGGGAGAAGGGACCCCACTGCCCGAAGCCGGTGTTCGCGACGTAGATGAGGCGCGGGTTCACCTCGCGGAGCTGCCGGTAGCCGATGCCGAACTTCTCCTCGAGGGTCCCCGCCTTGAAGTTCTCGATGACGATGTCGGAGCGCGCCGCCAGCTTGCGGATCAGCTCCTGGCCGGCCGGCTTGTGCATGTCCAGGCCCACGTGGAGCTTCGAGTGGTTCATCCCGAAGAACGCGACCCCCACGTTTTTCCAGAAGAACGATCGGTTCCCGAGAATCCGGGTCACGTCCCCGGCGCCCGGCATCTCGATCTTGATCACCTCGGCGCCCAGCTCGCCGAGGAAGTCGGCGGTCGCTGGCCCGAAGATGATCACCGAGAGGTCGAGGACGCGGATCCCCCGGAGCGCCTCGGGCTTCTCCCCGAGGCGCTCGGGGGCGAACAGCCGCTCGGCCCAGGCGAAGTAGGCGTCGCTCACATCTGGAACATCGACCCGAGCTTCATCGCGAGCCCCATATCGCCCTTGAGCTTCAGCTTGCCGGACATGAAGAGCATCTGGCCGGACTGCTTGCCGGAGACCATGTCGAGCCAGTCCTGCGCCGCCATCTGGAGCGTGAGGGTCGGGCTCGCGCCCGCACCCGCGCTCACCGCGCAGACGCCGTCCCGGATGATCGCGTGCCACGTCCCGCCGCCCTCGCCGCTGATGTCGTACTGGATCACCGCGCTCGTCCCGGTCGCCTTGTCCGCCCGGAAGCGGGACGCCATCTGGTCGAAAGTGTCCTTCACTGTCGGCATCGCTTTCTCCCTCCTAGAATGTGAACAGGTCCATCCCGCCCATGACGCTCAGGACGGCGCCGGTGATGTAGCGGGCGCGCTCGGAACAGAGGAACGTGACGGCGCTGGCGACGTCCTCGGGCTTGCCCTCGCGCTGCATGGCCACGCGCTTGACCATACGCTCGTACATCGGGCTCAGCTGGGCATTGGGCCCGACGATGCCCGGGGCGATCACGTTGGACGTGACGTTATAGCGCGCGCCCTCGAGCGCGACCGACCGCGCGAACCCGATCACCCCCATCTTGGTCGTCGCGTACGCCGTCTGGCCGAACCCGCCCATCAGCCCCGCGATGGACGCCATGCAGACGATCCGGCCCCACCGCCGCTCCCGCATGCCGGGGAACACCGCCTTCGTCACGTTGTAGGTGCCGGTCAGGTTGACGGCGAGGTTCAGCTCCCAGTCCTCGTCGCGCATGTCCTTGAGTTGTCCGAGCGTGTAGATGATGCCCGCGTTGTTGACGCAGATGTCGACGGGACCGAGGGCGCCCGCGACCTCGGCCA
The DNA here is from genome assembly GCA_016209635.1 of Candidatus Rokuibacteriota bacterium. Classification (GTDB taxonomy): domain Bacteria; phylum Methylomirabilota; class Methylomirabilia; order Rokubacteriales; family CSP1-6; genus JACQWC01. The sequence continues at coordinate 19,188 of JACQWC010000005.1, read as the reverse complement.
CGACCGCGCGGACCTGCCCCGCGTCCCGCACGTCGCAGGCGTAGCCCCGCGCCGCCCCGCCCGCCGTCGCGATCTCCGTCGCCGTCTCCTGGGCACCCTCCGCGTTCAGGTCGAGGACCGCGACCCGGCAGCCCTCCCCGGCGAGCGCGTGCGCATCCGCCCGGCCGAGGCTACGGGCGCCACCCGTGACCACCGCGACGCGGTCTCGAATGCCGAGGTCCACGCTACTGCCCCTTGAACTGCGGCTCGCGCTTCGCGAAGAAGGCCTGGATCCCCTCCGCCGCGTCCTCCGTCCGGAGCGTCCTGAGGAAGGCGCGGGTCTCGATCTCGAGCGCCTTGTCGATGGGCGCCTCGAGCCCGTCGTCGACCGCCTCGATGAGGAGGCGCGTGGCGATCGGCGGTCGCTTCGCGAGCTGCCGCGCAAGCGCCTTGGCCTCGTTCAGCGTCTCGCCCTCCCGCGTGAGCCGGTTGACGAGGCCCAGCGCCAAGCACTCCTGCGCGGGGATCTGCGTGCCCAGGATCAGGAACTCCAGCGCCTTCGTCCGGCCGATGAGCCTCGGCAGCCGCTGCGTCCCGCCGTATCCCGGGATGATGCCGAGGTTCGACTCGGTCTGCCCCATGCGCGCGCTCTCCTTCAGCAGGCGGAAGTGGCAGGCCATCGCGATCTCGCAGCCGCCGCCCAGCGCGTGGCCGTTCATGGCGGCGATGACCGGCTTGGGAAAGCGCTCGATCCGCCGGAGCACCCCGTTCCCGAAGCGGATGAACGCGTCGACATTGCCCCCGGAGAAGGCCGACCCCAGGTCCGCCCCCGCGCAGAAGATCCGCTCGCCCGCGCCGGTCAGGATCACGGCGCGCACGCCCTCGTCGGCCTCGAGGGACACGAGCGCCGCGTTCAGGTCGTGGACCAGCTGTTCGCTGATGGCGTTGGCCGGGGGCCGGTTCAGCGTGATCACCGCGAATTGCGCTCCCTGCTCTACCGTGAGCGTCTCATACGTCATCGGCACAGACTCCTTTGAGAAAGATTACAGCGACCGCGTCGGCGGCGTCCGTGAGCCGGTACGCGCGCTTGCCGAGCACCCACGAGGTGGCGAGCTGATCCATCGCGCCGAAGAGCATCTTGGTCGCGACCTTCACCGGGAGATCCTCCCTGATCTGCCGCGCCTCGATACCCTCCTCCAGGACCGACGCGATCAGGGCAAAGTACGCCGAGACCTCGTGCGCCGAGGCGCCCCGGAAGAACTTGTGCCCCTGGCGCAGCTCCACCTGCACGACCTCGGCGAGGTCGGGGTTGCGCTCGAGCACGGTGAAGTGGAGCCTGACGAGCCGCCGGATCTTCGCCACGGCGTCGGGCTCCGCGGAGATCTCTCTGCGCACGTGGTCCACCCAGTCGGCCATCTTCTCGCGGAACAGCGTGACGAGGATCTCGTCCTTGGTCTTGAAGTACAGGTAGATGGTGCCGCTGGCGATGCCCGCCTCGCGCGCGATATCCGAGACACGCGAGTGGTAGTACCCGGCGCGCGCGAAGACTCGGATTGCGGCGTCGATGATCTGTCGTGGCTTGTCGGGATCGCGCATCGTCGGCGACTGAATCGCGGTTCATTCTACGGGCCGCGGCGAAACCGTGTCAATGGCCGGCGAGCGGCGGCTTGGTGGTAGAGTCGCCCCCGTGCGCATCAAGTACCGCATCGGCGTGATGCCCGGGCCGTGGCCTCGCGACGCGGACGGCGCCGATTTCCTCTGGCGGTTCGTCGACCTCTGCGAGCGGACGGAGATCGACTCGCTCTGGTTCTCCGAACGCCTCTCCGCACCCCTCCCCGTGCCCGAGCCGATGACGACGATGGCCGCCGTCGCCGCGCGCACCCGCCGGCTCAAGTTCGGCCCGAGCGTGCTCGTGGCGCCCTTCCGGTCCCCTGTCCTGGCCGCGCGCGAGCTGGCGATGATCGACTACCTCTCGGGCGGGCGCGTCCTCCCCGCGTTCGGCATCGGCGTGGAGCAGGAGCGCGAGTTCCAGGCCGCGGGCGTTCCGTTCAAGGAGCGTGGACGGCGGACCGACGAGACGATCCGGATCATCCGGCGGTGCTGGGAGGAGGACGAGGTCACCTACGCGGGCGAGTTCTGGCGGCTCGACCGGATCACCGTCCTCCCGAAGCCCGTGCAGCGGCCGATGCCCCTCTGGATCGGCGGCTCGAGCGAGGCCGCGATGCGCCGGGCGGGCCGGCTGGGCGACGGCTGGATCCCCTCGTTCATCACGCCCGAGCGGTTCAGGATCGGCGTGGAGACGGTCCAGGCGTTCGCCGGCCAGGCGGGCCGCGAGGTGCCGTCCGATCACTTCGGCGCGCTCTTCTACTACTGTCTCGACCGCGACCCCGACGCCGCCCGCGCGCTCGCCGCGCCCTTCATCCCGCGCGGGCGGGTGGACGACGCGACGCTCGCCGCCTGCACGGCCTTCGGGCCGCCGGAATTGCTCGCCGAGCGCCTCGAGCAGTACGTCCGCGGCGGCGGGTCGAAGTTCATCGCGCGGCCGATGTGCCCGCCCGAGCGGGTGCTGGAGCAGGTGGAGCGCCTGGCCGCCGAGGTCGTGCCGGCCTTCCACGTGCGCTGAGCGCGCTCAGCCCGACTGGATGATCGAGACGAAGAGCCCCGGGTCGATGTTCCCGCCGGAGAGGATCACCCCGACGCGCGCGCCCGCTGCCACGCCCAGCTTCCCTGCGAGCGCCGCGGCGGCGCCGACGGCGCCCGTGGGCTCCACGACCAGGTGCGCCCGGAGGGCGAGGAAGCGGACGGCCGCCCTGATCTCGTCGTCGGAGACCAGGCGGATGTCGGCCAGGTTCTCCCTCAGAATCGGGAACGTGAGCGCACCGGGGCTCGTCACCCGGATGCCGTCGGCGATCGTCGAGGGGGGCGGGATCGTGACCCGCTCGCCCTTCCGGAGCGAGAGGTAGGTGTCGTTCGCGGTGTCCGCCTCGACGCCGAGCAGAGCGATGCCGGGGACGAGGCTCCGCGCGACGGTGCCGCAGCCCGCCATCAGCCCTCCGCCGCCGATCGGCGTCACCAGGGCGTCGAGCGACGGAACCTCCTGGAGCAGCTCGAGCGCGGCCGTGCCCTGGCCGGCCATGATCGCGTAGTCGTCGTACGGCGGCACGAGCACCCGCCCCGTCTCCTCCGCGATGCGGCGGGCCACCGCTTCGCGGTCGTCCTTCTGCCGGTCATAGAAGACGACCTCGGCGCCGTACCCGCGCGTCGCCTCCAGCTTGATGGGAGGCGCGTCGGTCGGCATGCAGACGACGGCGCGCGCCCCCGTGAGCTTCGCCGCCAGCGCGACGCCCTGGGCGTGATTGCCGGAGGAGAACGCGACGACGCCGCGCGCGCGCTCGGCCGGGGAGAGGGTGAGGAGCTTGTTCAGCGCCCCGCGGATCTTGAAGGACCCGGCGCGCTGCAGGCTCTCGCACTTGAGGAAGACGCGATAGCCGCTCGTGTCGTCGAACGACTGCGAGCTGACGACCGGCGTGCGATGGATCATCCCGCCGAGCCGCCGGGCGGCGGCCTGGACGTCGTCGAGGGTGAGCCGGCCCGCTCCGCTCACGGCGCCCGATTATGCCGCAGGGGCTCGGCCCCGGGCAACGGGCGGTATACTCGGCGCATGCGGGTCCCCGTGCTCCTTGCGTGCGCCCTCCTCCTGGCGGGCTGCTCGGTGATCTCGCTCGACCTGAGCCCGCGCCTCCGGCCGCTCGAGGAGCAGACGGTCGAGGGCGCGGGCGAGGCGAAGATTCTCCTGATGGACATCTCGGGCTTCCTCACCGATGAGAGCGGTCCGAGCCTGACGCTCGGCTCGGCGCCGCCGCGGATTCCCCTCCTCGTGCGGGTGCGCGAGGAGCTCTTGAAGGCGGCGGAGGATCCGAGGGTGCGCGCCCTGGTGGTCCGCGTCAACAGCCCGGGCGGAACCGTGACGGCCGCCGACATCATCTTCCGCGAGATCGACACCTTCAGGCGCGCGCGTGGGATCCCCGTCGTCGCCGTCATGCTGGACGTCGCCGCCTCGGGCGGCTACTACGTCGCGCTCGCCGCGGATACGATCGTGGCCCACCCGACGAGCGTCACGGGCTCGATCGGCGTGATCATGCTGACGCTCAACGCGGAAGGGCTCCTCCAGAAGATCGGCGTGTCGGCCGCGGCCATCAAGTCGGGCGAGCGCAAGGACATGGGGAGCCCCTTCCGGCCGCTCACCCCGGAGGAGCGCGCGATCTTCCAGTCGGTGATCGACGACCTCCACCGCCAGTTCGTCGAGAAGGTCGCCGAGCGCAGGCGGCTGCCGCTCGAGGCGGCGCAGCGGGTCGCGGACGGCCGCGTCTACACCGCCGGGCAGGCGCTCCGCCAGGGGCTCGTGGATCGGGTGGGTTACATGCCCGACGCGCTCGAGGTAGCCCGGCGCGCGATCGGCGTCGAGGAGGCGCGGGTCGTCGTCTACCACCGCCCGCGCGAGTACCGCGCCACCTACTACGCGCGCGCCGAGCCGCCGGCGGGAGGGATCGACGCCTCCCTCTCGCAGCTCGCGGCGCTGCTCGGTCCCGGGCCGCGCTTCCTGTACCTCTGGTGGCCCTGAGTCAGCGCCCCTTCCACTCGGGCTCGCGCTTGGCGAAGAACGCGGCGATCCCCTCCGTCGCGTCGTCGCTGAGACCGACGAGCGTGATCAGCTCGCGAAGGTACCGGAGCGACTTGCCGTACTCCATGTCCTGGATCGTGTAGGCCGCCTCCTTCGCGAGGGCGACCGCGGTCGGACTGAAGCGCGCGAGGCGGGTCGCGAGCGCCGTCGTCCGCGCCCCGAGGTCCGCCCGCGGGACGACGAGGCTCACGAGCCCCATCTCGAAGGCCTCCCGCGCGGACACCGGCTCGCCCGAGAGGATCATGAGGAGCCCGCGCTTCCGGCCGACCGCGCGGAGGATCGGCGCCATCACGATCAGGGGCAGGAGCCCGACCTTGATCTCCGGCAGCCCGAAGGTCGCGTCGTCCGAGGCCACGACCAGGTCGCACCCGGCGGCGAGCCCGCAGCCGCCGGCCAGCGCGAAGCCGTGGACCTGGGCGATCACCGGCGTCCGCATCCGGGTGATCGACTCGAGGATCCGCGCGAGCCCGCTGAACGACTCGCGCGCCTCGAGCGTCGTGCCCCGGTCGCCCAGGCCCTTGAGGTCCGCCCCCGCGCAGAACGCCCGCTCGCCGGCACCCGAGAGCACGATCACGCGGGCGCCCGGCTCGGCCTCGTACGCGGCGAGCGCCTGCTCGAGCTCCTCCACCATCGTCCGCGACAGGGCGTTCCTCACCTCGGGGCGGCTGAGCGTGATGCGGCCCACCCCGTCCTCGAGCGATGTGCGCAGCGTCTCGTAGCTCATCCCGTCCCCACCACCAGGTCCAGGTACTGCTTGAGGATGCGGGCGGTCGCCCCCCAGATGGTTTCGCCCCGGTACTCCCAGAAGTAGACCGGGCGCCGCACGCCGTCGCGCTCCCACTCCTCGACCCGGAAATTGCCCCCGTCGGTCAGCGACGCGAGCGGCACCTCGATGACCTTCTCGATCTCCTCGCCGTCCGGCCGCCACGCCACCGGCCGCCGCACCAGCCCCACGAACGGCGTGATCACGAACCGCGTCGCGAACGTCTCGGTGTCGTCGAGGGCGCCGAGCGGCTCGACGCCCGCGCGCGCGAGCCCGATCTCCTCCTCGCACTCGCGCAGGGCGGCGTCGAGGAAGGAGGCGTCGGCCGGGCGCACGATCCCGCCGGGAAAGGAGACCTGGCCCTTGTGGTGGCCGACCCGGTCGGTCCGTTTGGCGAACACGAGGTACGGCTCGCCTCGATCGAGGATCGGGATCAGGACCGCCGCCTGGACCAGCGGCCCCTCGGGGACCACCCGCCGCTCGCGCTCCGCGAGCCGCGCGCGCGTCCGCGCCACCAGCTCCTCGACGCTCATCCCGCGACGCTCACCGGGCCTTGAAATTCGGCTTCCTCTTCTCGGCGAAGGCCTTCGGCCCCTCGACGGCGTCCTCGGTACCGCGGAGCGTGGCCGAGAGCAGGGCCTCGAGACGCAGGCCGTCGCGGAGCGGCACGCTGAGGCCGCGCAGCACGGCCTCCTTCGCCGCCCGCACGGCGAGCGGGCCGCGCTCGCACAGCGTCTGCGCCCAGGCCCGCGCTGTGGGCATCAGCTCGGGAAGCGGCACGACCTTGTTCACGAGACCGCTCCGGAGGGCTTCCGCCGCGTCGATCTGCTGCGCCGTCAGGATCATCTCGAGCGCCTTGGCGAGGGGCACCGCGCGCGGCAGCCGCTGGGTGCCACCGGCACCTGGCATGATCGCCCAGCGGACCTCGGTCAGGCCGAAGGTCGCGTTCTCGCTCGCGATCCGGAGATCGCACGCGAGCGCCTGCTCGAGCCCGCCGGCCAGGCAGTGGCCGTTGATCGCGGCGATCATCGGCTTCCAGATCTCGAGCCCGCGCGTTATCCCGCCGAGGCCGAGCTGGTCCGGGTTCGCGGCCCCGCCCCCCTTGGCGAACGCGGCCGGGATGAGCTTCTTGAGGTCCGCGCCGGACGAGAAGGCCCGCTCGCCGGCGCCGGTGAGGATCGCCACCCACGCCGAGTCGTCGTCGCGGAAGCGCGTCCAGGCGTCGATGAGCGCCTGGTGCGTCTCGGGATCGATCGCGTTCATCGCGTCGGGGCGGTTGATCGTGATCGTGACGATCCTGTCCGTCTGCTCGTAGAGGACGGTCGACATGAACTCCTCCCCGGCGTCCGTCGCCCGCCGCGGGATCCCCGGCGGGCGCGCGCCGCGCCTCACGACATGAAGAACCCGCCGTCCACGTTCACGGCCTGGCCGGTGATGCCGGCCGACTCGGGCAGCGCCAGGAAGACGGCCGCATGCGCGATCTCCTCCGGCTCGATCATGCGCCGGAGCGGCACCTGCCGCCGGTAGTACCGCTCGAAGATCTCGATCCCCGACATCGGCCCCGCCTTGGTCGATTGCATCGCGACGCCCATGCCCGCGCGGACGTATCCGGGGCAGATCGCGTTGACGGTGATCCCGCGAAACCCCTGCGAGCCGAGCTCGGTGGCGAGCGCCCGGGTGAGCCCGATGACGCCGTGCTTGGACGCCGCGTACGCGGTGACGAACCCGTAGCCGCCCATCTTGCCCAGCACCGACGCGATCGTGACGATGCGGCCCGAGCCCCGGGCCATCATGTGGGGGAGCGCCGCGCGGATCGCCCGGTAGGTGCCGCCGAGGTTCACGTCGACGACGCGCATCCAGTCCGCCTCGTCCTGCTCGGCGAGGAGACCGCTCCCGCCGAGCCCCGCGCAGGTGACGAGCACGTCGAGGGCCCCTCCTTCGTCGACGGCGCACGCGGCCAGCGCCGCCATGTCCTCGGACCGCGTGACGTCCCCCTGGACCGCGACGACGCAGCCCCCGCCGCGGTGGATCTCGTCGCGCGCGTCCACGAGCGTCGGCGCGAGGTCGCCGAGCACGAGGCTGGCACCCTCCGCGGCGAAGGCCCGCGCGATCGCGCGGCCGATGCCGCCGGCGGCGCCGGTGATGACGACCGTCCGATCGCCCAGCCGCTTCACCTCAGACGAACCGGCAGGAGACCGATCCGAGTCGGGTGAACGTGGCGCGCACGGTGTCGCCCGCCACGGGCCTCAGGACGATCGAGACCGAGCCGCTCATGACGATGTCGCCCGCCCTGAGCCCGAGCCCCCGGGCGCCGAGCTGGTTCGCGATCCACGCGAGCGAGTTCAGGGGATTGCCCATCACCTCGGCCGCGGTCGCGGTCGCCGCGACGGCGCCGTTCCGCTCCCAGACCAGCCCCTCGAGGGCCAGGTCGAGGCCCGCGACCGGGGTGAGCGGCGCGCCGAGCACGATCGCGTTCGCGTAGACGCCCTCGGCGACGATGTCGGTGCCGATCGGCTTGCCCGAGAAGCGCGCGTCGATCAGTTCGAGAGCCGGGAGCGCCCCCTCGACGGCCAGGAGGGCGCGTGGCGGCGTGACACCGGGACCGGCCAGGTCGTGCCGCATCACGAACGCGACCTCCGGCTCGACCCCGAGGCTCGCGAACCGGGCCGCCGCCACCTCCGCGCGGCTCGCGTAGACGCCCGAGGCCAGGAGGAATCCGGTCACGGGCTCGTCGCACTGGAACGCCGCCTGCGCCGCCCGGCTCGTGAACCCGGCCTTCCAGCCGGTGACCCGCTCGCCTCGCGCCACAAGAGCCTCGCGCAGCCGGTCCTGGATCGCGTAGGCCTCGGCCGCGGAGAGCGCCCGGGTCTCGCTCGGCGGAGGAATCTGCCGGTGACGGTCCCGGGCCGCCAGGAGCGGCTCGAGGGAGAAACTCACCGGCGGCGCTTCTTGCCGCGCAAGGTCCCCGGCCTGGCCTTGCCCCGGCGCTTCGCCTTGGGCGTGGCGGCGACTCGACCCGCGCTCTTCGCGCCGCCGCGGACAGCCCGGCCGAGGGCGCTCTTCGTGTACGCCTCGTTCCTGCGCCCGACGTCGCCGCGGATCACGGGCCCGGCCTCGATCGCGCGGATCCAGGCGTCGAGGTCGCGGGCGAGCTCGGGGTAGCAGCAGTCGCGATAGGTCACGAGCGCGCGGAGCGCCGCCGGATCCTTCCAGGGCTTGAGCACGAAGACGCCGTCGGGATCGGAAGGGTCGAACGGCCCCTCCGTCGCCATCGCCATCACGACGTACCGCCGGGTCAGTTCAGGCATTCTTGCCTCCCCCCACGTGCGGGCCGAAGACCCTCGACGACCGGGCGAGCGGTGAAGCGGTCTCGAGCGACGATTACGGCTGCGAGAGCACGGCGACGGCGGAGACCGCCCCGGGACCGCCGAGGTTGTGCGCGAGCCCCATCGTGGCGCCCTTGACCTGCATCCTGCCGGCGCGCCCGAGGAGCTGGTCGTGGATGTTGGCGATCATCCGGATGCCCGACGAGCCGATCGGGTGGCCGCACGACTTGAGCCCGCCAGAGGTGTTCACGGGCAGATCGCCGCCGAGGCGCGTGACGCCGCCCGTGGCGAGCTTCCAGCCCTCGCCGGGCCGTGCCAGGCCGAGGTCCTCGTAGTTGACGATCTCGGTGATGGTGAAGCAGTCGTGGCACTCGGCGACCTTGATCTCCCGGGCCGGGTCGGTGACGCCCGCCATGGCGTACGCCGCCTTCGCGGCCTCCTGCGTCGAGCGGAACGACGTGAAGCCCCACGACGGGTCGAACTGCGTGTTCCAGTAGCCGGCGGTCACGGCGTACGCGATGCCGCGGATCACCGAATACCGGTCGGTGAACTTCGGCGCCAGCTCGGTGCGCGTGAGGATGACGGCCGCCGCGCCGTCCGTCGTCGGACAGCAGTCGAAGAGCCCCAGCGGCTCGGCGACCTTCGGCGCGCGGAGGTGCTGCTCGGCGGTGATCTCCTTTTGGAAATGCGCCTTCGGGTTCAGCGAGCCGTGGTAGTGGTTCTTCATCGCGACCGCGCAGAGCGCCTCCTCGTTGGCGCCGTACTCCTTGAAGTACCGCGTGGCGAGGAGGGCGAACATCCCCGGCGCGGTCCGGCCCTTCGACAGGACCGGGTGCCCGCGGTTGACGGCCTGCGCCACCAGGCTCCCGCGGGACGGCACCTCGCGCATCTTCTCGGCGCCGACCGCGAGCACCACGTCGTACTCGCCCGCCGCGACCGCGAGCGCGGCGTTCCGGACCGCCTCGATCCCGGTGGCGCAGTAGGCGGCCACGCGGGTCACCGGGATGGGAAAGAGGTTCAGCGGGTCGGAGACGAAGGTCCCCGAGTTCCCCTCGAACCCGTAGAGCATCGGCTCGTAGCAGCCGAGCCACGCCGCCTGGAGCCGCTGTCGCTCGAGCCTCGCGTCGCCGAGCGCCAGCGTGACGGCCTCGTAGATCATGTCGGTGAGGCTCTGGTGGAAGTTCTCACCGAACTTGATCACGCCGCTCCCGATGATCGAGACCTTCCCGCCGAGTCCCATCGGTGCCTCCTCCGAGTGGCTCAAGCCTACCCCGCGCGCCCGACCGCCCGCAAGCGCGGGATCGCCCTCACGGTGGGAGCGGGCGCGGGAGCGCGCGGCGCAGCCACGCGACGCAGGCCGCGAAGACGGCGACGCTCCCGCCGAGCAGCAGCGTGTTCTGCCAGAGCCCCTCGACCGTTCCCACGGTCACCGTCAGCACGGTGAAGACCGCATTGTTCACGACGTGACAGGCGACCGCCGGCAGCGTGCTCCCGCTCGCCTCGGTGACGAATCCGAGGTAGAGCCCGAGGACGAAGGCGAGGGACGCGTGGATCCACTCCAGGTGCAGGATGCCGAAGCAGGCGCTCGTCGCGAGCACCGCGACGGCCGGCCGCCACCGCTCGCGGAGCCGGGTCTGCATGTAGCCCCTGAAGAACAGCTCCTCCGCCGTCCCGGCCATGAGCCCGATGACCGCGACGGCGACGAACAGCTCGATCCCCTTTGCGCCGGCGAGCGCCTGGCGGATCGCGGGCATCGCGCCCCGGTCGGCGAGCCCGCTGAGGGTGGTCACCGAGTCGAGGGCCTGACCCAGGGCGAGCACGCCGACGATCATGACGAGGAGGTGGCGGCCACCCTCCCGACCCGGCAGCAGTCGCAGGCGCGCGGCCTCGAGCGGCCGCGTGACGACGAGCACGGTCACCACGAGGGCGACGGACGACGCCGCGCCGCCCGCCAGGAGGGCGGGGAGGCCGCTCAGCACCTCGCGCTCGGGGAGGTCCGGGTAAGACGCCCGGAGCGCGACCGCCGCGGCGATCGACGCGACCACGATCGCCACGAACGCGCTCAGGTACGCGACGAAGACGGGCCAGAGGCGTGGCGGCGGGTCCACGCGCTACACGAGCGGATCGTAGTTGAAGTACTGCCCGGACGCCTCGAGCGGCACCAGGTGGTGCTGGAGCGTTCCAGGGAACATCTCGACCAGGCGCTCGATCGTCCAGCCGTCCGCGTGGTGCACGCGCATGACCGGGCGGTGGTGGCCGAAGAGCATGATCTCCTTGCCGCGGACGCCGAAGACCTGGCCGCTCACCTCACGCGCGGCGTCGGAGGCGAGGAACGCGACGAGCGGCGCGATGTGGGCGGGCGACATCTTCTTGATCTTCTCGACACGCGCCTTCTGCGCCTCGGTCTCGGTCGGGATGGTGCCGATCATGCGCGTCCAGGCGAAGGGCGAGACGCAGTTGGCGGTCACGTTGTAGCGCGCCATGTCGAGCGCCGTCACGCGGGTGAGCCCCACGATCCCGAGCTTCGCCGCGGCGTAGTTCGCCTGCCCGACATTGCCGATCAGCCCCGAGGTGGACGTCATGTTGATGAAGCGACCGGCCTTCTGCTCACGCATGAGGGGCGCGGCCGCGCGGGTCACCGCGAACGAGCCCTTGAGATGCGTGTTGATCACCGCATCCCACTCCTCCTCGGTCATGTTGAAGATCATCCGGTCGCGCAGGATACCGGCGTTGTTCACCACGACGTCGATCCGGCCGAACGCGTCGACGGCCGTCCGCACGATCGACTGTCCCCCCGCCATGGTCGCGACGGAGTCGTAGTTGGCCGCCGCCTGGCCACCCGCCCGCTGGATCTCGGCGACCACCTCGTCGGCCGGGCCCCGGCTGGCGCCGGCGCCCGCCTCGCTGCCCCCGTAATCGTTCACCACCACGCGGGCCCCGTGCTGCGCCAGCAGGAGGGCGATCTCCCGGCCGATCCCGCGCGCGGCGCCCGTCACCACCGCGACCTTGTCCTTGAGCATCATGCGACGGATCCCCCTCGACCTCGAGTGCAAAGCGAACGACACGATAGCATACCGCTTCGCCTATCGGCGGCGCGCGTCGAGCGCGGAGACGTACGCCGCGCCGAAGACGAACACGACCGCGGAGTAGTAGACGAACATCACGAACGCGACGAGCACGCCCAGCGGGCCGTAGATCTGGTCGTACAGCGCCACGCGGCGGATGTAGATGCGGAAGCCCTGCTTGGCAATCTCCCAGAGGCCGCTCGCGAGCAGGGCCCCCGGAAGGGCCGCGCCGGCGCGGACCCGCCGGTAGGGGACGTAGCGGTAGCCCAGGAAGAACATCAGCGAGCTGAGGCTGAGGGAGAGCCCGAGGTTCGTCCACTCGATCCACTCGCCCGGGACCTGCATCGGCTCGAGCACGAACGTCTTGACCCAGTAGAAGACCCACGTGACGACGGTGATGCCGAAGAGGAAGACGCCGAAGAGCAGCACCATGCCCGCGTCGACGACCAGGTTCCTCAGGAAGTTCCCGCCGCTCCGGACACCCAGGAGCCGGTGCATGGCCAGCCGCGCAGAGCTGAAGAGCGGCGTGGAGAAGAGCACGAGCACGACCGTCCCGACCACCCCCGTGAGGGTGCGGCCCTCGACGATCTTGAGGAGAGCCGCCATGATGTCCCGGCGGTAGACGGGAAAGTTCTTCGCCAGCTCGCCCACGACGACCTGCTGGGCCTGCTCGGTCGAGAGGACGAAGCCCACGGTCGAGACCCCGAGGAGGATCAGCGGGATCACGCAGAGGAGAAAGCAGAACGCCAGGCCGGCGGCGAGGAAGAACCCGTCCGCAGCGACGAAGCGCACGACGGCAACGCGGAGGGCCCACAGCATGGGACGGGATCCTTAGAGGATCCCCCGCACCAGGCCCCCGTCCACCTGCAGGGCCACGCCCGTCACGTACGAGGCGCGCTCGGACGCGAGGAACACGGCGACGTTGGCGAACTCCTCGGGCGTGCCGATCCGGCCGAGCGGCACCTCGGCGCTCGTCTTCGCGAGGTACGCCTCCGTCGGGAGGCCCGCCTGCTTCGCCCCCGAGAGGAAGCGGTCCGTCATGATCCGGCCCGGACAGAGCGTGTTGATGAGGATGTTGTCCCGCCCGACGTCCGGGACGAGCGTCTTCACGAGACCCGCCACGCCAGGCCGGACGGCGTTCGACAGGAGCAGGCCCTCGACGGGCTGCTTGACCGACACGGATTGGATCGTGAGGATCCGTCCCCAGCGCCGTCGGCGCATCCAGGGCAGGACCTCGCGGATCAGGCGGACGGTGGAGAGGAGCGACAGCTCGAAGGCGGTCTGCCATTGCTCGTCGGACATCTGCTCGAGGGAGCCGCGCGGAGGGCCGCCCGCGTTCGCGATCAGGATGTCGACGCCCCCGAAGGCCTCCGCCGCGCTCGCGACGAGCGCCTTCACGTCCTGGGCGCGGGTCACGTCGGCCGGGATCGCCAGGATCTCGGCCCCCGTCTTCCCGCGGACCTCGTCCGCGGCGGCCCCAAGGTCGCGCTCGGTCCGGGCGCACATGGCGACCCGCGCGCCCTCCGCCGCGAGCCCCAGCGCGCACGCCTTGCCCATCCCCTTGCTCGCGGCCGTCACGATCGCCGCCTTGCCCTTGAGTCCCAGGTCCATCTGTCCCTCCTATGGTTGGCGGAAGAACTCGGCGCGGTCCCCGCCCGTCACCTCGACGCGCCGGAGCTTGTTGTCGCGCATGACCTCGAGCGTCAACCGCTCGCCCGGCTCGTGGCGCCAGAGCCCGAGGTAGAGGTCCCGTCGCGTGCCCACTTCCTCCGCGTTCAGCGACACGATCAGGTCGCCCTCCTGGAGTCCGCCGCGGTCGCCCGGGCCGTCCGGAACCACACCGGCCACGACCACGCCCTCCTCCAGCGCGTGAGCGAAGACCCCGAGCCACGCCCGGCGCGGCCGGCTCACGACGCGCCCGAACTGGAGCAGCTCGCTCCGGTGCGCGTCGAAGAAGTCCACCGGAATCGCGAGCGAGCTGCGCGCGATCTCGGCGAGGTTGAGATACACGATGCCGCAGAGCTGCCCCGTGAGGGTGAAGAGGCCGCCCCCGCCGTTTCCGGGATTCGGCGCGCTCGACACGATGCCGCGCTCGAGCAGGTACTCCCAGTACGCCTCGAACTCGCCGATGTACGTGACGAGCCCGCCCGCGACCCGCCGCTCCTGTGTCCCGGTCGCCGCGACCGCGATCACGGGCGTCCCTCGCTCGAGGTCCTTGCCGCCGAGCGCCGCCGCGGTGAGCCCCTGCCGCGCGACCTTGAGAATGGCGAGGCCGATCTCGAAGTCCTGGGCGACGATCTCCGCCCTGACCCGCCGCCCTTTGGTGAAGGCGACCTGGATAGTCTGGCCGCCCATCACCACGTAGTTGACGGTGAGGATCAGCCCCGACGGGTCCACCACGACACCGCTCCCCATCCGCTCGTTGCCCAGGATGCGCACGGAGGGATGGTCGCGCGCGGCCTGGGTGTGGATGCTCACCACCGTTCCGAGGAGGTACTTGACGAGCTCGATCGATGCGTCCATGCGGGCGCGTCACCTGGCCTTGAGATGATAGCCGAAGAAGTCGGCGACCCGCCGCCGCGCGTCGGCCGCGGCGGCCGGATCGTACCCGACGGTGGCGCCGCAGCAGCCGCCCGGCCGGTTCTCGTTGACGACGTCCGTGAGCACGGTCCGTGTCAGGCCCTCCACGTCGAAGTAGTGGTAGGCGCCCGGGTAGAGGACGATCGAGACGTCCGCGCCCTTCTTCTTCATGTTCTCCACCATCTCCACGCAGGGCCCGGGCCTGGTCCAGTCGTCGGCGTCCCCGATGAGCACCAGCGTGGGCCGGACGACCAGCTCCGGTGCCAGGGACACGCAGCCCCCCGGGGAGACGCCCACGGCGGCGCGGAAGCCGGGGTCCGGGAGCGTGACGCCACGCCCGCGCGCCCGCTCGAGGCTCGGCCCGTTGACGAGCGCGACCGAGAAGACGCCGCCATTCGACCACCCGATCACGCCGACGCGGGCCCGATCGACGTACGGCGCCGCGTGGAGGTGGCGGAGCGCACCGACGGCGTCGTCGAACCGCTCGGTGTTCGGCACGTCGGGCGACTCAGGCGAGCACCCCTCCGTCATCCCCCGCGGCGCCCAGCTGTCCACGATGAGCGCCACGTAGCCCTCGGCCCTGAACCACCGGGCCCAGTCGCGCGTCGACGCCGACACTCCGTGACAGCCGTGGAGCAGCACCACCGCGGGAAACGGCCCGGGCCCGTCCGGCTTCTCCTCCCAGCCCCGCACCGTGAGCGGCGTGCCCGGGGTCGCGTTCGGAAAGTGGACGAGGCCGGGCGCGCAGCCCGCCCCGAGCACGGCGGCGAGGAGTCCGAGGGCAGCCTGGCGGAGCACAGATTTGAGGATACATCGGACCGCGGGTAGAATCCGATCCGACATGGCTCGACCGGTTCGCGTGACCGTGTATTCCGACTTCCTCTGACCCTGGTGCTATCCGGCGGCCGTGCGCCTCCGGCGATTGCGCGAGGAGCTCGGGCCAGCGCTCGTCATCGAGTCCCGGGCCTTCCCGCTCCGGCCCACGCCGGACCCCTCGGTCCGGTTCAAGGGCACCTATCGCGAGGAGGGGTGGCGCCGGTGCGCGCAGATGGCGGCGGCCGACGGCATCACCTTCACCCCCTGGCCGCACGAGGTGTTCGCGAGCTGGAGTCTGCCCGCCCTCGAGGCGGCGAAGTGCGTCGCGAACCAGGGCGAGTCGCTCGCCGAGCGGGTCCACCTGGGCCTCTACGAGGCGTTCTTCACCCACAGCCGGAACATCGCCGACCGCGAGGAGGTCGCTCGAATCGTCGCCGAGACGGGCGCCGACATGGCCCGGTTCACCGCCGACTACGCGTCGGGCCTGGGGCGGGAGGCGGTGGTGGGCGACTACGAGGCCGCCCTCGCCGACGGCGTGCGCGCCATCCCCACCGTGGTCATCGCGGAGACGGGCCGAGCAGTCACGGGGCTCGCCGACCTCGCCACGTACCGGGCCGCCGTCAGCGAAGCCGCGGGCTGACGCGTGCCCGGGGTGCCCGAGGAGGCCCGGCGCTGCTTCGAGCTGGGGTACCGCGCCCAGATGGAGCACCGGCTCGACGAAGCGATCGAGTGGTACAGGAAGTCGATCGACATCCATCCCACCGCGGAGGCCCACACCTTTCTCGGGTGGGTCCTGAGCTTCCAGAAGCGCTGGGAGGACGCGATCGTCGAGTGCAAGACCGCGATCCGGGTGGACCCGGAGTTCGGGAACCCCTACAACGACATCGGCGCGTACCTGATCGAGCTGGGCCGGCCCGACGAGGCGATCGAGTGGCTCGAGCGGGCCAAGCGCGCGGCGCGCTACGAGCCGCGCCATTTCCCCTACTTCAATCTGAGCCGCATCTACGTCATGCGGCACAAGATCCCGGAGGCGATCCGCGAGCTGCGTGCGGCGGTCGAGCTGGCGCCCGACTACGTCGCCGCGCGCCGTGAGCTGCACCGTCTGATCGGCATGCTCAACTAGGCGCGTGCTCGATCCCGGGCGCGCCCCCCTCCGCTTCGGCTGGGATCCGAGCCCCGGGCTCCTCGCGTACCGGCTCACCGACGACGGGCGGTCGTTGCGACTCTGGCGCCGGGGCCCGGGCGGCGTCACGGTGGAGACGGCGCCCTTCTCCCCGTTCCTCCTCTTGACCGATCCCGCGCTCGGGCGGGACGCCCCCGGGCTCGTCGAGATCTCCCATCTCGACGGGCCGGGCGAGCTCGCCTTCCTGGCGCGCTTCGAGTCCTGGGCCGCCGCCGCCGCTGCGCGCGACCGCTGCCGGGAGCGGAGCGCCGAGCCTCCCGATTCGCCGCGCGCTCCGTACCGCTTCCTCGCCGATCCCACGCACCAGTACCTGCTCCTCTCTGGGCGGACTTCGTTCGGCGGCCTCGCCTTCGCCGACCTCCACCGGTTCGCGCTCGACATCGAGGTGCTGACCACCGAGGGCTACGAGTTCCCGAGCGCCGAGCGGCCCGGCGACCGCGTCATCGCCGTCGCCCTCGCCGACTCGACGGGCTTCCGCCACGTGATCCGCGGCGACCGGCTGGACGAGCCGGCGCTCCTCGAGGAGTGCTCGCGGGTGATCCGGGAGCGCGATCCCGACGTCATCGAGGGCCACAACATCTTCCGCTTCGACCTCGAGTATATCGAGGCCCGCGCGCGCCGGCACGGGATCGCGCTCGCCTGGGGCCGCGACGGGAGCCCGCTGCGCGGGCGGCTCTCGCGTCTGCAGGTCGCCGAGCGCACGATCGCGTACCGACGGTGGGAGGTGGCCGGCCGGCACATCGTCGACACGTGGATGCTCGCCCAGCTCCACGACGTCGGCGCCCGGGACCTGCCCTCCTTCGGGCTGAAGGAGGTCGCCCGCCACCTGGGCGCCGTCCCGGCCGATCGGACCTACGTGGATCCGGCGACCATTCCGCACCTGTTCCGCGAGGCGCCCGACCGGCTGATGGCGTACGCCCTCGACGACGCGCTCGAGACCCTGGGCGTGGCCGCCGCGCTGGCGCCGCCCTACTTCGCGCAGGCGCAGCTCGTGCCCTTCGACTATCAGGCCGTGATTCTCCGGGGCGCCGCGGCGAAGATCGACGCGCTGCTGCTCCGCGAGTACCTCCGGAGCGGCCAGGCCGTGCCGCTCCCACGCGCGGGGGCCCCGGTCGGCGGCGGCCACACCGCGATCTTCCAGCAGGGTGTGGCCCGGCCCGTCCTCCACGCCGACGTCACCTCCCTCTACCCGTCGCTGATGCTCGCCCGCGGCATCGCGCCGGCGTCGGACTCGCTCGGCGCGTTCTCCCGACTCCTGCGCCATCTGGCGGGCGTCCGGATGGACGCGAAGCGGCTCGCCCGGGAGGCCCGGGGCGCCGAGGAGCGCGCGCATCTGCAAGCCCTCCAGCAGTCGTTCAAGATCCTGATCAATGCCTTCTACGGCTATCTCGCGTTCCCGAGCGGTCACTGGAACGACTTCGACGCGGCCAATCGCGTCACGGCCGAGGGCCGCCAGGTCATGACGGCGATCCTCGACCGTCTGGCCCTCCTGGGCGCGGTCGCGGTCGAGGCCGACACGGACGGCGTCTACTTCGTGCCGCCGCCCGGGCACGCGCGGGAGGACGACGAGGGGCTCCTCGGGGCCATCGCCCAGGACCTGCCCCCGGGGATCCGCCTCGAGCTGGACGGCCGCTACGCCGCGATGTTCAGCTACAAGATGAAGACGTACGCCCTGCTGGACGAGGAGGGGCGGCTCACCCTGCGGGGCTCGGGCTTCCGCTCCCGCGCGCTCGAGCCGTTCCAGCGCCGCATCATCGAGGAGATCGTCCGCCTCCTGCTCGTCGGGCGGGGCGGCGAGGCGCGATCGGTCATCGAGCGCTGGATCGCGGACTTCGCCGCGCACCGTGTCGGCGTGCGTGCCTTCGCCCGCACCGAGACGCTCGGGGAGACGCTCGAGTCGTACCGCGAGAAGGTCCGGACGGGGGCGCGCCCGGCGGCCGCGCCCTACGAGGTCGCGTCGGTGTCGGGGCGCCCGTGGCTCCCGGGCGACCAGGTCTCCTACTACGTCGTCGGTCGGGGCGCCCGGGTCGCCCCCACCGAGGCGGCGCGCCTCGCGAGTCTCTGGAACCCCGAGGTACCCGACGAGAACGTCGAGTACTACCAGACCAAGGTCCGGGAGATCTGGGAACGGTTTCGCCCGTTCACGGAGGGGGACGGGCTCAGGCCGTACCGCGACGACCCCGAGCCCGGCGCGCAGCTCGCGCTCCTCTGAGCCGCCGGCGCCCTACGCTTGCCCGGGCGCCCGCCGGTGAGGATAATTGCGCCCCTGATGTCTCTCGCGGTCACCGAGTCCCAGCTCGGAGAGCTGCTGTCGTCGGTCGCCTTCACGCGGAGCTACGGGTTCCGCCTGCACTCGATCGCCGAGGGCCGGTGCACGATCGCGGTGCCGTTCCAGGAGGCGTTCGAGCGTCCGGGGCAGATCGTGAGCGGCCAGGTTTTCATGGCGGCCGCGGACGTCGCGATGTGGTTCGCCATCATGACCCGGCTGGGGATCGCCGACACCTCGGTGACGGCCGGGATGACGACGTCGTTCCTCGCCCCGGCGCGGCGCGAGGATTTCCGCTGCGCGGCGACGATCCTCAGGCTCGGCAAGCGGCTCGTGTACGGCGTCGCCGAGTGCGTCAACGGGCACGGCACGCTGCTCACCCACCACGCGATCACCTATATAAGATCGAGCGCCTAGTGTTCCGTCCGTGAAGTCATGTTAACGACCACGGCCGATCGCCTTCTTGACGATCACGGCGGGGTCTTTGGTCCACACGAACGGGGTCGGATGGCTGTTCCAGTCGGCGATG
>JACQWC010000070.1 GCA_016209635.1 Candidatus Rokuibacteriota bacterium | reverse complement strand
CGTGAAGCGCCCGGCTCGCGTGCTGCCGGGCGGTTTCGCGGGCTTCGGCCTGCCGGTCCACCCGCCGCCAGCCGCGAACGATCCGCTCGACGTCTTCCGCCGTGCCGGCCCTGCCCACCGCCAGCAGCCGCTCCTCGGTCTCCGGGGTGGCCACACGCGTCAGGGCCCTGACCTTGGCGTACGAGAGCGCGCCACGCGCAAGAGCGTGGGCCAGCAGCGGCAGCGTGCCCAGCGCGCGCGCCACGCGCACCCGCTCACGCGCAGCACCGAGGTCCAGCCCCACGCGCCAGCTCAGCCAGGCGGCGCAGGAGCGGAATCCGGTGTTCCAGCCCTCCCGGGCGTCGAACTCGCGGATGAGATCGAGGAGGCGGGCGGTCGCGGCCTCGAGGTGCGCCGACAGCTCGGCGATCTCGTCGCCCAGCCGGTCCAGGTCTTGCGACTGAATCTCCATGGCGAGTCCCCCTCCTGCTGGGGCGACTCTACACCCGGTTTTCGAGGCCACCTGGGAGGCGCGACACGCGGCGATGTCGGGCGGGACGACATTTTTCGTGACGAGCTCACCCGCGGCGGCATCTCCGCGCTCCTGTGCGCCGCTGGGGCGGTATTTGCCAGGCGCTGCCGACACGCCGCCATTACCCACGCAGAAAGCTGTCAAGCGGAAAGTGCAGGCGGCACCCCGCCGGCCCGACCGATCATCCCGTCGAACGCGCTCTCCACCTTCGCCTTGAAGTCGGATTCGATCTTGTAGATCTCCGTCAGCTCGGCGAACGCCCAGCGGCCGAGCGTGCGGAGGTTGTTGACGGCAGGCACCCAGTAGGTGTCCATCGTCGCCTTCTTCTCCTTCGCGTCCTCGCGCCGATAGCCCTTGATCTCGACGACCGGGCGCAGCAGGTCGCCGGCGCCGTGCCCATCGTCCACCAGCACGATGAAGTCGGGAAGGTACCGCCGCATCTCCGAGCCGTAGCGATACGGCACCTCCAGGCCGAGGTTGGGGTTCTTGACGTACGCTTTCACCTGCGGGTGCGACTCGGCCACGCGACACAACTCGGCTTCCCAATCGGACGCCACAGGTCGTAGCGAGCTATGTTCGGGCGATCCGAATTTCGGGTCCCGCACCAGCGGCTGTTCAGGCGCATCGACTCGAAATTTTAGTCGCCGAAGGCGGGACCTCGCTATCGCCTACAGGTTCGCCAGCGAGCGGAGGCGTGGGTCGAGCTCGTCCCGGAGGGCATCGCCCACGAGGTTCACGGCGATGACTGTCAGCATGATGCAGAAGCCGGGCGCCGACGAGATCCACCACGCGCGCAGCAGGTAGCTCCGGCCGTTGCTCAGGTCGATGCCCCACTCCGGGATCGGCGGGCGCGGACCCAGCCCGAGGAAGCTCAGCGAGGCGCCGAGGATGATCGACCAGGCGATCGCCACGGTGGAGAGGACGATCACCGGCGCGACGACGTTCGGCAGGACATGGCGCACCGCCAGCCGCCATTGCCGGCACCCGAGCGCCCGCGCGGCCTCCACGTAGATGTTCTCCTTCACCGAGAGGACGTCGCCGCGGACGAGCCGGACGAACGTGGGGATGAGCGAGACGGCCACGGCGACCATCACGTTCACCGTTCCCTGCCCCAGCACCGCGACGACGACCAGCGCCATCAGGATGCTCGGGAACGCCATCATGATGTCGACGAGCCGCATGAAGAGCAGGTCCGTCCAGCCGCCGAGCACGCCGCTGAGGAGCCCGAGCACGATGCCTGCCGCCAGCGCGAGGAGCACGGCCCCGAGTCCCGTCGCGAGCGACAGCCGCGCGCCAGCCATGGCGCGACTGAGGATGTCGCGCCCGTACTGATCGGTCCCGAACGGGTGCTCGAGACTCGGCGGCGAGAGCGCCTCCATCGGGTCGACCCTCAGCGGATCGTAGGGCGTCAGGACCGGCGCGAGGGCCGCGACGGCGCCGATGAAGGCCAGCACGACGAGGGCGCCGAGAGCCGCTTTGCGCCGGTGGACGAAGCGGCCCAGCATCAGGCGGCGCTCTCGTGGTGGCGAATGCGGGGATCGAGGACCGAGTACGAGAGGTCCACCAGCAGGTTCACGAGGACGTACCCGAGCGCGCTCACGAGCACCACGCCCTGGATGAGCGGGTAGTCCTTGTCGAGGACCGCCGTGACGGCGAGGCGGCCCATCCCCTGCCGCGAGAACACGGTCTCCACGATGATGGTCCCCGCCAATAGATTCCCGAGCTGCACGCCGATGATCGTCGTGACCGGGATGAGCGCGTTCCCCACGCCGTGCTTCAAGACGACGAGCCCCTCTGACAGCCCCTTGGCGCGCGCCGTTGCGATGTAGCTGTTCCGCAGCACGTCCAGCAGGCTCGAGCGGACGAGGCGCGCGATCACGGCAGAGTAGCCGAGCCCGATGGTCGCCGCCGGCAAGACGAGCCGGCTCACGCCGCCGTGGCCCGTGGCCGGAAACCACCCGAGCTGGAGCGAGAAGACGAGGATCAGGATGAGCCCCAGCCAGAAGCTCGGCATCGAAACGCCGCCCAGGGCGACCAGCATCGCGAGCCGGTCGATCCACGTGTTGTGGCGAACGGCGGCGGCGATACCGAGCGCGAGGCCGACCGCGGCGGCGATGAGGATCGCCGTCCCGGCGAGCTGGAGCGTGCTCGGGAGCTGGTCCGCGATCTCGTCGATGACCGGGCGTTTGCTGAAGATCGACCGGCCGAAGTCGCCGACGAGGGCGCGGCGGAGGAACCTCAGGTACTGGACCGCGAGCGGGTCATCCAGGCGGAGCTGCGCGCGCACCTCCGCCACCTGCTCGGGCGTCGCGTTCGCGCCGCTCAGGATGACGAGCACGGGGTCGCCCGGGAGCAGGTGGATGATCGAGAACACGATCACCGACACCCCGAGCACCACCGGCACGGTGAGCAGGAGGCGGC
The DNA here is from genome assembly GCA_016209635.1 of Candidatus Rokuibacteriota bacterium. Taxonomy (GTDB): domain Bacteria; phylum Methylomirabilota; class Methylomirabilia; order Rokubacteriales; family CSP1-6; genus JACQWC01. The sequence continues at coordinate 29,850 of JACQWC010000070.1, read as the reverse complement.
GCCGGACGTACGTCAGCATCCAGCGTGGGCGCGCTCCCTACTTCGCCAGGCGCACGTCGTAGAGCACCGGGAACGTGACGACGTTGAACCCGTACCCCTGGACTTCCTTGCGGACGCCGACGATCGTCACCTGGTCCACCAGCGGGATGCCGGCGCCCATCTCGAGCAGCGTGCGCTGAATCTTCTTGTAGAGCTCCATCCGCTGCCCCTCGTCCACCATACCCGCCGCCTGGTCGAGGAGCCTGTCGATCTCCGGATCCGACAGCCGCGCAGGGTTGAAGGCGTGGAGCCGGCTCGTGTGGAAGTTCGTCGTCAGGATCGACGGGTCCGGGAACCACCAGTTCAGCTCGCCGATGTTGTGCTCGCCCTTCCGGACCGCCTCGTACATCTGCACGCGCGGCTGCTCGCGGAGCTGGATGTCAATCCCCGCCTCGCGCGCCATCGCCTGGATGAGCGGCGCCATCTCCTCGTAGCCGTTGTTGGTGCCGAAGATCCACAGGAGCTCGAGGCGCTTGCCGTCCTTCACGCGGATGCCATCCGGTCCCGGCTTCCAGCCCGCGTCGTCCAGGATCTTCTTCGCCCGCGCCAGATCGTAGGGAAAGAGCTCGGTCGCGAGCGGCGCGAAGCCGGGCGTCGGCGGCTGCAGCAGCGAGGCCGCCGGCCGGCTCTGGCCGTGGAAGACGACGCGCACGACGGCGTCCTTGCGGATGGCGTGATGCAGGGCGCGGCGCACGGAGGCGTCGTTCGTCGGGAACCTCTGGACGTTCGGGAAGACGGTCCACGGCGTGCCGGCGGGAACGCCGCGCAGGATCCGCACGTCACGGTTCCGCTCGAACGCCGCCACGTCCGCGTACGAGAGGTCCTCGGAGATGTTCGCCTCGCCGGTCTGGAGGATCGCCGTTCGCGTCGTCGCCTCCGGCACGAAGCGCCAGACGATCTCCTCGACGTAGGCCGGGCCCTGATGCGCGGCCAGCGCGGAGGCCCAGTTGTAGTCGGGGTTCCGCACGAGCGTGACGTGGCTCTTCGTCACCCACTCCTTCACCATGAACGGGCCCGTGCCGATCGGGCGCCGCGAGAAGTCCTGCCCCATCTTCCTGACGGCGGTCGGCGAGAGCGGCGCCAGCGGGGAGAGGCCGGCCATCCTTGGAAATGGCGCGTAGGGCTGCTTGAACCGCACGCGGACGGTGCTCGAATCGATCACGTCCGCGCCCTCATAGGGGCCGAGGAAGGCGCGGGCCACGCCGGGAGCGCCGAGCGGCTCCTGGATGCGGTCGAAGGTGGCCTTGACCGCGGCGGCATCGAACGGCGTGCCGTCGTGGAACTTCACGCCCTTCCGCAGGCGGAAGGTGTAGCTCTTGCCGTCGCTGGACGCCTCCCACGACTCGGCGAGGCCCGGCTGGACCTTGCCGTCCTTGGGATTGATGACGGTGAGCGTGTCCGTGAACTGGATCAGGATCTTCCGCGTCGCCGCGCGATTGGTGATGTGCGGATCGAGGGTGTCGATGTCCTGCCGGGCCGCCAGGACGAGCTTGCCGCCTTGCTTGCCCTGAGCCTCCACGGACGAGGACAGCGGAAGGACGCCGCTGCCTCCGAACACGAAGAGGACGAGCAAGGCCACGATCGGTGCCAGCCGGAGCGTTGTGCGACGCATGGTGCCCTCCTTCACGCGCTGCTGGACGGACGCTGCATCACGCACAGAGCCGGGAGGTCGCGTAGGCGACGGCCCTCGCCGCCGTCACGAGGTCTTTCAGCTGGACGCGCTCGTCCGGCGTCGGCCACTCCTTGTAGATGCGGATGTCTCCCGCCCCGTACTGCACGGTCGGCACGCCGGCCGCGTTGAGGATGTTGCCGTCTCCCACGTTGCCGAGGCGTCCCCACGCGCCGACCACCGGCTCGGCGCCCGACGCGAGCCGCTGCCCGTCGGCGAGGGCCACGACGAGCGGGTGATCGCGCGACACCTCCATCGGATCCTGGAACCATCCGTCCTCGATGCCGTTGGCCGGGATCGTCATCTCGTGGTCGAACGCCGGGTGGTCCTTCTTGATCCCGTCGAGCAGCCGGACGACGTCGGTCCTGACCGTCTCGAGCGTCTGTCCCGGCACGGTGCGGATCTGGAAGATTATCTCGCACTCTCGGCTCGACATCCCCGTGTAGTTCTTCTGGTAGTAATGCTCCTTGTGGATGGTGTCGAACGTGTGGGTCGGGAAGCCGGGCAGCTCCGGGTGCGGCACGTAGGTCATCCAGCCGCCCGGCGGGATCTGCTCGAGGCTCGGCCCGATGCGGCGCACGATCTCGCACTGCTGCTCGATCGGGTTCCAGTACCGCGCCTTCGCCTCCGCGCTGTAGCGAAAGAACAGCTCCGGGCTCTTCGTCTTGATCCGCACCATGACGATGCCGACGCATACGTTCGCGATCGTGTTGGCCGAGTGCTCCATGTTGATGGCCAAGTCCGTGCGCACGCCGGCCTTCACCAGCGCCCGGGTCCCGGCGCCACCCATCTTGTGCGCGACGACCGGGCACACGAGCACGTCGCCCTTCAGCCGCACGCCGGAGCGGATGATCGCCTCGACGGCGCAGATCGCGGCCACCACACCGCCCTTGTCGTCGTGCGCCCCCATCCCCCACACCCAGCCGTCCTCGAACTTCGCGCCGTGGGGGTCCACGCTCCAGCCGCTCATCTCCACGCCGGGATCCATGTGGCCGTTGAGCATGAGGCTCGGCCCGCCGCCGGTGCCTCGGAGTCGGCCGATCGGCTGCCGCGTCATCTTCCCGGGCTTCGCCGGGTGCGTGACCTCCATCATCCGGACGTCGAGCCCGATGTCGCTCATGTGGTTCGCGAGGAAGTCCGCGAGATCGCTCTCCTCGAACGTGGAGCTGGGGATGCGGATCGCCGCCTGCTCGAGCGCCAGCACCTGCGCGTCGCTGATCCCCGCCAGGATCTTGCCCCAGTCGCCGGTGCTCGCCATACCGGGTTCCTCGTCTACTCGATCACGAACATCTGGTCGGTCGAGAACTTGTCCGAGATCAGCTCCGGCCCTCGCGCGCGCACCACGACCAGGTCTTGGAGATGCCAGTAGTCCCTGTGGGGCTCGAGGGCCAGCACCATGCCGTCCTCGAGCACGACCGTGCTGCCCCGCGCGAGGACCGGCTCCTGCTGATGCCACCAGCAGCCCACGCCGTGCCCGACGAGCGAGGTCGTGTACGTCCACCCGTACTTCGCGAACTCCTCCACGACGAACTCGTAGACGTCGCCCGCGCGGACGCCGGGCCGGCAGCGGTCGATCGTCATGCGGTAGATGTCGCGGGTCATGTCGTACTCGCGCCGCTGCTGCGCGGTCGGCGTGCCGAGGATGGCGTTGCGCGACTGGTGCCCGGGGTAGCCCTGGACGTAGGCGACGTAGTCGGTGCGGATCACGTCGCCCTTACGGAAGACGGTGCCGCTCTCGCCCGCGTAGGGAATGAGGTTGGTGCTCGAGTTCAGGATCCCGTGCACCCAGTTCGCGCCCCGCCGCAGGCAGCTGCCGATCAGCCGGCTGTGGACGGCGCGCTCCGTGTCGCCCGGCTTGATCGTCGGGAACACCTCGAGATAGGCGTCGTCGAGGAGGTCGGCGCCCTGCTTGAGCAGCGCGATCTCGCCCGGCGTCTTGACCCACCGGACCTCGTCCATCATCGGCGCGCAGTCCACCATCTGCAGCTCCGGGAGCTCTCGCTGGACTTCCTCCCAGTGGGCGGCGCTCACGTAGGTCTTCTCGAACCCCACCCGCTCGCGCGCGAGCCCCGCCTCGCGCAGCACCCGACAGAGCCGGCCGTACGGCGATTCCGTGTACGCGTCGTAGACCTCGATCCGCTTCACCCAGGAATCGCGCCGGGTCAGCCCCTCGGCGATCTTGTTGAGGACGATGACCGGCTCCCCGTGCCGCAGCCACACGAGCAGGACGCCGCGGACCGAGTCCGGCAGATCCAGGTGCCGCGCGAGCGTGCCCGGGTACGCGAGCCCCGAGAGGTAGGTGAAGTTCTGGCCGGAGCGCGCCACGACGCCGGCGAGGCGATGGCGGTCCATGAACGCGTGGAGTCGGTCGACGTTGGCGATGATCGGGCGTCCGGTGTCCGGCATGTCTCGTCCCTCACGGTCGAAAGACCACCCTTGGGCGTCATTGGGGTCCCGGCCTTCAGCGCCTGCGGGAGGCGCTGGCGCTTCGGATGACTACTTGGACGGACGTCGAGACGAATGTCAAGAACGCACTTGGCGTCGCGGCTCTGACCAGCCAACGCCAGCCAACGTGTAAAATAGTAACGCGCTGGCACGTCGGCGACTTACCAGAACCATGACACGCGTTCTCATCCTCACCGCGAGCTACGGCTCGGGGCACAACGAGGCGGCGCGAAGCCTGGCGGCCGCGTTCGCCGCGGAGCGCGCGGAGGTGACGATCGTCGACCACTTCCGGGACCTCGTGCACCCGACCTTCGAGCGCCTGAGCCGGGCCCTCTACTACGGGACCCTCCGGCGCGCCCCGACACTCTGGGGGAGCGCGTACGCGCTCGGCGACTGGATGGCGAGCGACTCGCCGCTGGCGCTCGGCGTGACGCGCCTCGGGATGGGCCGCCTGCGGCGGCTCCTCCGGCGCCTGGCGCCGGATGTGGTGGTCACGGTCCACGCGACCCCGGCGGTCGTGATGTCGTGTCTCGCGTGGCGCGGAACTCCCGTTCCCCCGCACACGACCGTCGTGACCGACTTCGTCGCCCACGGCCAGTGGCTCGCGCCCCACACCGACCGCTACTGCGTCGCCGCCGACGAGGTGAAGCACGAGTTCATCGCGCGGGGCATCCCGCGTGACAGGATCCTCGTCACCGGCGTTCCCGTCCGCGCCGAGTTCGACGAGCCCGCCGACCCCGCGACCGCGCGCCGGACGCTCGGCCTCTCGCGCGAGGTCCCGGTCGTGCTGGCGATGGCCGGCGCCCAGGGGTCGTTCGGCCGGCTTCCGCACGTGGCCCGGGTGCTCGGCGACGCGCGCGGCCCGCTCCAGGGCCTCGTGGTCGCCGGCCAGGACGCGCGCCTCCGTGCGGCGCTCGACGGGATCGCCCGGGGAACCCGGGTGCGCGTCCTCGGCCACGTCCCGAACGTCCGCCAGCTCATGGCCGCCGCCGATCTCCTGATCACGAAGGCGGGGGGGATGACCCTCGCCGAGGCGCTCGCGGCCGAGCTGCCGCTCCTCCTCTACGGCTCGCTCCCCGGACAGGAGCGGCGGAACGAGCGCTTCGCGTCCCGCACCGGCATCGCGCTGGTCGCGCGCCGGTACCGGGAGCTCACCGCCGCCCTCGAGCGCGCGCTCGGCGACCCGGAGCTGCTCGATCACCTCCGACAGCGGATGCGACGGCTCCGGCGGCCCGACGCGAGCCGGCGGGTCGTCGCCGCGGTGCTCGAGCGCGCCACGCGCCCGACATGAGGCCGGGGTCGCTCCTGCTGGGCGCCGCGGCGGCGTGGGGGGCTTACGCCTGGGGCGCGCACCTCCTGACCCTCGGGTGCGTCTGGCGGGGTCCACGCGGGGGGGGCCGCGTGGCGCTGACCTTCGACGATGGTCCCGACCCCGCGTGGACGCCCAGGGTTCTCGATCTCCTGGGCGAGCGGGGGGTCCGCGCGACCTTCTTCCTCGTCGGGCAGCGCGCCGCCCGGTCCCCGGGGACCGTGCGCCGGATCGCCGCCGAGGGGCACGAGGTCGCCAACCACGGGTGGTCCCACCGGAGCCTCTGGCTCTGCGGGCCGCGCCGGACGCGCATCGAGATCGGCCGCGCCCATGACCTCCTCACCGGGCTCGCCGGTCGCGCGCCGCGCTACTTCCGCCCCCCCTGGGGAATGGTGAACATGGCGATGTTCCCGATCCTCCGCCGGTACGGGGCGCGGTGCGTCCTCTGGTCGATCCAGCCCGAGGGGCTGCGCCCGCGGGCCGCCGATCTCCAGGCCGCGCACGTCCTGCGCCGGGCGCGGCCGGGCGCGATCGTCGATCTCCACGACGCCGAGGGCACTCCCGACGCGCCGGCCCGGCTCCTGGCGGCGCTGCCGGCGATGATCGATGGGCTGAGAGGGAGGGGTCTCGCCCTCGTCACCGTGGGCGAGCTGGTCGGCGGCGCGCCAGGAAGCTGAGGAACTCGATGCCCTCGCCGAGCCTCCGCCTCATGACGGACGCGTCCCGCACCATCTCCCCTGCGATGGCGAAGATCTTGCGCGGTCGGAAGTAGAAGCGCCGGTAGAACTCCCCGACCGAGGCGAAGATCTCCGTGCGCGAGAGGTGCGGGTAACCGAGCACGCTCGCCTGGACGCCTCCGCCGTCGACGAGCGACTCCCGCTCGAGCCACCCGCGCGCGAGCGCTTCCCTGTGGAGCGCCGTGCCCGGGTACGGAGCGGCCAGCGACACCTGGAGCGTGTCGGGGTCGATCGCGAGGGCGAAGCGGATCGTCTCCTCGATCGTCTCCCGCGTCTCGCCCGGCAGGCCCATGATGAAGGTGCCGTGGATCTTGATGCCGAGCGCCTTGGCGTTCCTCGTGAACTCGCGGGCGGTCTCGAGCCGGATGCCCTTCCGCACGTTGTTGAGGATCGCCTGACTGCCCGACTCGTAGCCCACCAGGAGCAGGCGCAGGCCGTTGTCCTTCAGGACCTCGAGCGTCCGCTTCGGCACGTTCGCCTTGGCGTTGCACGACCAGGTCACCCCGAGCCGGCCGAGCCCGCGCGCGATCGCCTCCGCGCGGGGGAGGTCGTCGGTGAAGGTATCGTCGTCGAAGAAGTACTCCTTCACCTGCGGGAAGTGCCGGCTGGCGCGCGCGATCTCGGCGACGACGTGCTCGACGCTCCGCGTCCGGTAGCGGTGACCGCCGACCGTCTGCGGCCAGAGACAGAAGGTGCAGCGCGACCGGCAGCCGCGGCCCGTGTAGAGCGACACGTACGGATGGAGGAGATAGCCGATGAAGTACTGCTCGACGACCAGGTCCCGCCGGTAGACGTCGACGACGAACGGCAGCTCGTCCATGTTCTCGAGCGGCGGGCGCTCCGGCGTCCGCCCGAGGTGGCCGTTCACCCGGTAGGAGAGGCCCCGCACCCGGCCGAGCGGCCATCCCTGGGCCACCTCCTGGATGGTGAAGTCGAACTCGTTGCCGGCGACGAACTCGATCACGGGCGACGCGGCGAGCGCCGCCTCGCGCTCGACCGCGACGTGCGCGCCCACGAGCCCGATCCGGAGCGCCGGGTTCTCCGCCTTGAGGGCTTCCGCGACGCGCACATCGTGGGCGAACGACGGGGTGCTCGTGTGGAGGACCGCCAGATCGTACTCGCGCGCCAGGGGGAGCACGTCACCGAGGGCGAGGCCGGCAGGGGGCGCGTCCACCAGGCGGCTTCCGGGCACGAGTGCGGCCGGCTGGGCCAGCCACGTCGGGTACCAGAACGACCGGATCTCGCGGCGGGCCTGGTAGCGGGCGCCGGCGCCGCCGTCGAACCCCTCGAACGAAGGGGGATGGAGGAAGAGCGTTCGCAGATAGTCGGGCATCCGGCCCCTCTCTTATATCAGGTTCCGGGACCTCAGGTTCCGAGACCCCGGCCTCACCGGTTGACCCAGAGCCAGCGGCCCTCCGAGGCCGCGACGAGCCGGGCGCCGGGCAGGCGCGGGACGAGACTCATCTCGGGCCCCCGGGTCGTCACGACCCAGACCCGGCGACCGCTCTCCCATGCCCGGCGGAGATCCGCCGCCTCCCACACGCTCTCCCGCGCCTCGGGTCGCGTCGCGCCGAAGCCCAGCACGCTCTTGCGGCCGTCGACGATCACGGGCCGGCGGCCCGAGTACCACTCGAGCGCGCCGGAGTTCTCGATCGGCCCCTCGTGCGCTACGAGGTCGCCGGACGCCGCCGCCGCCCGGAGCTCAAGGGCGAGGCTTCGCACGCTGCGATGGGTCGCGACGAGGGCCAGGGCGGCCGCGACGCTCGGCAGCGTCCCCAGCATGGTCGCGACGACCACGAGGACGGCGAGCCCCCGCCGGAGCCCGTGGAACCGGTGGCCGCCGCCCCCGGCCAGGGCACCTGTCACCAGGGCGCCGATCCCGGCGGTCGCGGCCGTGGCGCCCAGCAGCGCCCGGAAGCTCTCCCACTGGGGCAGCGGCATCTCCTGGCCCGCCGCGGCGCTCTTGCGCGCGGCGACATCGGCCGCCGTCATGACACGGGTCATGAACACGGACCCATCGCTCGTCCAGGCGAGGGCGCACGCCCCTGCCACGACGGCGAAGCCGACCGCGTGGGCGACGAGCAGGGGCCGGACGCGTCCGGTGACCCAGGCGCGGGCGGCGAGGAGCGCGATGGCGGGATAGGCGGGCAGACCGTAGTGGGGCAGGCGGAAGGGCGAGAGCGCCGTGAGCCCGAGGACACCCACCGTCCACACGAGGAGCGCGACCCACGCGATCCCCTCCCGGTCCCGCCACGCGCGAAGTCGCACGAGGTCGACGGCGCTCGCTGCCGCCGGGATCACCCACGGCAGCGCCCCCGCGCCCGCCACGGCCAGGAACTGCACGGCCGAGAGCGGCACGTCCTCGTCGGGGAACCGCCGGGCGCGGAGCACATTGAGCACATGGTTGTCAGCGATCGTGTACCACGCGAACCCCGGCGTGCGGATCTCGGCAAGGACCCACCAGCCGAAGGCGAGCGCCACGCACGCCACGACGCCCGCCAGCGGGAGCCAGCGTTCGACCGGGCGGACACGACCCCCGAGCCCGAGCGCGACGCCGATCGCGAGCGGTGGGCCGAGCGCTCCGAGCGGGTCCTTGGCGAGCCCCGCCGCCCCGAAGGCCGCGAGCCCTGCCACGACCATGCCACGCCGGCCGTCCCGGAGCCCGACGAGCGCCCAGGCGAACCCGAGCGCCAGGGCCGCGACGAAGAGCGTCTCCGGACGCACGTAGCGGCCGTAGGCGAAGAAGCCCGCGCTCGTCAAGAGCGCCGCGCCCGCGACGAACCCCCCGCGCCCGCCCAGCAGGCGCGCGCCGAGCCAGGCCGTGGCCGCGACGGCCCCGAGCGCCCCCAGCGCCGGCACGGCGCGCGCCGCCGCCTCGCTCGTCCCGGCGAGGCTGAGCGCGCCCGCCATCAGCGCGTAGAGGAGCGGCGGCTTGTCCACGTAGGCGATGCCGTTCAGGGTGAGGGCGAACGGATCGCGCGACACCGTGAGCTCGCGGGCGATCTCCGCGTGCATCCCCTCGCCCGGGTCGTCGGGGGGCGCCCGCCCGAGGCCGATGGCGAGGAGCGGCGCCGCCAGGAGCACGGCCAGACCCACGGCGGCGCCGGTTCCTCGGCCGGTCATGCTCAGGTGCGCGAGACCAGGAACACGCCGACGACGATGAACGCGATGCCGGCCCACCGGGCCGGCGTCACCGCCTCGGCGAGCAGCAGGTTGGCGAGCGCGGCGACCACGATGTAGTCGATCGCGGTCATCGGCAGCACCTGGCTCACGTCCGCTCGCGATAGCAGCGTGAGGTACAGGAAGAAGAACGACGCCTGGAGGGCGACGCCCAGCAGGAGCCAGGGGCTCGACACGGCCCGGCCGATCATGCCACCGAGCCGCGCGGCGGGCGCCTCGGTCAGGTCGCCGACCGTCTTCATGCCTTTCGAGAGCATGACGTGCCCGGTACCCCCGATGAGCGCGGCGATGAGCACGAGGACGAAGGTCTTGAGCATCAGAGCGACTTCCCGATCGCCGCGAGCAGCTCCTTCTCCACGCTCTGGTCCGACGCCGCCACCGGCTCGTCCTTGTCCATCCAGAGGATCCGCTCCCGCTTGAACATGATCCGCTCCACGCTCACGCTGGTCCGGGCCTCGTCCACCGCTTTCACGTGGATCCGCAGCCGGTGCCGCGTGCCCTTGGCGTAGACCCCGTAGTCGTCGCCCTCGAGACGGCGGGACTCCGTCGTGATCCAGCCGATCGTACGGTCGGCCTTCTCGATGTCCCAGCCGAGGTGCTTGAGCACGGTCTCGGTGGTCGTCCAAGCCCGGTCGATCGGCGCCGCGAATGTCTGGGTCACCGGATCGGCGGCGCCGGCGATCGGCGCCACGACAAGCGCCAGCAAGAGCACGAACGTCACACCCCTCATCGTCGATCCTCCTTCGATCTCGTCCTCTCTCAGCCCGGCTCGAGCGCGCCCGTGCGGAGGCTCCAGACCGCGTCGGCGCCGCGCGCCGCCTCCGGCCGGTGGCTCACCACGACGACGGCCGCGCCGGCGCGCGCGCACCCGCGCAGCCGCTCGAGGATCACGGCACCGTTCGCGTCGTCGAGGTTTCCGGTCGGCTCGTCCGCGAGCAGGATCGGCGGGTTCTTGAGAACGGCCCGGCAGTAGGCGACGCGCTGTTGCTCGCCGCCCGACAGCTGCGGCGGGTAGTGGTCCTTCCGCTCGAGCACGCCCAGCTCCTCCAGGAGCTCGAGGGCGCGCGCGCGCGTCGCGGGCTCCCTCCCGCCCGTGTAGCGAGCCGCCTCGAGCACATTCTCGAGCGCGGTCAGCGATGGGAGCAGCAGGAACGACTGGAAGACGAAGCCGATGAATCGCCCGCGGGCGCGGCTCCTGGCCGCGCGGCTCCAGGCGCTCACGCGCTCCGCCCCGAACCAGACCTCGCCCGCGTCCGGCTCCTCGAGCAGGCCGGCGACGTTGAGGAGCGTGCTCTTACCGGAGCCCGACACCCCGGTGACGACGACGAGCTGGCCGGCCTTCACCTCGAGGTCGACGCCCGCCAGGACGCGGATCGCGCCGCCGGACGGCGCCGGATAGGACTTCACGATCCCGCACGCGCGGAGCATGCCGGCTCAGCTTCCGCGGCGGATCGCCTCGGCCGGGGAGAGGCGGACGACCCTGAGCGTCGCCCACGTCGCCGAGGCCAGGCCGAGGAGCACCGAGCAGCCGAGCCCGCCCAGGAGGAGCCGCGGGGAGAAGAGGAAGAGCTGCTGGCCCCCGCGGCCCGCCCAGGCGTCGATCGAGAGGCCCAGGATCGCGGCCAGCACGATCCCGGCGCCGGCGCCCGACAGGGTCACCGCGAGCGCCTCGCCGAGGACCTCGCGCCCGAGCTGGAGGTCCGTGGCGCCGAGGGCGCGCTTCACGCCGAAATCCCGGATCCGCTCGAAGACCGCCGCGGCGACCGTGTTCGCGAGCGAGAGCCCCCCGATCGCGAGCCCGAGCACGCCGATGCCGACCAGCAGCGCCGAGAAAAAGGCCGTCGAGGAGCGCAGGAGGCGGCTCAGCTCGCTCGGGAGCTGGACGTTCACCCCCGCCACGCGCTCGCGAATCCTGAGCGCGAGCGCGTCGGGATCCTCGCCGTCGCGCCAGCCGACCGCCGCGCCCGTGTTGAGATCCGCCGCGGTGAGCGCCGCGGCGCCCGAGGCGAGCACGGTGCGGAGGAGCGGGTCCTTCGCCACCCACTGGCGCCGCGCGTCCTCGATGGGCACGAAGACGAACCGGTCGGGCGCGGTCAGCGTGCGCTCGAGGACCCCGACGACCTCGTACGGCTCGCCCTCGAGGGTGAGGCGCCCGCCGACGGCGAGGCCGTGCGACGCGGCGAACGACGCGCCCACGACCGCCACCCGCCGGTCGCCCGGGCGGAGCGCGCGCCCCCCGCGCACCGGCAGCGAGGGATAGTGACGGTTGGGCGTCGGCACGGAGAGGTCGAGACCGAGCACCAGCTCCTGCGCCAGCGTCATGAACTGCGACGTCGTCGGATTCAGGGGCAGCATCACCTGCGGCTGGACTCCCGCCACACCCGGGACCTCGCCGATCGCGCGGATCGCCGCTGCCGGCAGGAGACCCCCTGCGGTGAAGCCGGTCCCCATCCCCATCCCCCTCCCGGCGACCGAGATCTGCCCGAGCACGAACCGGTCGCCGCCCTCGATGAAGCGCACGATCCGCTCCGCCATCGCGCCGAGGGCCACCAGACCCGCGACGCCGATGGCGATGCCGAGCACGGTGAAGCCATAGCCGCGGAGCACACGAAGGCTCACGGTCAACCTGGACTCGCCTCGTGGCGCGCTCGCCTCCGGCTCAGGGCCGCCCCTCGGCTCGCGCTACCATTCGAGCCGCGACTCCACGGGCAGGCCGGCGCGGCGGCGCACCCACACGTTCACGCGGGCCAGGAGGAACAGGAGCTCGAGGCCGCACCACATCCGCCACGGCATCCGGTGGAAGGCGCCCCCCGCCAGCACGCTCAGCACCGCGTCCTCCATGCCGAAGTAGTTCCGCGGCTTGAGGAACAGCTCGAGGAAGGCGGGCTCGTAGTACTTGTGGATCATCCGGAAAAAGGGGGCGATACCGCGCCACACCGCGCGCTCGTAGGACGCGAACCGCGCCGCCTCGAACCGCCCGTCGGCGAGCGCGGGGAGAACGGCCTCGGCCGCCAGCTCGGCGGACTGCATGGCGATGTAGACGCCGCCCGAGAAGATGGGATCGACGAACGCGATCGCGTCGCCGACGCACAGGAACCGGTCGCCGACCCGCGGGCGGTTGACGTAGGAGAAGTTCGCCACCCGCTTGACCGGCGTGATGCGCTCCGCGCCGCCGAGCCCCAGGGCCACCCGCCGGCACCGGTGGACCATCTCGTCGAACAGCTCCTCGACCGGCCCGCCGCGGCCGCGCGCCGTCCGGGCGTGGAGGACGCAGCCGACGGACGTCGTGTCGCCCGCGAACGGGATCCACCAGAACCACCCGTCCTCGAACAGGTGGATCCGAATGTTCCCCTCGTCGCGCCCCGGCGCCCGCTCGGCGCCGCGAAAGTGGGCGAAGAGCGCCACCTTCCCGAGGTTCGGGATGGCCTCGCGCCGCCCGAGCCTCGACGCGAAGAACCCGTCGCGGCCGCTCGCATCGATCAGGAAGCGTGCGCGGAGCGTCACCGCCTGCCCGTGCTCCTCGGCCGACACCGTGACGCCCGTCCCATCGAGAGTGATCGTCTCCACCGTCGCGGGCTGCCGCACGTCGACGCCCTGCTTCCGCGCGTGGTCGAGGAGCACCGTGTCGAACTCGGCGCGTGGCACCTGGTACGCGTAGTACGGCCAGGGCTTGTTCCGGGCGAAGTAGAAGGTGTGCTCGAGCTGCGACTCCTGATCGGAGAACGTGGCGCCGTACTTCACCTGGAAGCCGCGCTCGACGATCGCCGGGTGGACGCCGATGCGGTCGAGGAGCGGGAGGTTCGCGGGGAGCAGCGACTCGCCGACGTGGAGACGCGGAAACGGCTCCCGTTCGAACAGCACCACCCGGCGACCGGCGCGCGCGAGGCACGTGGCCGCGGTGGAGCCCGCGGGCCCGCCGCCGATCACGACGACGTCGTACCCGGCCTCGAGCGTCATCGCGGCGGACCGGACGGCACGACGGCACGGCGGCCGCCGTCCGGCGCGGGAGCGCCGAGGGGGTCCTCGAGCCGCTCGCCGGCGTAGAGACGGCTCACCACCGGCGTGACGACGTCGGGGAGCCGGCGCCCGGTCAGCGCCTGCAGGAGCACCAGGCCCAGGACGGCGGGCGCGGCGAGCGTCGCCCACGCCGCGACGGCCGCGCGCCGGCGGCGCGGGTGGCGCCACCAGTGACCGATCGCGGCCGACGCGCGGTGCACGGTGGCGACGCCGGCCGCCAGGGCCCACGATCCCGGCGAGTCCCGGTAGGGCGCGCACGCGTCGAGGACCGCGTCGTGCCGGGCCCGCCGCGCGCGGCTTCCGAACACGAGCACCACGGCTCGCGCGGCGGCTGCCGCCTCCGTCGCCCACCGGCGGAGGACCTCGACGGCGAGGTACCGGCCGATCGCGAGCCCGTCCCACACCGGTCGAAAGCGGCTGGGCCGGGCGGCGCACGGGAGCGACGTGACGGGGATCTCCCGGAACGCCCATCCGCGAGCGCCGGCACCGATCAGCACCTCGGTCTCGAACACGAAGCCGCCCCGCCGCACGCGGACGTCGTCGAGGAGGACGAGGGGATAGGCGCGGAAGCCCGACTGCGTGTCGCGGAGCCGGCAGCCGATCACCCAGCTCACGAAGAACCCCGCGACGCGCACGGCGTTGAGGCGGTCGGGCGGGAGCGCGTCATCGCGTCCCAATCGATCGCCGATCACGAGCGCGCCGCGGCAACCCCGCGCCGCCGCGAGCAGCCGGGGCACGTCGTCGGGATCGTGCTGGCCGTCGGCGTCGAGCGTCACGACCACGCTCGCCCCCCGGTCGCGCGCCGCCGAGATTCCGCTGCGGAGCGCGTCACCCTTGCCGAGCCGCCTCGGGTGAACGATCACCTCGGCGCCCGCCATCCTCGCGACGGCGGCGCTCGCGTCGTCCGAGCCGTCGTCGACGACGAGCACGGGCGCGTGGGCGCGCGCCGCGGCCACCACGCGACCGATGGTGGCGGACTCGTTGAACGCCGGGATCACGATCAGGGCGGTCATTGCGATCCGGGCGGCGGCCCGACGGCCAGCGCGACGTGCGTCCCACCGCGGGCGACCCCGTGGACGAGTCCCGGGCCGGGTCTGACGCGGACCGGGGCCACGGGCGCCGGCGCCCGATCCGCGTCGGCTCCCGGAGCCGCGGTCACGGGCAAGAGCCCCGAGCGCGACGTCCAGGCGCCGGCGGCCACGCCCAGCGCCCCCGCGCCCGCGTGGTGACCGACGAGAAAGCCGAGCGACGCCACGGCGCGCGGCGCCCCCCCGAGCGCCGCCGCGAGCAGCGCCCGCTCCCAGGCGTCACGGGCCCAGTCGCCCGAGGCCGACGCGTACACCCAGCCGACCTCGTCGAGCGCCGTGGCCGCCGCCTCGAGCGCCGCCGCGATGGCGCGCGAGCCCGCGTGCCGCCCGACTCCGTGCGGGCGCGCGGGCAGCGCGCTCCACGAGGCGCCCAGGATCTCGCCCAGGACCCTCGCGCGCCGCTCGAGCGCCACCGGCAGCGCCTCGAGCACGACGAAGGTCGCGCCTTCGCCGCGCACGTCCGAGGCGGCACCCAGCTCCGCGAGCATCCGCATCCGCAGGGGGTCGATCTGATCGACCCCGCCGGCGAGGGCCACCTCCAGCCTGCCCGTACGCACGAGGGCCGCCGCGCGGGCGACGGCGAGCTCACCCGCGACCGCCGGCGCGTTGAGCGTCAGCGACAGCCCCTTCGCCACGACCGCGATCGCGCTCGCGGCGGCCATCGTGTTCATCACGGTGCTGGGGAACAGGAGCGCGGAGAGGCCCGCGGGCCCGCGCTCGAGGTAGCCGTCGGCGAACTCGACCGTCGAGCCGAGGTCGCCGAACTCGGTGCCCACGACGAGCCCCAGCTCGTCCGACGGCTCGAGGCCCGCATCGGCGAGCGCGAGCCGCGCCGCGGCCACCGCGAACTGGCAGACCCGCGAGAGCCGGCGCGTCTCGGTCGCGTCGACGAGACCGGCGAGCGCCGACGGCGCCAGCTCCGCGACGAGCCGGCCGGGGGCGGCGCCAGTCGGGCGGAGCGCGGAGCGCGGCGCCCCGAGGTAGGCGCCGAGCGCCGCCGAGCCACCGCCGATCGCGGCGTTCAGGACGCCGACGCCCGTCAGCACCACGCGGCGCACGGTCACCGTCTGAAGACGAGGGTCACGTTCTGCCCCCCGAAGCCGAAGGAGTTCGAGATCGCGCACCCGAGGGCGACCGGACGCGCGGTGCCAGGGACGCAGTCGAACGAGACCTCGGGATCCGGGCTCCGGAGGTTCGCCGTCGGCGGGATCGTCTCGTGGACGAGCGCCAGCACCGTCGCGACCGCCTCGAGGCTGCCGGCCGCCGCCATCGTGTGGCCGATCATCGACTTGGAGGCGCTGACGAGGAGGTCCGTCCCCCCGAAGACCCGCCCGAGCGCGCGCGCCTCGATCCGGTCGTTCTGGAGCGTCCCCGTCCCGTGCGCGTTCGCGTACCCAACCTCCCGGGGCCCGACGCCGGCGCGCTCGAGGGCGAGCGTCATGGCGCGGACCATCCCCTCCCCGGACGGGTGCGGCGCCGTCACGTGGAAGGCGTCGGTGGTCATCCCGTGACCCGCGAGCTCCGCGTAGATCCGGGCGCCCCGCGCCCGCGCGCGCGCCGCGTCCTCGAGCACGAGGAACGCGGCGCCTTCCCCGATCGACATGCCGCGCCGATCGCGATCGAACGGGCGGCACGGCTCGGGATCGAGGAGCTTGAGCGCGTTGAAGCCCATGAAGCAGATCCGGGTGAGCGCGTCGACGCCGCCCGCCAGGGCCGCGGGCACGACGCCCTCGGCGATCAGGTCGGCCGCCAGCGCCAGCGCCGCGGCGCCCGAGCTACAGGCCGTGACGACCGTCTCGCGGGGACCGTGGAGCCCGAGACGGTGGCCGAGCACCTCGGCGTGCGAGTACGGGAGCACGGAGCGCAGCACGCCGGGCCGCCGCGCGGCCTCCCCGCCCCGGACGAGCGCCCAGTACCATGCCTCCGCCTCGAGCATGCCGCCGCCGACCGCGCCCATGATCAGCGCCGTCCCGTCCCGCTCGGCCCTGTCGAGGCCCGCGTCCTCCAACGCCTCCCGCGCCGCGCCGAGCGCCAGCCGGTCGGCCCGCGAGCGACGTGGCGAGCCGCTCACCATCTCGGGCACCTCCGCGGCGATCCGACAGCGGAGGTCGGCGGTGTCGATGAGGGTGACCGGGCGGATCGCGCACGCCCCGCTCGCGAGCCCAGTCCAGTAGACCTTGACCCCGGTGCCGAAGGGGCTCACGGCGCCCAGCCCGGTCACGACGACGCGGGTCATGCGCCTCCGGCGCGCGCGCAGATGTACCGGCACAGCGTGTCCAGGGACGCGAAGTGCTCCGTGAGGTCCTGGGAGTCGTCCATGGGGATCCCGAACCGTTCCTCGACGGCGAGCGACAGCTCGATGAAGTCGAGCGAGTCGAGGCCCGCCGACCCCGCGACGTCCTTCGGCAGCGGGGTCTCGAGGCTCATCTCCGCCGCGCGACGCGGATCGAACTTGAGCCGTGTCACCAGAATCGTCTTCAGCTCGTCCAGGACCTCTTTGGGTGCCATAGGTCTCCCGCCGGGGCTCGTCGTCAGTTCCACTCTAGCGTAGCGCGGCGCCCGCGCCACTCGCCGGTCAGGGTGAGCGAGCGCTGACCCCGCTCGCGCGCCAGCGCGAGACCGATCAGCGGCTCGCAGGCGAGCGTCTGACCGGCGCGGGCGCGCGCGCTCCGCTCCAGCTCGGACGGGCCGCGGGCCGGGCCGTAGGTCACCCGGCTCTCGCCGGGCCCGAGAAGCGCGCACGCCGCCGCCTCCACCAGGGGGCGGCCAAGCAGCCAGCGTCCGCGGGTCCACAGGGACTCGCACTCCTCGAACACCTCCACCGCCAGCACCAGCGCGCGCGCGCAGGCGCCGGTCTGGACCAGGGTCGTCGCCTGCCAGAGCGCGTCGATCGTCGTGGCGCCACCGCCGATGAGAATGAGG
Organism: Candidatus Rokuibacteriota bacterium; assembly: GCA_016209635.1. Classification (GTDB taxonomy): domain Bacteria; phylum Methylomirabilota; class Methylomirabilia; order Rokubacteriales; family CSP1-6; genus JACQWC01. Next base: position 12,444 of record JACQWC010000070.1, on the reverse strand, counting down.
TACCCGCCGGTGAGGCCGAACTCGATCGCGACCTCGGCGGGCACGGCGCTGGGCGCGGTGTACGGGAAGTGGAGGCTCTGCCCGCCCGCCCGCGCCTCGATGAACGCACGGTTCGACGGGCCGTACGCGCCGGCCGTCACGTAGACGAGGGCGGTCGAGCTGCCACGAATCGCCGCCGCGTCGAGCCCGGCCCTGCGCAGGAGCGCGCCGACGGCGGCGACGCCCAGCAGGCACTCGCGCGTCGCCCGCCTGAAGCGGTCGCCGGCCAGGTCGGGTCGCGCCAGCGGGAGCACCCGGCGATCGCCGGCGGCGCGCCGAGCGCTCGCCGGCAGCGACTCGACGCCGTCGCCCCACCCGGTGAGCAGCCCGACGCCCTCGACGCGCGAGCCGATCATGGCCGGGGCCCCGCGCCCTCGAGGATCAGCGCGGCGTTACAGCCGCCGAAGCCGAGCGAGGTGCTGAGGCTCACGCGCGTGGGCGCCTCGCGCGGCGCGCCCCGGACGCAATCGAGATCGCATTCGGGGTCGGGGTCCTCGAGGCCGAGGGTCTGCGGCACGCTGCCGTGACGAGAGGCGAGGAGGCACATGATGGCCTCGAGCGTCGCCGCGGCGCCCATCGTGTGGCCGAGCGCCCCCTTGATCCCGTTCACGGGGACCTGGCGGGCGCGCCGGCCGAGCACCCGCCCGAGAACGCCCGCCTCGATCCGGTCGTTGAGCGGGGTCCCGGTCGCGTGCGCGTTCACCAGATCGAGCGCCTCGGCCGTGACCCCCGCCTGCGCCATCGCGGCCCGGATGGAGAATTCGAGCCCGCGGCCGTCCGGGTCCGGCGCCGTGATGTGGGCGCCGTCGCTCCCGCTCGCGTGCCCGAGGAGCCGGCCGAGCCACCCGCGGCGCGCGTCCCGCTCGCGGACCATGCTGACGAGGGCCGCGCCCTCGCCCAGCAGGAGGCCGCTCCGCCGCCGATCGAACGGCCGAACCCGCTCGCGAGTGAGCGAGCGGAGCGCGTCGAATCCGCGCATCACGAACCGGCACAGGATGTCGTAGCCGCCCGCGACGACGAGATCGGCCGCCCCGGCGCGCAGGAGATCGGCGGCGACACCCATCGCCGTGGCGCCCGAGGCGCAGGCGGTCGAGACCGTGAGGACGGGCCCACGGGCGCCGAGGTGTCGCGCCAGCGCCCGCGCCGGCGCATCGTAGAGGCCGGCCGCCGCGCGCGCGGCACGGCGGTCGCTTACGAGCGCCTTCTCCAGCTCCTCGACGGCGCCGAGCGCGGTGCCGACGACGACGCCCATGCGGGCCGGCGCCGCGGCGAGCGGCGCCCGGGCGAGGAGATCGTCCGCCGCCGCGAGCAGGAGCTGCGACGCGCGGCAGTCCGGGGCGCCGGCCTCGCGGCGGGGCGGGAGCTTCTTGATCTCGCCGCCGCGCCGCACCCTGAGGTCGTCCACGGGGAAGCGCTCGATCGTCGAGACGCCGTCGGCGCCGGTGAGGAGCGCCGACCAGAACGTCTCGAGGTCGGCGCCGATCGGCGTGACCACGCCGGCGCCCATGATCGCGACGGGATCAGCCAGCAGCGCCGTCGCCCCACACGTCGAAGAAGTTGAACCACTGCTCGGGATGCGCGCGGACGGCGTCCTCGAGCACGCGGACCCAGCCAGCGAGCGCCCCGGGCTCGCCGTGGGTACCCACGCGGATGGGCTCGCCGACCGAGATGGTGTAGCGGCGGTCGCGGCCCAGCACGCAGAAGGCGGGCACGAGAGGACTCCCCGCGGCGCGCGCCAGGACGAAGGGACCCAGCGGGAACGAGGCGTTCCCGCCGAAGAAGGGTGCCGCGACGTCGCCGCGGCCCCCGAGCGCCCGGTCGCCCTGCATCGCGACGATCTCGTTCCGACGCAACGCGGAGACGAGCGCCAGGACGTCCGTGGGTCGGGTGCGCGCCAGGAACCGCACGGGGGCGGGTCCGGCCCGGAGGAACCGCTCCACCCGGGGATCCGCCTCGGCGGCGACGACCACGTGCGTCGGGCGCGCCGACCGGAGCGCCAGGAGCCGGCCGGCCAGCTCCCAGTTGCCGAGGTGCGCGGTGAGCACGACGAGGCCGCGGCCCTCGCGCGACGCGGCGGTGAGATGCTCCTCGCCCACGACGCCGGCGAGAAGGCGCTCGAGCGTCGCCGGCGACCGGTTCGAGCTGACGAGGTCGGCGAAGCAGATCGCGAAGTGGCGGAAGACGTCGGCCACGAGCGCGTCCCGCGCCGGTCCCGTCGCGCCCGGCGCGACGCGGGCGATGTTCGTCCGGACCATCCGGCACTCGTTTCGAAACCGCGCGCGGAGCGCCCGGGCCAGCACCACCGCGAGCCCGAGCCGCGCCCGTCGCGGCAGCGGGGCGGCGACGGCGGCAGCGAGCCGGTAGTAGCCGCTTCGGTTCCACCGGTGCGCGTACCAGCGGGATCGCGCGATCTCCCCCACGGCGCGGGACGTCCCGACGACCCGCGGAGGCGCCGTCAGAGCCACGGCGAGTAGTACATGCGGAACACGCGGATCTCGCCGGGCTCCGTGTCGTACACGCGGCTCGCCCAGAAGCGACGGCGGGCCCGGTCGAACGTGATCACGCCGGGGTTCGCGGGATCGTTCGGGTCCCACACGACGACCTCGAGCGTCCCGGGAGTGCCACGGGACTCGACCGCGACGACCGTGTGGTTCAACTCGGGCTTCGGCCAGTTGGTCACGAGGAGCTGGACGAGGCGCCCGCGCCCGAGGTCGGTCACGATCTCGGACGCGACCTGCTCCTGGTGCTCGTCGCTCACGGCGAGCGTCACGCGCCAGTTGGTCCAGTGCACGAGGGTCCAGAACCGCGGGCCGAGCCCCTCCTTGACGGCGGCCTCCTCCGCGCGCGAGAACCGGTACAGGTTCGCGTAGCCCGGGATCACGATCCGCTCCCCGGGAGGGAGCGCCGGGTCCCACGGCGCCTTCGCGGCCAGGCGCCTGACGAGCCGCGCGTAGCCGTCGTGGTCGAGGCGTCGCGCCAGGGGATCGAAGCGGGCGAACTGGAAAAACTGGCGGACGCCGCGCGCCAGCACGAAGCAGTAGTTCGCGTACAGGTCCGGTCGGTCGGGGTTCCGCGCGCGGATCTCGTTGGGAAACGCGAAGGTGTCGGTGACGAACGAGAAGCCCGTCGTCGCGGGCGCGGAGGCGGCGCGGGACGCGTCCCCCGGCTCGAGGGGTACGGTGACACACGCCGCCGCCAGAAAAACGACGCCACAGAGCGGAGCCAGGCTGACCTTCAAAGCAGTGTGTCCTCCTACCCTAAAGGGCGTCTCCCCCATCGTCAAGGGCCGACGCGCCCGCCGGCGCCCGTATGATATCCTCGACCGGCCGTCGCCCATGAGTCGAGCGATCGCCGCCCTCTACCGCGTCTTCTACGATGGATTCCTCAGCCGTCTCCCGGAGCCGACCGCGGTCGCCCTCGGTCAGACCGCGCTGCGCCTCCTGCCGCTGGACCGGCTCTCCCTCTTCCACGTCGCGGACCCGCGGCTCGAGACGAGGCTCGCCGGCGTGCGGCTGCCGAATCCGCTGATCCTGGCGGCGATGTACTACGATACGCGGATCCTCCGGCGCGCGATGGGCCTCGGGTTCGGCGCGGTCACGTCGAAGAGCATCACGCCCGGACCGCGGCCGGGCCATCCACGCCCCAACCTCGCTCGGGTGCAGACCCCGGCCGGACCGGGTCTGGTCAACTGCAACGGGTTTCAGAACCCGGGTCTCCACGCGTTCAGGGACGCCATCGCCACGCTCCCGCACCGGGTGCCGCTGATCGTGAGCGTGGCCGGCGAGTCGGTCGAGGACTACGTAACGCTGGTCCAGGGCGTCGCGCCGTTCGCCGACCTGATCGAGTTCAACATCTCGTCGCCGAACACGCGGCTCGTGTACACCTGGAGCCAGCGGCCCCGGGAGCTGCGGGCGCTCCTCGTGGCGCTCGGGGCGGCGTCGCCGAAGCCGCTCATCATCAAGCTCTCGCCCGACTTCGCCGACGCGAACGAGTCCCAGATCATCCCCGCGGCGCTCGAGGCCGGCGTGCGCGTCGTGAACTACGGCAACGCCCGCCGCGCGGAGGACCCCCGCCTCTCCCAGGGCGCGGGCGGCCTCTCGGGGCCCGAGCTCTACCCGGCGACGCTGGCGAACGTGCGCCGGACCCGAAGCCGCTTCGGCGCGGAGCTCGAGATCATCGCCACCGGAGGTGTCGACGCGCCGGACAAGGCGCTCGACCTCCTCGACGGGGGGGCGAACGCGGTCGGCTACTTCACGGGCTTCATCACGCGCGGCCCGATCCTGGCGCGCCTGATCCTCGAGCGGCTCCTGGAGCGCCGGAGCGCCGCCTGACCGGCGGCGAGTTACACACAGGGTTGTCCACATGTCCACAGCTATCCACCATCGACAAAATTGAACGGCCTGATGCGCTCTCGCAGGCAGACCCCGGAAAAACGACGGTCCGTTCGTCCACGACGGCGTGGGCAGGAAAGATTTGCCCATTCCACGCGCTCGCCGACGGTCCGGCCCGCGTCACGCGCCGATGGAATGCGGACAAACGAGACCTTGACACTGAAATCGCGACGCTCGTAAGTTGAGCGAGCATCGTTCTGCGCGCGATAGGAGTCGACCCGAGCGAACGCGAACGTCCAACGGTGACGGAGAGGAACGAGGACCAATGGAGGGAAGTCGGAAGCCACTCGCGAAGGTAGAAGGTCGTCGACGAATGCGTCTCAGCGGCGTGACCGTCGCCTGGCGCGGTACGCCGAACCTCGACGACTGGGTCGCGTACATCGTGAACGGCACCCGATCGAAGAAGCTGATCCTCGCGGACGATGCTTCCGAGCGCAAGGTCAAGACGCTCCTCTCGCGCCTTCAGACGCTCCCGCGGAAGGAGATCGAGAAGCTCGCGAAGGGGTGACGGGCCGCTAGAGCTGGAGCGGTTCGACCGTCGCGACCGAAGTCGGGTCGGTGCGCCAGACCCCCGGGTCGGCGTCCACGAACACCTCGAGGCCGTTCCCGTCGGGATCGCTGAAGTAGATCGACTGGCTCACCCGGTGGTTCGAGATCCCCTGGATCCTGACCCCATGGGTTTCGAGGTGCGCCTTCGCGGCGCGGAGGGTCTCGAGGTCGTCGCCGATCTTCAGGGCCACGTGGTAGAGCCCGACCGAGGCCCGGTCGGGCATCGGGGCGCCTTCCCCGACCGCCAGGAGCGCCAGGTCGTGGTGGTTCGCGCCCGCGGAGAAGAAGACCATCCGGTCCGCCATCCGCGCGACCTCCTCGAGCCCGAGCACCTCCCGGTAGAAGCGCGCCGCGCGCTCGAGGTCACGCACCTTCAGGACCACATGACCCACGCCTCGCACCTTGATCGCCATGTCGAGTGGACCTCCCCCCGGAATCGGGACTAGCAAGCGATCATACCGCGCTCGGCCAGGCTCACGAACCGACCCCGCCCGACGATCACGTGGTCGTGGATGCGCAGGTCGAGGAGGCGCGCGCACTCCACGAGCTGCCGCGTGAGGCGGATATCTTCGCGGCTCGGCGTCGGGTCCCCGCTCGGATGGTTGTGCAGGAGGATCACGGACGACGCCGACTCGAGGATCGCCGGCTTGAACACCTCGCGGGGATGGACCAGGCTCGCGGACAGCGTCCCCTCGGAAACGACTCGATCGCGGAGGAGCCCGTTCTGGGCGTCGAGCAGGGCGACGCGGAACACCTCGCGCTTGAGGTCCTCCATGAGGGGCGCGAAGGCCGCGTAGACCTCCGCCGGGGTCGACAGCACCGTGCGCGCCCCGAGCGGCCGCGCGCGGAGACGGCGCGTCAGCTCGAACGTCGCGACCAGGCGGGCGGCCTTGGCCCGCCCGACGCCGCGGACCCGCGCCAGCTCGGTCGCCTCCCGGCCCGCGACGTCCGCGAGCGACCCGTAGGTCGCGAGCATCTCCCGCGCGAGCTCGACCGCGCTCTTGCCGCGCGTGCCCGAGCCGAGCTGGATCGCGAGCAGCTCCGCGTCCGCGAGCGCCTCCGGGCCGTTCCAGAGGAGGCGCTCGCGCGGGCGCTCGGCGAGGGGCCAGTCCTTCATCCAGCCTCCCTCTCTACGCCCGCCGACGACCCGGGTCAACGTGCCGCTTTCGATACGTCCTCCGGGCTCCGGATCACGATCGCGCGCGGCTCGGCGCCCACGCCCGTGATGCGCACGTGGATCGTCCGGGCCGGGAGCAGCGCGAGGAGCCGATCCGCCCACTCGACGAGCGTGACCCCGTCGCCGTCGAACAGCTCGTCGAGCCCGAGGTCCTGCAGCTCGGCGAGGCTCCGCGTCCGGTACGCGTCGACGTGGTGGACGGGCAGCCGCCCTCGATACTCGTTGACGAGGACGAACGTCGGACTCGTCGCTCGGGCCGTGACCCCGAGGCCCCGCGCGACCCCCTGGATGAAGCAGGTCTTGCCGGCGCCCAGCTCGCCGGTGAGGGCGACGACCGCGCCGGGGCCGAGCGTCTTGCCGAGCCGTTCGCCCGCGGCCGCGGTCTCCTCGGCGCTCGAGCTGACGAGCGACGTGTCGACCGTCACGCGTCGCCGGCGTCCCGACCTGGCGCGCGGGGCAGCTCGGCGAACGCCTCCGGCAGCGCGGCGATCACATCGCCAGCGATCAGCGATTCCTCCCCCACTCGGGCCCGCGCGATGTCCCCGGCCCGACCGTGGAGGTAGACGGCCGCACCGAGGGCCGCGCCGGGCGGGAGGCCGCGGGCGAGCAACGCGCCCAGGATTCCGGTCAGCACGTCTCCCGTTCCACCGCTCGCCATGCCGGCGTTGCCCGTCGGATTGAGCCACACGGACCCGTCGGGGCTGCCGATGATGCTCCCGGCGCCCTTCAGGACGACGTGCGCGCCCCAGGTGGTCGCGAACTCGCGGGCGCACGCGACGCGATCGCGCTGGACGTCGGCAACGCTCACGCCGAGCATCCGTGCCATCTCGCCGGGATGCGGCGTGAGGCACCGGGGGGCCGGGGCGGAGCGCAGGAGGTCGAGATGGCCGGCGAGCGCCGTCAGCGCGTCCGCGTCGAGCGCGAGCGGCTTCGCAAGGTCGCGCGCGAGCACGCGGACGACCTCCTGGGTCTCGGGGTCGAGACCGAGACCGGGCCCGAGGGCGACGGCGTCGCGCGCGGCCGCCAGCTCGACGACGACCTCCCGCGCCTTCCCGCCGATCGTCCGCGCTGCGGTCTCGGGCAGCGGTTCGGTCATCGCCTCGAGGGTGAGACCCGCGACGACCGGTTGCTGGCTGGCGGGCGTCGCGACCGTGACGAGACCCGCCCCGCTCCGCATCGCGGCCCTGGCCGCCAGCGCGGCGGCGCCGGTCTTTCCGAGGGAGCCGGCGACGATGAGAAGGTGGCCATAAGTGCCCTTGTGGGCGCGGCGGGGGCGGGATGGGAAGTGCCGCGCGACGTCACTCGCCTCCAGCACGAAGGTCGTGACGCCGCGCAGGGCCTCGGCCTGGGGGATGCCGATCGGGACCACCTGGACGCGCCCCGCGAGGTCGGCGCCCGGCTCCTCGACGAGACCGCGCTTGAGCCCGGCGAAGGTGAGCGTCATCGTCGCCCGGATCGCCGGGCCCGGCGGGCTCCCGCCGTCGGCCGGGAGCCCGGAGGGCACGTCGAGGGCGACGACCGGGCGGCCGCTCGCGTTGATCCGCTCGATCATCCGGGCGATGAGGCCGGCGGGAGCGCCCCGCGTTCCCGTGCCGAGGAGCGCGTCGACGACGAGGTCGGCGCGCGCGAGCGCCGGCGTCGCGACCGCGTCGTCCTCGACGATCACCGGGCGGGCCCCGCTCCGCCGCAGGGCGTCGAGCTTGCGCGCGGCGTCGCCGGTGATCTCATCGGGAGACACCGCGAGCAGCACCCGGGGACGCGCGCCGCGCCGCGCGAGCCAGCGCGCGACCACGAAGCCATCGCCGCCGTTTCCGCCCTTGCCGCAGACGATCACGACCCGGGCCCCCTTCCGCGCCCGCCCGAGGTACGCGACGATCGCCTCGGCCGCCCCGCGCCCGGCGTTCTCCATCAGGACGGCGCCGGGGATCCCGAGCTCCGCGACGGCGCGCCGGTCGAGGCGTCGCATCTCATCGGCCGTGAACACGGCAAGCACGGGTCAGCGGAGCGGCCGGAGGGTCGCCGCCTGGGCGAGGAAGTCGGCGAGGATCGCGGTGTAGAGGGCGCGCCACTCGGTGCGCGCGGCGCGCGGCAACTCGATGTGGAGCGCCCGGGCGGGCAACCGGAGGATGCCGTCCCGCTTGGCGCCCGACGCGGCGTAGCGGAGAGTGTCGGCGGGCTCGACCAGGATCTCGAGGCGCGGCGCCTCGCGATCGGCGGAGAGGTGAGCCTCGCGGATCAGCTCGAGCAGCTCCCGGAGCTGAACGGCGTGCGCGCGCTCCACGCCGACGGTCGCGATCTCGATGCGGCCGGCGGACTGATGACCGCCGTTCCCGTGGATCTCGGCGTAGAACTCGAGCGGCCCCTGGGCCACCTCGCGCACACGACGCTCGTACGCCTCGTAGACCCGTCGGGCGTCCTCGGTGGCGGCTTCCATCGACGGCCCGTTGCCGGGCACGCCTTCGCGCGGTCGATTCACCTGATAGCGACGGCCCGGCCGCCCGGGGGTGTCCGGCTCGAGGGCGAATCCCGTCGCGACGACGAGGCCGAAGCCGGTGCGCCGGGCGATCTCCGCCGCGATCTCTCCGGTGCGTGCGTCGGAGTTGCCGTGCGGGGCCGCGATTACGACGCCCGGGCGGCCCGGCTGGGTCGCGATGTGGCCGCGTGGGGGCGCCCCGCCGAGGTCGACGGGGTGCGCGGCGCAGCCGTAGAGGATGAGCGGTCCGGCGGCCACGCTAGCGAGTCTCGGAACGCGCATCGCGAGGCGAACCATCGTCGACGAGCATGGCCTGTGCCAGCGCATAGTCCCCGTCGTGGGTGAGCGCCAGGAGCATGCGGCTTCCGCCTCGGGCCAGGCCGATCTCCCGCGAGCGGCCCGAGAGGACGAGCGTCGGCGGCTCACCGCGCTCGCGCCGCACCTCGAGCTCGCGCCAGCTCACGCCGAGATTGAGCCCCGTGCCGAGCGCCTTGAGCCCCGCCTCCTTGGCGGCGAACCGCGCCGCGAAGTGCGGGACGGGGTCCCGCCGGGAGACGCAGTAGGCGATCTCCGCCTCGGTGAAGACCCGCCGGAGGAATCGGCCCTCCCAGCGCGCGATCACCTCGCGCATGCGGGGAATGCGCACGATGTCGATGCCGATCCCCTTGATCATTCACGCCTCGCCGATCAGTCCCCGGATCAGTCCCGCCAGCTCGTCCGCCATCGCGCGGATCCGCGCCCCGTCCGCCCCCTCGACCATCACGCGCGCGAGCGCCTCGGTGCCGGAGTACCGGACGAGGATCCGGCCCGCGCCGTTCAGCTCCGCCTCGAAGGCGCGCACCCGGTCGGCGAACGTCGGCAGCGACTCGATGGGCGGCTTCTCCCGCACGGGGACGTTCACGAGGACCTGCGGCAACTTCCGCATGCAGGCGGCCAGGGAGGCGAGCGGCGCACCGGTCTCCCGCACCACGCCGAGCAGCGCCAGCGCCGACAGGATCCCGTCGCCCGCCGGCGAGTGGTCGAGGAAGATCAGGTGACCCGACTGCTCGCCGCCGAGGCTGGCCCCGAGCCGCTGCATCTCCTCGAACACATACCGGTCGCCCACCTGGGTCTTCACGACGCCGATGCCGGCCTTCCGGAGCGCCTCGTCGAGGCCGTAGTTGGCCATGACCGTCGTCACCACCACGTTCCCCTTGAGCCGCGCGCTCCCCGCCAGGTGGAGCGCCGCGATCGCCAGCGCGTAGTCGCCGTCGCGGATCTCGCCGGTGTGGTCCACCGAGATCAGTCGGTCGCCGTCGCCGTCGAACGCGAAGCCGACCTGGGCGCGCGCGGTCTTGACCTTCCGCTGCAGGGCCTCGGGGTGGAGCGCGCCGCACCCCGCGTTGATGTTGGTGCCGCTCGGGCGGGCGCCGAGCGCGACGACGCGCGCCCCGAGGCGCCTGAACAGCCGGGGCGCCACGCGGTAGGTCGCGCCGTGGGCGCAGTCGAGGGCGACCGTGATGCCGGCCAGGTCGAGCGGGAAGCACCGGCAGAGAAAGTCGACGTAGTCGGCCTCGGCCCGGGCGTAGGTCACGAGCCGGCCGATCTCCCCACCCCGCGCCCGCGGCGCCCGATCCTCGCCCTGGAGGCCCTGCTCGATCTCGTCCTCCCAGGAGTCGGGCAGCTTCGTGCCCTCGGAGGAGAAGAGCTTGATGCCGTTGTCCTCGAACGGGTTGTGCGACGCCGACAGCACGATGCCCCCGTGCGCCTCCAGGGTCCGCGTGAGGAGGGCGATGCCAGGGGTGGGCAGGACGCCGACCGCGTAGCAGTCCCCACCCGCCGACAGCACGCCCGCGACCAGCGCCGACTCGAGCAGCGGCCCCGAGCGGCGGGTGTCGCGCCCGATGACGAGCCGCACGCGCTCGGTGCCGCGCTCGGCGCGAAGCGTCGCGACGAGCTGCCGGCCCACCCGGTAGGCGAGGTCCGCCGTCAGCGGCTCCTCGTTGGCGACGCCGCGAATGCCGTCCGTCCCGAAGAGATGTGTCACCGACCCGCGCCCGGCCCCGGCCCCGATTGTAGAACGGTGCTCCCGACCGGGACAGTCCTCCGGCGCCCGCGGACCCCGCTCGGGCCGGCCGGCCGGCCGCCGCCCGCGCTCACGAACTCGACGCTCCCCGCAGCCGCTCGGTCACCCGCACGGCGTCGAGGCTCTCGGCGGCGTCGTGGGTCCGGATCAGGGCGGCGCCGCCGAGCACGGCGACAGTGGTCGCCGCCAGCGAGGCCGCGAGCCGCCCCTCGGGGGGGCGCCCGGTGATCGCGCCGAGGAACGACTTCCGGGAGACGCCGACGCAGAGAGGACGCCCGAGCGAGGCAAGGCGGGGAAGCCCCCGGAGCACCCCGACGTCCCACTCGTCCCACGGCATCGCCTCCTCCCTGAAGAACCCGATCCCGGGATCGACGACGATCCGTTCCTCCGCGATCCCCGCCTGCCGCGCCCGCTCGAGCGCCTCGCGCAGCAGTTCCCCGACGACCGCGATCGGATCGTGGACGGGCCCGGGGGGCCCTCCTCGACCACGCTGGCTGCCCTGCGCGGCGGACTCTGTCTCCGCGCCTGCTCGGGTCAACCCCCAGAAGCTACGGGTCTCGGACGGCCCCCCGAGCCCATCCCGCTCCGGCGTGGCCGCGAGAATCAGGCCCGCGCAGCGGTCGGCGACGAGCGCGGCGACGCGGGGATCGCGGAGGCCGGTGACGTCGTTCAGGACGCGCGCGCCGGCGTCGAGGGCCGCGCGGGCCGGCCCGGGCCGGGCGGTGTCGGCGGAGATGGGGACTGCGAGCTTCGCGGCGAGGACCTCGACGGCGCGCGCGAGTCGCGCCTCCTCCTCCCGCTCGCTGATCGCGGTCGGGAGGTAGGGCGCCGTGGACCGGGCGCCCACGTCGATCAGCGCGGCACCCGCCTCCTGCATCGCGAGCGCCGCGCGCACGAGATCCTCCTCCCCCCTCGCGACCGAGCCGCCGTAGAAGGACTCGGGGCTGACGTTGAGGGCGCCGAGCACCGCCACCGGAAGGCCGTCGCCGACGGTCAGACCCGCGAGCGTCGCGCGGCGGTGTGCGGGCACTGCGGGACTACGCGGGCGCCGCGGCTTCCTGGAAGGGACGCGCCCTGAGGATGCGGGCGATGTCCTCGCCGTCGAGCGACTCGCGCTCGAGGAGCGCCCGGGCGAGCGCGTGGAGCTTCTCGATGTTGGCCTCGAGGATCTGGCGGGCGCGGCTCGCGCACTCCAGCACGATCCGCGTGATCTCCGCGTCGATGACCAGCGCCGTCTCCTCGCTGTAATCCTTGTGGCGCGCCACCTCCCGGCCGAGGAAGATGTGCTCCTCGTTCTTGCCGAACGTGAGCGGCCCGAGCCGCTCGGACATGCCCCACTCGCAGACCATCTTGCGCGCTATCTCCGTCGCCTTCTCGAGGTCGTCGCCGGCGCCCGTGGTCTGCTGCTGCAGGACGATCTCCTCCGCGGCGCGACCGCCCAGGAGGATCGTGACGCGGTTGATCAGGTACTCCCGGGAGTAGTTGTACTGGTCGTCGACCGGGAGCTGCTGCGTCAGCCCCAGCGCGCGGCCGCGCGGGATGATGGTGACCTTGTGCACGGGGTCGGTTCCCGGGAGGAAGTCGGCCACCAGCGTGTGTCCGGCCTCGTGGTACGCGATCGTCCGCTTCTCGGTGTCGCTGATGATCATGGAGCGGCGCTCGACGCCCATCAGGACTTTGTCCTTGGCTTGCTCGAAGTCGTCCTTGGCGACGGCCTTCTGGTTATGCCGGGCGGCGGACAGGGCGGCTT
>JACQWC010000010.1 GCA_016209635.1 Candidatus Rokuibacteriota bacterium | reverse complement strand
TCCTGGCTACGCGCACCGGCGAGCGACCGCGGCGCCTGAATGTACTGGCTGCGAGGAGCCTCCTGGCCCCGAGGCGCCTGGACGTCCTGACCGCGCGGGGCCTGCACATCCTGGCTACGCGCACCGGCGAGCGATCGCGGCGCCTGAATATCCTGGCTGCGAGGAGCCTCCTGGCCCCGAGGCGCCTGGACATCCTGACCACGCGGAGCCTGCGTGTCCTGACCGCGCGGCGCCTGAACATCCTGGCCACGCGGAGCCTGATCCTGGCGGGCACCGGCGAGCGACCGTGGAGCCTGCACATCCTGGCTCTTGGCGATGCCACCCTTCTTCGCCAGCATCTCCTTAGCCTGAGCGACCTCGGGCGGGCACGGCGATTGCGCATCGCTCACGGGAGCGAAGGCGAAGATCACGGCCACACTCATGATCGTTGCGAAGAATCTCTTCATTGTCTCCCTATCCTTTTCCGACCCTGTTGGTGGGTTCGTGGGTGTGATCCGGTTCACCGCTTCGATCCTGGCCCATCCTCCCTCCCTTCACCGTCCGTATCGGCCCGTCGTCGGGCGCACCCGGGTCATACGCAACCTAGGTGCCAAGCCCGACAGAGGGGAAGCGGTCTGATATTTCAGATACTTGGCTCTCGATGGACGCGCGCTGACTAGGCGTTGTGCCCGAGCACTGGCTCGGGCTGAGCCCGGCATTCTGCCCGCCCGGGCCGGGTCCCTCGGCCGACATGGGGGCAGGGGGTGACCCGACGAGTGGGTATGGTACCCTTGGTGCCGCGTATGTCGCTCGTGGCGGCGCGTCTGGCGCCTTGGCTGCTCGTCGTTCTGCTCGGGAGCGCGTGCACAGTCGCCCGTCCCACGCTTCCCCGTGAGCCGCGAGCCATCACTCCCACCCGCCATGTCCTGGCGAATGGCGTTCGGGTCATCGTCCAGGAGCACCGGGCGAGCGACGAGGTGGCGCTCCAGCTCTGGGTCGCGGCGGGTGGCCGCGACGAGACGTCATCCGAGCTCGGTCTCGCCCACTATCTCGAGCACATGCTGTTCAAGGGGACGCCGGCGCGGCCGCCCGGCTTTGTCGACCGCGACGTCGAGAGCGTGGGCGGCAGGATCAACGCGGGAACCTCGCTCGACTACACCTACTATCACGTGGTGCTCCCGGCGCGGCGTGCGAGCGCCGGCGTCGAGATGCTCGCCGACATTGCCGTGAACGCGAGCCTTGACGCGGCGCTTCTCGATCGGGAGAAGCGTGTCGTGCTGGAGGAGATGCGACTGAGCGAGGACAATCCGCGCAGGTTTCTGATGCGCCAGCTCTACGCGGCGATCTTCGACGGGCATCCCTACGGCCGGCCGGTCATCGGCACGCCGGACCGCATTCGCAGTCTCGCGCGCGACACGCTGGTCGCCTTCTACCGGCGTCACTACGTGCCGGAATCGTTCACGCTGGTAGTCGTCGGGGCGGTGAGCCCGGCCGAAGTCATCGAAACCGCCGCGCGCACCCTGGGGCGGCTGCCGCGGAGCGGGTGGAGCCGGCTGCCGCCGCCGGCGGCGCCCGGCGCCCATCGTAAGACGGTCGAGATCGCGCGGGCCGGGGCCCACGCGTACCTGGGAATGGCCTGGGTCGCGCCGCGGATCGATCACGCCGACACGCCGGCCGTCGATCTCCTGGTGGCGATCCTGGGGCAGGCACGCTCCTCGCGGCTCACGCAGGCCCTCAGGGAGCGCCAGCCGCTGGTCAATTCGATCGGCAGCGCCTACGCGGCGCTCGAGGGCGCGGGCGTCATCACGGTGACGGCGCAGCTCGAGGCGGCGGACGTCGAGCGCGCGGAGCAGGCGATTCTGCGCGAGGTCCTGCGGGTCCGCCAGGAAGGCGTCAGCGAGGCCGAGCGGCGGCGTGCCGTGACGGCGGCCGAGGCGCGCCACGAGTTTTCCATGGAGACCGCCGACGGACGCGCGTCCGCGCTGGGCCGCGCCGAGACCCTGTGGGGGGTCGAGGGCGAGCTGGCGTGGGTGGACCGCGTGCGGTCCGTCACCCGCGAGCAGCTCCGGGCGGTCGCCCGGAGGTATCTCGACCCCGAGCGGTACGTCCGGGCGGCACTCGTGCCCCTCTCCGGCGCGCGATGACCCGCCGCCGGCTGGCCCTCGTGATCCTCGCCGTTCTGCTGGCGCCCGCGGGCGCCCGGGCGCAGGGGCCCACCGTCACCCGTGACACGCTGCCGAACGGCGTCACCGTGCTCGTGCGCCGGAACCCCGCCTCGGGCGTCGTCGCGGTGTCGCTCCTCGTGAGGGCGGGCTCGCGCTTCGAAACGCCCGAGACGGCGGGCGCGACGAACTTCCTGCACAGGATGATGATCCGCGGCACCGCCCGGCACTCCGCGGCCGAGCTCGACGAGGCTGCGGAGGAGATCGGCGGGAGGATCGACGCCTCGGGCGACGTCGAGTACGGCGAGGTGCGCGGGACCGCGCTCGCGCGCCACTGGCCGACGCTGCTCGCGCTCCTCGCCGAGGTCGCGCTCGAGCCGACCCTCCCGTCCGTGGAGGTCGAGAAGGAGCGCCGGCTCATCCTGAGCCAGATCCAGACCCGCGCGGACAATCCGTTTCCGCTCGCGTTCGACACGCTTCTCCGCGATCTCTACGGCCCCCACCCGTACGCCCTGCCTGCGACCGGGTCCCCGTCGAGCATTGGCGCGATGACGCGGGCAACGCTCCTCGCGCACTATCGATCCATCTACCGGGCCGATCGGTTCGTCCTGGCGGTGAGCGGTGACGTCTCGCGTGACGCGATCTTGAGGTCGGCGGGGCGGTTGTTCGGAACGCTTCCAGCCGCGGGCGCCGGACCGGTCTCGACCGCCGCTGCCGCGCCGGTGTCGACGGGCGGGCGGCGGGTCGTCGACAAGGCCGCCCAGCAGGCGCAGATCCTCGTGGGCTATCTCGGACCCGGCCTGAACGACCCGGACTACGCGGCCGTCAAGGTCCTCGGCGCGCTCCTGGGTAGCGGCATGTCGGGCCGGCTGTTCGTCGAGCTCAGGGACAAGCGGGGGCTTGCATACTCGCTCGGCGTGCAGAGCCCGTTCCGGCCGGGCCCGACCTTCTTCGTGGGCTACATGGGAACGGCGCCCGACAACGTGAATGCGGCGGAAGCGGGGATCCTCCAGGAGCTGGACCGCATCCGGAGCGAGCTCCCGTCCGAGAGCGAGCTCCAGCGCGCGAAGGCCTATCTCCTCGGTGCCCTCGCGATGGACCGTCGGACCAACGCGCGGCAGGCGTGGTACCTCGCCTACTTCGAGGTCGTCGGCGCGGGCTGGGACTTCCCCGAGCGGTATGCGCGCGCGGTCGAGGCGGTGACGCCGGCGGACGTCACGGGGGCGGCCCGGCGTTACCTGAGCCGTCCGACGATCGTCGTCCTCCAGCCCCCGCGCTGATGCTGCCGCTCAAGGACGACCTCCCCAGTCGCGCGACGCCGGTCGTGACCGTCGGGCTGATCGTGCTCAACGTGCTCGCGTTCCTCTACCAGCTCTCGCTGGAGACGGGCGCCGGGCCCGGCGCGGCGCGGGAGGCGCAGGCGTTCGTCGTGGAGTTCGGCACGATCCCGTGCCGGCTCACGGGGGCCTGTCAGGCGCCGGACGACTTCCCGCACCCTCTGGTGACGATCTTCACCGCGATGTTCCTCCATGGCGGCCTCTTCCACGTCGGTGGCAACATGCTCTACCTCTGGATCTTCGGGAACAACGTCGAGGACACGCTCGGCCACGGCCGCTTCCTCCTCTTCTACCTCCTCTCGGGCGTGGCCGCCGCGCTCGGGCAGACGGCGGTGAACCCCACCTCGAGCGTCCCGATGATCGGAGCGAGCGGCGCCGTCTCGGGCGTGCTCGGCGGGTACCTGATCCTCTTCCCCCACGCCACCGTGCTCACGCTGGTCACCTTCGGCTTCTTCATACGCTTCGTCCACATCCCGGCGGTCCTCGTTCTCGGCTTCTGGATCGTGGTGCAGTTCCTCAACGGGCTCGTGACCTTCAGCGCGGCGGCGGCAGGGCGAGGGGACGTGGGGGGCGTCGCGTGGTTCGCGCACATCGGCGGCTTCCTCGCGGGTATCGTCCTGCTGTTTCTGCTGCGGCCCAGACCGAGGGCTCGCCTATAATGGGGAAAATGGCCCCGAAGAAGGCGGCGCGCGTGCGGATCGATTGCCTGCTCGTGGACCGGGGGCTCGTGGAGACCCGAGAACGGGCGGCTCGCCGGATCCTCGCCGGCGAGGTGCTGGTCGACGGGCTCCGCGTCGACAAGGCGGGGACCCTGGTGGCGCTGGACGCCACGATCGACGTCCGCGGCGGATCGCCGTACGTGAGCCGTGGCGGGAGCAAGCTCGAGCACGCCCTCGACCACTTCCACATCGACGTCGCCCGCCGCGTCTGCATCGATGTCGGCGCCTCCACCGGCGGCTTCACGGACTGCCTCCTCCGCCGGCGCGCGGCGCGGGTGTACGCTGTGGACGTCGGGACGGCGCAGCTCGACGCGGGGCTACGGAAGGACGAGCGCGTCGTCGTGATGGAGCACACCAACGCGCGGGCGCTCGACCCGCGGCTCTTTCCCGACCGCCCGTCGCTGGCCGTTGTCGACGTCGCGTTCATCTCGCTCGAGAAGGTCCTCCCCTCGGTCGTCGGGGTGCTGGCGCCCCGGGGCGAGGTGGTCGCCCTGGTCAAGCCCCAGTTCGAGGTGGGACGGGAGGCGGTGGGGAAGGGCGGTGTCGTGCGCGACCCGACGCAGCACCAGGCAGTCGTCTCCCGCCTCGCCCGCTACGCGGTGCTGCGGGGCTGGCACGTCCTCGGCGTCACGGCCTCGCCGCTCCGGGGGCCGAAGGGGAACCGGGAGTTCTTCCTCCACGTGTCGACCCACGGGCGCACCGCGGTCGACCTCGAGGGGATGATCACACGCAGCGTGGACGCGCTCGCATGACGCGTGTCGGGATCGTCGCGAAGCCCGACGCCGCGGAGGCGGAGGGAGCGGTTGCCCGCCTCGCCGAGTGGTTCTCCACGCGAGGCATCGCCGTCGTCCTCGAGAAGGAGACCGCGAGCCTGGTGGACCGGCTTTCGGTGGCCGCGGTCGGGAGGTCCGAGCTCCCTGCGCAGGTCGACCTGCTGATCGTCCTCGGGGGCGATGGGACGCTCCTCTCCGTCGCCCGGGCCGTCGGCGACCTCGGCGTCCCGATCCTCGGCGTGAACCTGGGCGGACTCGGCTTCCTGACCGCGACGACCCTCGACGAGATGCTCGCCGCGGTGGACGCGCTCCTCGCGGGCCGGATGACCCTCGAGGAGCGCATGCTGCTCGCGGTCCGGGTCGTGCGGGATGGGCGGCGGCTCGCCGAGTACATGGCGCTCAACGACGTGGTGATCACCAAGCCGTCGACGGGCGGCCTCGTCAACCTCGCGGTGTCGGTCGAGGGTCAAGAGGCCACCGCGTACCGCGCCGACGGGCTGATCGTCTCGACACCGACGGGCTCGACGGCCTACTCGCTCTCCGCAGGCGGCCCGATCCTCTTCCCCACCATGGACGCGATCGTCCTGACGCCCATCTGCTCGCACACGCTCACCGCGCGCCCGATCGTCCTGCCCGGGGCGCACCGGGTCGAGGTGACCGTGCTCGCCGACCAGCAGGTCATGCTCACGGTCGACGGCCAGGTCGGCTGTGACCTCAAGGCGCGCGACGCCGTGGAGGTCCGGCAGGCGGTCGCACGGATCAGGCTCGCCCGCTTCCCGCACGCGCACTTCTTCTCGGTGCTGCGCACGAAGCTCAAGTGGGGCGAACGCTAGAGCGGCGTATCGCGCGAGATACCGCTTGAGCCGCCCCGGCGGCTGACCTAGCATCACCCCGTGCTCCGCGAGTTGCGCGTCAGGAACCTCGCCGTGATCGAGAGCGTCACGGTGCCGTTCGAGCGTGGCCTGAACGTCCTGACGGGCGAAACCGGCGCGGGCAAGTCCATCCTGATCGACGCCATCCTGCTGCTCCGCGGCGCCCGGGCCCAGACCGACGCCATCCGGTCCGACGCCGAGACGGCCTCGGTGGAGGCAGTCTTCGAGGTCGAGCCCCGGGGCGCGGTGGCGGCGGTCCTCGGCGAGGCCGGGCTCGAGGCGACTGACGGCCTGCTCGTCGTTCGCCGGGAACTCGCCCGCGCGGGACGGCATCGGGCGTTCGTCAACGATTCGGCGGTCACGGTGGCCCTCCTCGAGCGCCTCGGCGACCACCTCGTCGAGGTCCACGGCCAGCACGAGCATCAGCGGCTCCTGCTGCCTCTTCACCAGCTCGACCTCCTCGACCGCTTCGCCGACGCCGAGGAGCTGCGGGCGCGGGTGGCGGAGCTGCACGCGAAGTACCGCGCGGCGCGCGGGGAGCACGAGCGCGCGCGCGGCGCGGACCGGGACCGGGCTCAGCGGGAGGACCTGCTCCGCTTCCAGGTCTCCGAGCTCGGCGCCGCCCGCATCCGACCCGGTGAGGAGGAGGAGCTGCGCCAGGCGCGGAAGCGGCTCCAGCACGCCGAGCGGCTGACGGCCGCGCTCGTGGAGGCCGCCGGATTGCTGGCGGACGACGAGGCGTCGGCGGTCGCCCACCTGGCACGGGCGGCGCGTCTGCTGCGGGACGCGGGGAAGCTCGCCCCCGAGTTCGTCCAGCCCCTGCCATCGCTGGAGGCGGCGCAGGTGCAGGTGGAGGAGGCCCTCGCGGCGCTGCGCTCCCTGCGCGAGACCGTCGTGGTCGAACCCGGCCGGCTCGAGGCGATCGACGACCGCCTGGACGCGCTCACCCGGCTCAAGCGGAAGTACGGCGACACCGAGGAGGCGATGCTCGCGTTCCGGGAGGAGGCCGCGGGCGAGCTCGAGCGGCTGGGCCGTCACGAGGAACTGCTCGCCGAGCAGGAGCGAACGCTCGGCGAGCTGGGCGCCGAGCTCGAGACCGCGGCGGAAGCGCTCGCCGAGCGCCGGCGGACGGCGGCCGCGCGCCTGGCGAGGGAGGCGCAGCGCGAGATCCGGGCGCTCGGGATGGAGCGGGCGCTCTTCGAGATCGGGGTCGAGCGGGCCCCGCTCGCCGAGGTGTCGGCGCACGGTCTCGATCGCGTCGAGTTCCGGCTCTCGACCAACCCTGGCGAGGAGCTGCGGCCGCTCGCGCGCGTCGCGTCCGGCGGCGAGCTGTCCCGGACGGTGCTCGCGCTGAAGGCGGTGCTCGCGGCCGCCGATCAGGTGCCGACCATGATCTTCGACGAGGTCGACGCCGGGATCGGGGGGCGCGTCGCCGGCGTCGTCGGGCAGAAGCTGGCCCACGCGGCGCAGGGCCGGCAGGTCCTCTGCGTCACGCATCTGGCGCCGATCGCGGCACACGCCCATCACCACGTGCGGGTGAGCAAGGCCGTCCGGGCCGGGCGAACGCGCGTCGGCGTGAGCGTGCTGACCGGCGAGGAGCGGACCGCCGAGATCGCGCGGATGCTCGGCGGCGAGACGCTGACGGACGCGGCGCTGCGCCACGCCCGGGAACTGCTCGGGCAGGGGGAGCCGCGCGGGACCTGAACGACACGTGACCTGTATAATGGGCCGTGAGCATGCTCGACACTCTCCTCAAGAAGATCTTCGGGACCAAGCACGAGCGCGACGTCAAGCGCATGATGCCGACGGTGCAGGCGATCAACGCGCTCGAGGCGCAGATCGGAGCGCTCGACGACGCGCGCCTCCGGGGGAAGACCGACGAGTTCCGCAAGCGAGTGGACGAGGGCGAGCCGCTCGACGAGCTCCTGGCGGAGACCTTCGCGGTGGGGCGCGAGGCCGCCCGCCGCGCGCTCGCGATGCGACACTTCGACGTCCAGCTGATCGGCGGCATGGTGCTGCACGAGGGGACGATCGCCGAGATGGCGACCGGCGAGGGCAAGACCCTGGTCGCGACGCTCCCCGCGTACCTCAACGCCCTCACCGGGCGGGGCGTCCATATCGTCACGGTCAACGACTATCTCGCCAAGCGCGACGCCCAGTGGATGGGCCCCCTCTATCACGCGCTGGGCCTGTCCGTCGGGGTCATCCAGCACGAGGCGTCCTTCCTCTACGATCCGGCGTACGTGACGACGGACGTGCGGCTCACGTCCCTTCGCCCATGCACGCGCCCCGAGGCCTACCTCGCCGACATCACCTACGGCACGAACAACGAGTTCGGGTTCGACTACCTCCGGGACAACATGCGGTTCGCCATCGACGAGTTGGTCCAGCGCGAGCTCCACTACGCCATCGTCGACGAGGTGGACTCGATCCTGATCGACGAGGCGCGGACGCCGCTCATCATCTCCGGCCCGGCCGAGGAATCGACCGAGCTCTACTACCGGATCGATCGCATCATCCCCAGGCTCAAGCGGGCCGCCACGATCGTGGAGGGGAAGCTCTCGGAGGTGGAGGCGCAGAAGGAAGGCGACTTCATCGTCGACGAGAAGGCCCGCGCCGTCACGCTCACCGAGCAGGGAATCGCGACGTGCGAGCGGCTGCTCAACGTGGAGAACCTCTACGACCCTCAGCACATCACGCAGCTCCACCACATCCAGCAGGGGCTCCGCGCGCACGCCCTCTACCGGAAGGACGTTGACTACGTCGTGAAGGACGGCCAGGTGATCATCGTCGACGAGTTCACCGGACGGCTCATGCCGGGACGCCGCTGGTCGGACGGGCTCCACCAGGCGGTCGAGGCGAAGGAGGCGGTCCGGATCGAGCGCGAGAACCAGACGCTCGCGACGATCACCTTCCAGAACTACTTCCG
>JACQWC010000069.1 GCA_016209635.1 Candidatus Rokuibacteriota bacterium | reverse complement strand
GTAGAGATCGAGCAGCTCGTGACAGCCGATCGTCCTCTTGCGGATCATGGCGGCGAGCTGCGTGGCGGAGCGGAACGGCACGTCGAGCATGGAGGCCTCCTCGCCGCATCCTCAGCTTTTCCTCCGAGGACTCGGGCGCACTGCGGGTGCAGAGGATTGATCGGTCCCGCTGCGCCGAGCCTTTTCCAGCTCGGCTGCGCGGCGCCGCCGCGCGAGACGTCGGAGTCGTTGAACAGCGCGATTGGTTTTCGAGTGCGTAGCCATAGAAGCCGACCTCCTGATCGAGACGAGTGCGCCTGATGGTACCGGGTGCCCCAAAAAGAAGATAGCAGCCAGTCACCGCGACGTCTTCCCCGGCCGGCGCCGCTCGGTCAGGAAGAACGTGAGCGCGCCCGAGGCGGTGGTGGCTCCGGCCACCGCGAACCCCCAGCCGAAGGACGCGCGGTCCGCGACGAACCCGATCAGCGCGGATCCCACCACGATCCCGAGGTCCCACGCCCCGGAGAGCGTGCCGAGCGCGAGGCCGCGCTCTCCCTCGGGCGCGCGGTCCACGACGAGCGCGGCGAGCGTCGGGTAGAGCACCGCGCTGCCGCCGCCCAGGAGGAGGGCGGCGACCATCAGCGAGGCCGGCGTGGGCGAGAGCGCGAGCGTGAAGTACGCGAGCGCGGTCAGCGCCATGGCCGGCAGCGCGACGCGGGCGCGGCCGATCCGGTCCGACAGCCCGCCGAGCAGCGCGCGCCAGACGATGAGCCAGACCGAATAGACCGCGAAGAACCAGACGACGGCCGCGCCGTGGCCCCGGCTGACGGCGTAGAGGGGCAGAAAGGCGTAGATCGAGCTGTGGCCGATCGTGGTGAGGACGAGGGCGAGCGAGACGGAGACGGCGTGCCGGCTGAGCGGGCGGAATCCGGGCTGGGCGCCGGCGGCGGCCGCGGTCACCGCGACGGGGATGGAGAGCGCGAGCGCGAACATCACCACCGCGAGGACGGTGACGGCGGCGAAGGCGAGCGGCATCCCGCCGAGCCCGCGCAGACCGAAGGCCATCGGGGGCGCCACCGCGATGGCCAGCGACGAGGCGAGGTAGTAGAAGCTGAGCGCCTCGCCGTGATGGGCGGCGGTGGTCGCGCGGACGGTCAGCACGCTGGCGGTCATCGACACGAGCCCGTTGCCGATCCCCGCGCCGACCATGACGGCAATCACGGCCTCCGGCGTGACGGGCAGGTGGAGCGCCAGGGAGGCGCCGGCCAGCACCGCGATGCCGGGCAGGATCACCCGCCGGGCTCCGAAGCGATCGATCCAGCCTCCCACCGCCGGGCGGAGGAGCATCGACACCACGGTCGCCGCCGAGAACAGGAGCCCGACCTGCGTGCGGCTCCCGCCGAGGGCGATCACGTGGAAGGGCAGGAGCGTGTTGAGTGAGATCGACGCGAGGTGGATCGCCCCCGACATCGCGTAGCACGCGAGCAGGGTCCGCGTCAGCACGGCCGAGGAGCTGGCGAAAGGGAGGACGCTGCCTACGCGCGAGGTCGCCCCCTCACGTTGTGTCCTCTCCCTCCTCGACGTAGCGGAGGCTCTTAGCTCACTCAGTGGACGCTGCCGCCGCCGTCCACGAGGAGCGTCTGGCCCGTGATGAAGTCGCTCTCGTCCGAGGCCAGGAAGACGAGCGTCCCGACGAGGTCTGCCGGCACCTCGGCCCGCTGCAGCATCCGCGCCTGGACGTTGGCCTGCTTGCGCTCCTCGGAGATGTTCTTCTCGTTCTCGCCGCTCAGGGTGAAGCCCGGCGCGATCGCGTTCACGCGGATGCCGAACTCCCCCAACTCGCGGGCGAGCGAGCGCGTGAACCCCACCACCCCGCCCTTGGAGGTCGTGTAGTGGATGTAGTGCGGGACGCCCTTGAAGAAGGTGCTCGAGGCGATGTTGATGATCTTGCCCTTGCCCTGTGCCCGCATCGCCGGGAACACCGCACGGGCGCACAGAAAGAGCCCGCGAAGGTTGACCGCCAGCACACGGTCCCACTCCTCGACCGAGATCTCCATGAAGGGCCGGCGCGTGAGCGTGCCGTAGAGGGCCGCGTTGTTCACCAGCACGTCGATGCGGCCGAACCGCGCGAGGGTCTCGGTGGCCAGGCGCTGCGTGTCCGCCTCGCGTGACACGTCGCACTCGACCCCGAGGGCCTGCGCGCCGCGGGTCTCGACCTCCTTCACCGTGGGCGTCGGGTCGGCCAGGTCCGCCACGACGACGCGCGCGCCTTCCGCGGCCGCTCCCAGGCAGTACGCGCGGCCGATGCCCTTGGCGCCGCCGGTGACGATGACGACCTTGTCGTTGAGTCGCATGGCCCCTCCTCCCGTCATGTTGAGCTCACCGGTACCTCGGATGCCACTCCTGCCCGGTCCATGTCCGCCAGTGCGAAGGGATGATGCGCACAAGCACGCGTGGGCGCTGAGCCGTGCGCGCCGCGTAGGCGGGCCCGTTCGGCCCGAGGTAGCGGAGCGACAACCGATCGGTCAGTGCGTGGAGTCTCGGGCTCGCCGCCGGAGCCACGGGGCCCTCGACGATCTCGGCGAGCCCCTGGACGAGCACGCGCGTGTGCTGGGCGTGGAGGTCGTCGGCCAGGTGGAGGGCGACGCGCGGCGTCTCGCGGATGTGGCGGATCCAGTCGGCGCGCTCGCGGCCGACGATCAGAAAGCATCGGCGCTCGGCCTCGTACTCGTACCAGACGGGCGTCAGGTAGGGCCAGCCGTCCCGCGTCACGGTCGCGATGCGCGCGTTCCATGCCTCGGCCAGGAACCGCACCAGCTCGTTCTCGCTGAGCCCGCCGATCTTGTCGCTCGGCTCGAAGGCCATGTCACCTCACCTCGGCCCGGGGATCGAGGGCGTCCCGCAGCCCGTCGCCGATGAGGTTGAACGCCAGCACGGCCAGCACGATGAAGCCACCGGGGAAGAGCGAGACCCAGGGCGCCAGCGCCAGGAACTCCTTGCCCTCGTTCAGGACCGCGCCCCACGACGGTGAGGGCGGCTGCACGCCCACGCCGAGGTAGGACAGCGCGGATTCGATCAGGATCGCGTAGGAGAGGCACACGGCCGTCTGGACGATGATGGGCGAGACCGCGTTGGGCAGGATGTGGCGCACGAGGACGGCCGCGCGGTCCGCGCCCAGTGCCTCCGCGGCCTCGACGTACACCTGGGCCGACTCGGCGAGGACGCTCGCGCGCACGACGCGGAAGAAGAACGGCGCGTAGACAACGGCGATGGCGACCACGGCGGTGCCGGGTCCGGCGCCGAGGACCGCGGCGATGCCGATCGCGAGCAGGATCGGAGGGAAGGCGAAGAAGACATCCATGACGCGGCCGAGGAGCTGGTCGGCGGCGCGGCCGAGCCCGGCGAGCAGGCCGAGGACGCCGCCCACGGTGACGGCGGCGAGGATCGAGGCGCCGGCGATGCCGAGGGACACGCGGATGCCGTAGAGGAGGCGCGACAGCACGTCACGGCCGAAGCGGTCGGTGCCGAAGGGGTGGCTCGCGCTGGGGCCGCGGAAGACTTGCGGCGCGTCCACAGCGGTCGGCGAGTAAGGCGCGACGAGGTCGGCGAGCAAGCCGGCGCCGACCAGCGCGGCGAGCACGACGCACGCCGCCAGGAACAGGGGGCTGCGGCCCGAGCGGCGCCACCGCGCGCGCCCGCCGCGCGGCTCATCCATGGCGGAGCCTCGGGTCGAGGGCGGCGTAGAGCAGGTCCACGACGAGGTTCAGCGTCATGAAGATCGCGCCGAGGAGCAGGATGATCCCCTGCACCACGGGGTAGTCGCGCTGGAAGATGGCGTCGAGGAGCAGGCGGCCGACACCCGGGAGCGTGAAGACGTCCTCCACGACGACGATGCCGCCGACGATGTAGCCGAGCTGCACGCCGGCCACCGTCACCACGGGGATCAGGGCGTTGCGGAGGGCGTGGTGGAACGTCACGCGCCGCTCCGACACGCCCTTGGCGCGCGCGGTGCGGATGTACTCGCGCCCGAGCACGTCGAGCATGGAGGAGCGCGACATGCGCGTGATCATCGCCGCCGTTGCGGTGCCGAGGGTGAGCGCGGGCAGCGCCATCGTCGCGAGGTTCGCGGCCGGGTCCCGCGCGAGCGAGACCCACTGGAGGGACGGCATCCAGCCGAGGTAGATCGAGAAGAGCAGGATCAGCACGGTCCCCTGCCAGAACGCGGGCAGCGAGAGCCCGAGCGTCGCGCCCACGCGGATCGCGCCGTCGCGGACGCCCCCGCGCCAGACGGCGGACGCGGTGCCGAGCGGCACGCCGAGCAGGAGCGACCAGCCCACGGCGAGCAGCGCCAGCTCGGCGGAGACCGGCAGCCGCTCGAGGAAGAGCGCCAGGACGGGCTTGCCCGAGAGCCACGAGACCCCGAGGTCGCCGCGGAGGGCCCCACCGAGCCAGTCCATATATTGGACGTGCACGGAGCGGTCGAGCCCGAAGAACCGGCGGAAGCTCGCGAGGACCTCGGGCGAGCCCATGGCCGCTTGTCCCAGGAGCTGCTCGACGATGGTCCCCGGGATCAGGCGGACCATGCCGAACACGAGGAGGCTCACGCCGAAGAGGGTGAGCGCCGTCGCGGCGAGCCTCCGGGCGAGGTAGGCGCCCATGCGCCGGAGCGCGGCGGCTCAGCGCTCCAGCCAGGCGAACCGCAGCCCGTAGTAGAAGCCCGTCGGATGTGGCTGGAAGCCCTTCACGCTCTTCTGCATCGCGTAGAGCAGGTCCGGCGAGTAGAGCGGGATGGTGATGGGGTCCTCCGCCACCAGCTTCTGGAGCTGGTCGTAGATCGGCTTGCGCTTGGCGCGGTCGAGCGTGGCGCGGCCCACCTCGAGCAGCTCGTCGGCCTTCTTGTTGTTCCAGCGGCGGAAGTCCTTGCCGCCCGGCGCCGAGTGGAAGTGGCGGAAGAACGTCTGGTCGGGATCGACGAAGCCGCCCCAGTCGTGCATCGTGGGCGGCGACTGCGGCACGATCCAGT
The DNA here is from genome assembly GCA_016209635.1 of Candidatus Rokuibacteriota bacterium. Classification (GTDB taxonomy): domain Bacteria; phylum Methylomirabilota; class Methylomirabilia; order Rokubacteriales; family CSP1-6; genus JACQWC01. Next base: position 1,710 of record JACQWC010000069.1, on the reverse strand, counting down.
CCTTGATCCACACGCCGCCGTCCACGGTCTCGACGCTCACGTCGATGCCGGCCTCCTTGAGGTTGTCTACGATCACCGGCAGCGCGGCGGCGAGGGCGGGGAACCCGACGATGTTCCGGATCTTCATCGCCACGCGCCCGGAGAAGCCGGCCTTCTGGAGGAGCGCCTTCGCCCGCGCGACGTCGCGCTGCTGGTTCGGCAGCTCCTGCCACGGCAGCGCCCACGACTTCAGGCCGGGCGGGAGCACGCCGAGGCGCTGTCCGAGGCCCGAGCCGGCGATCTGGAGGATCGCCGCGCGATCGAGCGCGAGCGCGATGGCCTGGCGCACCTCGGGCCGGCGCGTCGGCTCCTGATCCCCCGCGAGGTCGAGCACGACCCAGCGCGTGGAGGGCGCCTGCACGGTGGCGAGCGACGCGACGCCGCGGGCCACCTGGTAGTTCAGCGCCGAGGCGAACTCCGCCATCGTCACCTGCCCCGTGCGCAGGCCGGCGACGACGGACGACTCGTCGGGGATCGCCTGGAAGACGATCTCGTCCAGGAGCGGCTTCTGCGCTCCCCAGTAGGAGGGGTTGCGCTTCAGCACGAGCCGGCGGCTCGGATCGAACTCGGCGACGGCGAACGGCCCCGTGCCGACCGCCTTGACGAGCAGCTCCTTGCCATCCCCTGCCGCGCCCTTCGGGATGACGCCGTTGTACTTCCCCGCCAGGTTGATGAGGAACGTCGCGACGGGTGCGGCGAGCACGAACCGCACGGTGTGGCGGTCCACCACGTCGATCTGCTTGATGAAGAAGAGATCGTTGGCGCCGGGGCTGATCTTGGGATCGCGAACCCGGTCGTACGTGTACTTCACGTCCTCGGCGTCCATCTCCTTGCCGCCGTGGAACCTGACGCCGCGACGGAGATGGAAGACGTACTCGGTGGGCGACTTCTGCTCCCAGCGCTCGGCCAGCTCCGGCTTCGGCTCCAGCGCCTCGTCGACTACCACCAGATTTTCGTAGATGAGTGGCTTGCGCTTCTGCCAGATGTCGAGCCCCTGCATGTGGGGCTCGATGTTCGGCGGCAGCGCGGTGCTCGCGAAGACGAGCGTGCCGCCCGCCTTGCCCTGAGCGGCGGCGCGCTGCGCGAGCAGCCCGCCGGAGAGCGCAACGCCCGCGAGCGTGGTGGCCTTCAGGAACTCTCTTCGATCGACTCCTGGCCTGCCGAGGCGCGACTGTTTCATACGTGGCTCCTCCCGGTCGTGGTCAGCCGGACTCTAGGAGGAGAAGACAGGCCTGTCAACTGCAAGCGTCCTCCGGGTTCTGGTCTAAGATAGGTCCCGGCTCGCGGCCCGCGCCGGCTCACGGCCCGCGCACGGCGGCGACCAGGGAGGGACGGGCGTCATGTTGAGGCAGCCATCGTCGGACTACCGGGGGTTCCGCACGGCCGGGATCCGGCTGCGGGAGGAGATGCTGCCGCAGCTCGCCCGGCTCTCGGCCGGGCGGACGCAGCCGATGCTCCTGACGCTCCACGCCTTCGACAAGGCGCACGCGGTGATGCTCGTCGAGGAGGGGCTCCTGCCGCCGGCGGCGGGCGCCGCCATCCTGCGGGGGCTGCGCCAGATGGAGAAGGAGGGCGTGGTGGAGGTCCGCACCCGCGTGGGCGGCGGGCTCCACTCGGGCGAGCAGTACATGATCCGCACGCTCGGCGAGGAGATCGGCGGGCGCCTCCACC
>JACQWC010000068.1 GCA_016209635.1 Candidatus Rokuibacteriota bacterium | reverse complement strand
CTCGCCTGGCGGCCGCCGCCGGACTGAACTTTCGGCCACTGGGCGTCAGGTCGCCTTGCGCTAAACGGACAAATCACTTGTCAAACGCGAGCGGCCAGATCACTTGTCAACGACAGGCTTGCGACGACACGTGAAGCATCTTCTCACGACACTTGAGACCTTCCGGACGATGAGGGTCGATTTCATCTTGCAGGAGGAGGGTCGCCCTTGGGCGGATCTTGACTAGCCGCAGGCGCCGGGGGACCCTTCGGTGAGCGGACTCACATGGGGACGATGGATCTCGGGCGGAGGCACGTGCTGCAGGGCGGTCTGGTGGCAGGCGGATTGCTGCTTTCGGGGACGGCCGGGCGGGTGTGGGCGCAGTCGCAGGGCGCGCTGCTCGGCCTGCCCAAGGTGGCGCTCGTCGTCGGCAACAGCAAGTACCGACAGGTCCCGCTCAAGAATCCGACCAACGACGCCCGGGCGATGGCCGCGGTGCTCAAAGGGGCGGGGTTCGAGGTTGCCCTGAAGCTGGACGCCCCGCGCGCCGAGATGCTCTCGGCGATCCAGTCTCATGTCCAGGTCCTGGCGACGAAGAAGGGCGTGGGACTCTTCTACTTTGCGGGGCATGGGGTGCAGCTTGCCTGGCGCAACTACCTCATTCCGGTCGACGCCGTGGTCGAGAAAACCGAAGACATCCAGGCGCGGGGGGTCGATCTCGGCAGCTTCCTCAAGGGGATCACCAAGGCGGCCAATCCGATGAACGTGATCATCCTGGATGCCTGCCGCGACGACCCCTTCGGGGACGCCCGGCGGCTCGAGCAGAAAGGCCTGAGCCAGATCGATGCGCCGTCCGGCACGCTGCTCGCCTATGCCACCTCGCCCGGCAACGTGGCGGCCGACGGGGACGGGGTGAACGGCCTCTATACCGAGCACCTGCTCAAAGAGTTGAAGGTGCAGGGGGCGAAGATCGAGGACGTGTTCAAGCGCGTGCGGCTAGGGGTGCGGCGCAAGTCCAGCGGCCGGCAGATCCCCTGGGAGAGCACCTCGCTGGAGGAGGATTTCTATTTTCTGCCGCCCCCGCACCTCAAGAAGCTCTCCGACGAGGAGAAGGAGAAGCGCTACAAGGAAGAGTCGGCGCTCTGGGACCGGATCCAGAACTCCCGGGATCCGGCGCCGCTGGAGGACTATCTGCGCCGCTACCCGAGCGGCAACTTCGCCGAGCTGGCCCAGCTGCAGCTCGATCGGTTGCTGGCGAAGCAGGGTGAGAAGAAGATCCAGATCGCCTCGGCCGAAGGCAACCCCTACACCAAGGGCTCGGCGGTCGCCAGCACCGACCGCAAGGTCGGGGACAGCTACACCTACCGCGAGCTCGACCTCTCCTCGAAGAAGGAGCGGACGACGTTCACGTCCACGATCACGCGGATCACCGACACCGAGGTGACATACAGCGACGGGCGCGTCACCGATCTGCTCGGCAACGTCCGGCGAACCTCGGACGGGCTGCTCTTCTCAGCCAACCAGTATGGTCCCCTCGAGTACGTGGTCGGCAAGCGCTGGGTCACGCGTTTCGTTACCAGTTCGCGACGGGGTACCGGCAGTGTCGAGATGCACTTCCAGATCGTCACGCGGGAGAGCATCACGGTTCCGGCCGGCACCTTCAACGCATTTCGCGTCGAAGGCCAGGGCCTGTCATGGGGACACAGCCCCCGTCTACTCCAGATTCGCCGGAAGGACTGGTTCGCGCCTGACCGGGTCCGTGGACCCCTCGCCTGGGAGCGGGAGTGGCAAGCCGGGCCCGACGTGCTCACCGCGGAGCGGGTGGAGCTGGTGTCCTACAAGGAATCCTAGCGAGCTCAGATAGCGCGAGAAGCCCCTCCCGATTATTGACTCCTTGTGTAAGTAATGTACCCACCTCCTCCACGTTGTGCTTCAACCATGCGCGCGCCTTGTCGTCCGGGAAGAGTCGCGGCCTCACCGCGTTCTTGAAGAACGGACGAAGAAGCGGGGGCTCGGGTCCGAGAGTGATCGAGTTCTCGTAACGCGTGCCGCCCTCAACAGGCGTGAAGGTGTAGTCGAGGCGTGCGACCCGAACGCCGAGAAGCCACGGGCCGTGAACGAAACCTGTTTCGTCCGATCGTTCCATTCGGCCGGCGGCGAACATAGCGGATCGGAGGACCGAGCTCAACCCCGTGGAACAGCTGTGGACCCTCGCCAGCGTTTCTGGCCGCTCCCAGAGCGGCTTTCCGCACCGCCAGCCCTCTTATTTTCACCCACTCACTTCCACGAAGAGCCAGTAAAGGCATGCTCGCGGACATGCAGGCTAATCGCCGAAGAGCTGCTGTCCAAGCGCATCCCAAAAGGACGCACGCGCCTCGAGCGACCGCTGCGCACCTCTTCGGATCAGATCCTGATGTTCTTCGCTCTCCGCCCAGCGAACCAGACCCTGCTCCAACAGTTTCCCGTGTTTGACGTCAAGGTCGATATGGAGCCGGAAGTACTCCAGTGCTTCGGGAGCGATCGGGACGCTGCGTTCAATGCCCTGGAGAAGGTGCCCAAACATAGGCGGAATCGCCCACTCATGGCCGGGGCCGACGGCGCCCAGCGCTTCTAACCACGACCGGAGCGTCATGTCGAGATGGAGGGTCACGAAGGTCCGCGTTGCTGGGAGCAGGGGAATTTGGTCCCACTCGCCCTCGCTAAAGCCGATTGCCCGGAGAAAACGGCGATAGAGTGCAGGATGAGATCGTTCAAAGCTCTGCCGCCGCATGTATTCATCCTCGAGGATGTCCCGGACGAGAGCTCGCACTTGGGCGTCCGGCGTGCGGTTTGCGATTGCTTCCAGGTAGGCGGTAAAAAAGCCAACCAGATAGTAGTGTTGCGAGCCATACCCCCATAGCTGCCAACGCGCCAGCCCCCCCGCAGCAAAGCGCGTGAGAAACGGGTGAGTCACGGCGCGATGGGTCTTCACTTCTTCTCGGAGGCGCCGCACGAACTCTACCGGCTCAACCCGAGTGATCGCCATGCCCCGCCAACTCCGGCCTGGAGATACGATCGGCGCATTCCGCTCGATGGTCTCGCGCCATGCGAAGCAGAGGCGCCTATCTAAGCGGCCCGCGGTCTTCGCGTCCTCGGAGCTTCGCCCAGTCTAAGCGAAGAACAGGACTCGGACTTGGATTTTGTCTTCACCGGGAGTTCCCATCGTCTCGCCGAGAAAATGGCGATGTTCCGCTGATGAAGCTGGAAGAACAAGTTGGCCCCGGCCCGATCGATAGGCAGGTAGCCGATCGATCAGCAGTCGCGGGACGGTGCTCGAGCCGGCCTTCGGCCAGCGCACGGGTCAAGCTGGCGATGAGCGCTGCGGCCGTGGTGAAGGCCAGCTCGAGTCGCATCATCAACAAAGCTGCGGGCACAGCCGAGGCCACGATCACGTCAACTTTGAGGCGGACCAGCTCGCCGGCCAAGATGGGGAACCGGTCGACCTTCCCTTCCGCCCACCGGTACTCTTCTCCGCCCGCTGCGCCTCGGTGCCGAGCGGCGCGACGGGCCCGTACCTTACGGCCACCCGCGCGTGGCGGCAACCGCCTACCGATTTGACAGGGCGCATGGGCCGAGCCTAGAGTCCCACCAATGACCCGCACGGGTGAGCCCGACCACCCGGGCGGGCACTCGGTCACCGCCTACGCGGTGAAGGTCGAGGGGTGCGACGTCTTCGGTGGCTGAAGGCGCCCCCCGGGGTGACGGAATGCGAAGCCCATGGGCACGCGAGTATGTGCGCACGCCCCGCCGGTACATCTGGGGCACGGAGCCCTCGGAGCTGGCGCGGGACGTGGTGCGGCTCCTGCCCGCGAGGGCACGCGTGGTCGAGCTGGGCTCGGGTGAGGGGCGCGACAGCGTCTTCTTCGCCGCTCGCGGCTTCGACGTCATCGGCGTCGAGCTGTCTCGGGCCGGCATCGACAAGGCCGAGCGGCTCGCGCGTGCGCACGAGGTCCCGGTGCGCTGGGTCCACGGCGACATGGCACGTGGTCGTTTCGGGGGCCCCTTCCACCTCGTGTACTCGTGTGGTGCCATCCACTACGTGCCACGGCAGGCGCGGGTGCGGCTCTTCCGACGGCTCAAGTCGGTCACAGTCCCCGACGGCTATCACGCCCACATCGTGTTCACGGCCGAGTCCGTCTACGTCGAGAAGGGCGAGCTGATCGACTACTTCGGGGCCGGCGAGCTACGGGAGGCGTATCACGACTGGCGCGTCATCGATCACGAGCACGGCATGATCAGCTGCGCGGCCGACGGCCTGCTCCACCAGCACAGCGTCGAGCGGCTGATCGCCCAGCGGCCGACGACCTTGACACGCGGGTTGGCCTGAAACACGCCGCTCACCCCGCCGCCTTCTCGAGCCGGCGGAGGAACACCTCGATCTCCTTCCCGGTCTGCAGGTCGCCGGTCCGTGTCGCGACCTCGAGCCCTTGCTGGTACGCGGCCCTGGCCTCTGCGATCCGGCCCGCTCGCTCGAGCGCGCGGCCGAGCCCCCGGTGCGCCGCCGAGTAGTCCGTCTTCAGCCGGATCGCCTCCCGGTACTCGTCGGCCGCGTTCTCGGGCTGCCCCGCGTCGAGGTACGCCCCGGCGAGGCCGAACCGCACCACGGGGTCGTCCGGCATCAGCTCGGCAACCTCCTTGAATTCCACGATGCGATCCGCCTCGGCCATACGGGCGTATTGTACTCGACGGGAAGGTCATCTCGTCGACGCAGCCCGGATCAAGCCAACCTTCAGCAGCACCTCACGAGATGCTGGCCCAACGGGATTCGAACCCGTGTTTGAGTCGGGCCGCGCTTTTGCAAATGGTTCCGGCGACAGCGTCTTCGGATCGCACGGTGTCTGATTCGCGAGCCGGATCGCCTCGTCGAAGAGCCCCACCTCCTTCGCCGTGGCGAACCACTTCCCCTCGTCGCCGGGCGTGGTCGCCACGAGATCCCTAAGCAACTCCTCGGGCCTCCTCCGCGGATGCTTCCGGGCGAGCGCCCGGTAGGTCGCCAGATACGAACTGGCTCGCGTCGCCTCGAGCGCGTACCCGAATCGCCCTGGTGGAGGCTGATGGCACTCGAGTTTCTTGCCCTTGCGGCCGCCGGCGGTGCCCTGGTGTTCGCCCAGGGCGATGCCCTCGGCGTCGATATTGTGGCGATTGGTGTGCTCGGGCTTGTGGTGTCGCTGATCGGCATCTGGATCAGTCAAATTCGGGGCGCATGACGCACGCCTTGCGGGCACGGGTAGTGTCGCAGTGTGCGGCGCCAGGCACCCTCAGTCAAACTGAGACCGTCGTGTCCTGGTGGAAAAGCGAAAAGGGCGCATTCTTCCGGTGAGTGGGTCAACCCAAGCCCGGCCGCCTCTTGACTTCCCGCTCCGCGTCGTAGAAGGTCAGCAGCCAGAGGGGAGAGGTGTTCCGGCGCTCAGTGGGAGGGACCTCATGCCAAGCTATGTGACCCTCGTCAAGTGGACCGACCAGGGTATCCGCACCGTCAAGGACGCTCCGAAGCGCGTGGAGAACTTCGAGGCGGCGGTGAAGGCGGCCGGAGGAAGGCTCAAGGATCTCTACCTCGTCATGGGCGAGTACGATCTCGTGGTGATCACGGAGGCCCCCAACGACGAGGCCGTGATGAGACTGGCTCTGGCCACGGGCATGCTCGGCAATGTCCGCACGACGACGATGCGGGCGTTCGGCCGGGACGACGCCCTCAAGATCATCCAGAGCCTCCCGTAGCAGGTAAGCGCAGCAGCTCACGATCGGCGAGTTCCCGGGTCACCCTCCCCTGCGCCCCGGCTTCGGCTAAGAAAGCGGCCCTGTACGCGGGGAGATCGTTACCGAAGTCAGGGTGGTGGCCCCAACGGGACGCGGTCGAACTTACGTGATTCAAGTGCGCGATTTCATTGCGCGCTGACAAGGAGTCAGCTGGACTGGGCTGCGACCTCTGCTTCCCCTGCCGCCGATAGCTTCTCCTCCCGATCGTGATGATCTCGGCGTGGTGGACCACACGCTCGATGAGGCCGCATGCCTCGCCGCCTCCGGCGGTCACTCATCCCTTCGCGGCGTGGCGGCCGCGGTAGGCCGGCCGGCGCTTCTCGACGAACGCGCGGAGGCCCTCGACCCGATCGGGCGCGCAGAAATTCACGAGCCACGCTTCCGCCTCGAGCACCAGCCCCTGGTCGAGGCCCAGCTCGGCGCCCTCGTCGATCGCTTTCTTTGCCTGACGGACGGCGATCGGGCTCGCGCGGTGGACACGTGCCGCGAGCTCGCGACACGTCTCGAGCAGCACGTCGTCGTGGACAACGCGGTTCACGACGCCGAGATCCAGCGCCTCGCGCGCGGCCAGACGTCGCCCGGTGAAGACGAGATCCTTCGCGACGCCGCGGCCGGCCCGCCGGACGAGCCGCTGGGTCCCGCCCCAGCCCGGGATCAGCCCGACGGTGACCTCCGGGAGCCCGAGCTCGGCAGACTCGGCGGCGATGCGCAGGTCGCAGGCGAGCGCGATTTCGAGCCCGCCGCCGAGCGCGAACCCGTTGATGGCCGCCACG